>CAYGZE010000079.1:0-16011 GCA_964354185.1 uncultured Anaerolineales bacterium | reverse complement strand
CGCGACGTGCGGCTCTCCTCAAGGAATCTACGCGGCCGCGCCGCCCGCCCGCAACGGAAACCCGGCGGGGCCCGTGGCCCGCGCAAGAAAAGACGCCGAGCGGGCCGCACACCTCGGGGCGGCCCGCCCGGTCGCAGTGCCCTCGCCGCGGGGGCGCAAGTCTCGTAGCACTCGGGCCTACTTGCGGTTCACGGCCACCAGGAAGATCCCCTCGGCCCGGCGGCCGGCCCGGGTGATGATGTCCTCACAACGGAACCGCTCGATCTCGAAGTCCGTGGCCGCCAAGAGGTCCACCAGTTCCCGCTCCTGGAAGTGGTGGACGCGGTAAAGGACCTCACCCGTCCGCGGGTGCCGCACGGCCAGCGTTCCGATCTCGTCCGCCTCGGCCGCCTCCAGGTACCAGCGGCGGTAGGCGGCGTCGTGCCAGGCCTGGGCCATCTCGGCCACGTACAGCCGCCCGCCCGGGACGATCGCCCGCCGCGCCTGGCACAGGATCCGCGCCCGGTCGACGGGGCCGGACTGCATCGTCAGGAGCCCTTCCAGGAGGCCCGCGTCGAAGGCGTCGGGGGGGAACGGCAGCCGCCGCGCGTCGGCGACGATGAACTCCGGCACCGGCCGCACGAGCAGCCGCTCGGCCTCGCGGCGGGCGCACTCGATCGCCGGCTCGCTCCGGTCGACGCCCGTCAGGCCGAAGTGCCCCTGCCGCGCCAGGGCCAGGCACCGCCTCCCCGCCCCGCAGCCCAGGTCGATGATCCGCCCGTGCCGGGGCAGAAGGTCCAGCAGGTCGGCCGGCAGGCGCAGGGCCGCCGGCAGGACCTCGACCATCGGCTCCTCGACGCGTCGCACGATCCGCCTGACCGGCACCGCCTCGTCTTCCGTCTCCGTGACCCACCGCATGGCCGTCCCTCCTCGTCCCCTCTGGCCGCCCTGGTCGTCCGCCGGATGGTTTCGCCGCCCGTCCATCGTCCGCCTCTCGCTTTCGGCTGCCCTCGCTCGCGTCCTCACTCCACCCGACATAGAAGGCAAAGACCGTGCCAGCGGGCGGGAATCCCACCGGCGGCGCCGCGAGGCGGCGCGCACCGCCCCTGGCGGCCCTGCCGGGAGGCGTACGCCGACACGGAGGGAACGGCGGCCGGCGCGGCGGCCGCGGCGCGTGGGTCGCCCGCCCCCAGGGCGGCCGGGGAAGGTGGGCGAGGCGCACCCACCCGCCCGCTGTCAACGCGTGCGTGTCTAGCGTGCCCGTGACGCGATGGGGACTTGTCAGGCACGCTAGACACGTGCGTCAGCGCCGCCGGGCGCGGCCCCGACCGTACATCGCTGGACAAGCCGGTCGCCCCCCGCTATAAGGACGCCTCGACCCCGCGGGCGCGGGGCGGCCGGGACCATCCGATGAGCCATGTGCTGACATGCGGCCTGCTGCTGGCCGTCGTAGCCGTCTGGGGCTGGACCTTCAGCGTGATGAAGGAGCCCGTGGCGGTGTACGGGGTGGCGTCGTTCCTGGCGGTCCGGTTCCTCATCGGGTCGCTGGCGCTCGCCCCGCTGGCGGCGCGTCGGCTGACCTGGCGGTCCCTGCGGACGGGCAGCCTCATCGGCGTGGTGCTGGCGGCGGGGTACCTGCTCCAGACGTTCGGTCTGCGTCAGACGACCGCCACGAACACGGGCCTGATCACGGGCCTGTTCATCGTCTTCGCCCCGCTGGCGAACCGGGTCCTGTTCGGCGTGCGGACGGGCGCGGCCCTGTGGGCGGCCGTGGCGGTGAGCGTCGCGGGCCTGGCGCTCCTGTCGGGCGGGGCGCCGGCGGGCATCGCGGCAGGCGACCTTTTCACACTCGGCGGAGCGGTCTGCTTCGGCCTCCAGATCGCCCTGCTCGACCGATACGCCAAGCATCACGACGTCCTGGCCCTCGCCCAGGGCCAGATGATGACGGCGACGGTCATCCTCCTGCTGGTGTGGCCGCTGACCGACCCGATCGCCTGGCCGCCGGCCAGCGTGTGGCCGGCGCTCCTCCTGACGGGCGTCGTGGCGACGGCCCTCGGTTTCGTCGTCCAGACGTTCGCCCAGCAGCGGCTGACGGCGGTCCAGACGGCGGTCATCATCGTCATGGAACCGCTCTTCGCCGCCCTGTTCGGGTACCTCCTGGCGGGCGACCGCCTGACGGGCGTCCAGTGGCTGGGCGGGGGGCTGCTCGTCGGCGGGCTCGTCCTGGGCGAGGTCTACCCGCGCCTGCGGCGGAAGACCGAGCCGCGACCGTGAGGGAGCGGCGCCGTGGCCGTTCGCGCCGGGTGCCACGCTTTCGCTTGCGAAAGCGTGCTTCAGGCATCCAACAACCGTGCTGCCGCAACAGCGGGGAGGCGCGGCACCCCCAAGATGAGCCGGGTGCCACGCTTTCGCTTGCGAAAGCGTGCGTCAAGCATCCAACGACCGTGCCGCCGCAACAGCGGGGAGGCACGGCACCCTCAAGATGAACCTTGCCGTGCCACAGGTGCCGGTCACCCCGCGAGGGGAGGAACTGTCTCCCGGTCAATCGGGACCGGTTCGTCGACCCCCTCGCTCCAAGCGCGCCAACTGGACCAGGGCCAATCCGTGGGCCGCACGACCAAGCCGCGCCGCACCGGGTTCGCGTGGACATAGTTGATCTTCTCGCGAATCTCCCCCGGGGACCAGAGATTGCGGTCATACCCTCCGCCACGCTGCCAGAAGCGCAGCGGGCGCCCCACGCCCGGCGGCGTGACCGACATCGCGGCAAGGAGGTCGGGACACCCGCCGAGGGCCAGGAGCCTGCACCGCTTGGCGACCGGCAGTTTGACCTGCCGAAGGATGTCCGAGACCGTCGCCCCACCGAACGGCCATACGAGCAGGTGCGCGTGCTCGGGCATGATCACATAGGCCCAGAGGTGAAACGCCACTTTCGACCTGGCCGCAACCAGCGCCCCGAGAAGATACCGGCGCGGCTCGTCGAGCCCGAGCAGCGGCTGCCGCCGGTAACAGGAAAACGTCAGATAGTGTGCGTGGCCCGGCGTGTCGTAGTGTCGCAGGCGCTTCCGGTGCGCCGGTTCCATGCCGGGAGTCTAACGAGCGCGCATGCTTTCGCAAGCGAAAGCATGGCACCCTCGTCGGCGGCCGCCGGCCCGGTCGCAGGCGCCGCCTCATCCGGCGCTCTTCACGCCGAACACTCGCCGCAGGGCCTCCAGGTAGGCCGTCCCGGTCCGTTTCTCCGGCAGGAGGTAACTGCCCTCGGTCCACTCGTTCCACGCGTTCAGGAGGACGGCCGGCGGCCGCGCGGGGTCCGACGCCACGTGCTCGGCCGCCCGGCGGCACAACTGCTCGAACCGCTCGGGCGTGTTGCCGACCACGACGGCGCCGTACGGATAGTCGTGCTTTCCCGTCGCGGGCGAAGGCGGGAACGGCCACGCCAGGTCCTTGACGCAGCGGGGCGTCACGTCCCACCCCATGGTGACGACGGGCAGGTGCGGCAGCGCGGCCGCGCTCATCCGTTTCCACTGCGCCCCGTGCGCGTCGATGAGGTCCTCGTACCGGTCCAGCAGGTCCGGCCCCGCCTTGCCGCTCGCGGTCACGTTGTAGGTCGTCGTGCTGTGGAAGCCCGCGTCCCGCAGGGCCGCGACGGGCTCCGGGCCCCAGAGCATGGCGTTCCAGTGGAGGGGCGGAAGGCCGGCGGCCGCCAGGCGCGCGTCGATCCGCGCGAGCAGCGCCCGCACGGCCTTCGGCCCGCCCAGTTCGTCGACGAACTTCGTCGGTTGGAACAGGCTGAAGAACAGCCGCCCCCCGACCTGCCAGTAGTTCGGCTGGCCGAAGTAGTGCTCGGCGGCGTAGTCGATGACGCGCTCCAGGTCGCGCGGCGTGTGGCGCGACGGCAGCCACATGTTCCACGGCTTGCCGAAGGGGGGCGGGAAGTAGTCGGCCCAGTCGTGGTTGGCCCACATCAGCGCGAAGCGCAGCCGCCGGCACGCCGGCACCTTCAGGAACCCGCGCTCCAGCGCCTCCTCCATGATCCGCACGCCGCTGTACCAGTACCAGTCGAAGAGGAAGACGTCGATGCCGTGGTCGGCGGCCAGGGCGATCTCGCGCCCGACCCACGCGGGATCGCTCTCGTCGAAGCAGCCCCAGGCGGGCTCGAGGGGCTGGCGGTGGCCGGCGAAGCGCGGCACGGCGGCCTTCAGGAGTTCCCACTCGCACCAGCCCTCGCCCTTCCAGGCGCTGGCGTGATCGTAGTTGTGCCAGAGGGGGCAGTGGATGGCGACGACCTCGGGGCGACGGTCGGCGGCGGGCATGGGCGGTCTCCGTGGCGGTGCGGATTCGGGCCGCGCAGCCGCGCGGCTGCCGGCGCCGCCGCATTCTACCCCCTGCCGCGCGGGCCCGCCAGCCCGTTCGCCCGCGCGGAAGGCGGCAGTTTCGTTGTTGACGCGCGGCCCGCGGGCGGGTAAGATGGTTAAACACGCTCGCCGGCGCGGGCGCCCGTTCCGCACGGGCCCGGCCGGGAGCGCAGGCCGCCGGGTGGCGGCCCAACGAATCGGTTCTGGTGACCTCCCGGCCCGGAATCGCCGAACACCTTGCCGGGAGAAGCATGAGGAGTCGCATCCGTGGCTACGGGAAAAGTGAAGTGGTTCAACGATCAGAAGGGTTTCGGGTTCATCCAGCAGGACGGCGGGCCGGACGTCTTCGTGCATCACAGCAGCATCCAGGGCGAAGGCTTCAAGACCCTCACCGAGGGCGAAGCGGTCGAGTTCGACGTGACGCAGGGCCCCAAGGGCCCGAAGGCCGAGAACGTCCGGCGCAGCCAGGCCTGACGCGATCGGGACAACAAGGAAGCCCCCGGCTCCGCGGAGCCGGGGGCTTTTTTTCGCCGCCCGAGAGACGCACAAACCCTCGCGCCGCCCGCCGCGCGCCGCCTACTTCATCACGTGCAGGCGGCAGACCTTGCGGCAGTGGTAGCCCGAGATGGCCAGCGTGACGGCCAGCGGGAACAACTCCGGCCGCCGCAGCTGCGTCCACAGCAGGAGCCCCCAGTACCCCAGCCGCCCCTCGTCCAGGATCCCCAGCCGGAAGAGCGAGCGGAAGAGGGCCAGGACCTCCACCCACTTGATCCGCGCCTTCACGGTCGGCAGGCGATACTCCCGCAGGAACGTCCGCACCCGCGCATAATAGTGCTTAGGCGCGTAGATGTGTTCAAGGATATGGCGATATCCGTCGCGCAGCCGCTCCGCGCTCATCCGCGGCACGAGGTTCGTGCTCCCGTCCACGTTGTCGCCGGAGGAGAGGCCCACCAGGCGCCCTTCGCGCTGCAGGCGCTCGTACAGCCGCGTCCCCGGGATCGCCTGCAGCAGGCCCACCATGGCCGTCACGATCCCGCTCTTCTGGATGAAGTCGATCTGCCGCTGGAAGATCGAGGGCTCGTCGTGGTCGAACCCCACGATGAAGCCGCCCGTCACCTGGAGCCCCGCGCGCTGGATGCGCTTGACGTCGGCCACCAGGTCGCGGCCCTGGTTCTGCTTCTTGCCGCACTCCACCAGGCTCTGCTCGTCGGGCGTCTCGACCCCGACGAAGACCATGCGGAACCCCGCCTCCACCATCATCCGCATCAGGTCCGCGTCGTCCGCCAGGTCCATCGACACCTCGGTCGCGAACTGGACCCCGGGGTTCCGCTTCTGCCACGCGATCAGCGCCGGCAAAAGGTCGTTCTTGACGGCCTTCCTGCGCCCGATGAAGTTGTCGTCCACGAAGAACACGCCCCCGCGCCAGCCCAGCGCGTACAGCCCGTCGAGTTCCACCAGGATCTGCTCCGGGGCCTTCGTGCGCGGCTTGTGGCCGAAGAGCACCGTCACGTTGCAGAAGTCGCAGTTGAACGGGCACCCCCGCGAGAACTGGAGGCTCATCCAGCCGTACCGCTTCATGTCCGCCAGCGCCCACAGCGGCGTCGGCGTCGCGCGAAGGTCCGGGAACTCGGCGCTCGTGTACATCCGCCGCGCCTCGCCCCGCGCGAAGTCCGCCAGGAACGGCGCCAGCGTCACCTCGGCCTCGTTCAGCACGAAGTGGTCCACTTCCGGGAACCGCTCGTGCTCGATGGTGAAGAGCGGCCCCCCCGCCACCACCGTCAGCCCGGCCTCCTTGCACTGGTGGATGACCTGCGCGGCACTGTCGCGCTGCACGATCATCCCGCTCACCATGGCGAGGTCGGCCCACTCCAGGTCCTTCGCGCTGAGGCGCGTCACGTTCAGGTCGACCAGCCGCTTCGACCATTCCGCCGGCAGCATCGCCGCCACCGTCAGCAGGCCGAGCGGCGGCGACCCCGCCCGCTTCTGGATGAACCGCAGCGCGTGCTTGAAACTCCAGAACGTGTCCGGACATTCGGGGTACAAGAGGAGGACGTTGATCGGATGCCCCAATGCAAGGCTGGCCACGGACCCCGTGGACCCTGATGGCGTGATTATAGCGTGCCGGCCCGCCGTTTCCTAGCCCAATCTTGCGGTACCCGCCGCCGGCCCCCCGCCGTATAGACTTCATCGGATAAATCCGCCCGCGGCCCGCAGCCGAATTGGGTGGCATCCGACGGCCGCGGAAAGCAGCCGCGCCCCGCGCCCGCGTCGGCCCGTTGCATTCCGCCCCCCGCCCGGTATACTCTCGGGCGACCCGCCCGCGGGGCGCTCGCGGCCCCGCGCGGGCCGCCGCCACGAAAGGAGACCGCGTGAAGCCCCCTGCCCTTCTTCTCTGGCTCGCCGCCGCCCTGGTCGCCGCGGTTGCCGCGCCCGCCCCGCGGGCCCGCGCCGCCCAGCCCGCGCCCGGCGTCGTCTCGCACCTCAAGGTCATCTGCGACAAGGTCGAGGACGTCTCCGACCTCGAGGCCTGGAAGCAGTCCTGCATCAAGCCCGGCATGAGCGACCAGGAGAAGGCGATCGCCCTCTGGAAGACCGTCGTCAAGTACCGCCACCAGACCGCCCCGCCCAACGAGTTCCTCCAGAACGAGTCGAACGTCCACGACGTGATGAAGACGATCCATGTGTACGGCTACGGGATGTGCTGCTGCGCGTCGGCCGACGTCGAGCAGCTCGCCCGCTACCTGGGCTTCGAGGCCCGGGGCTGGGCCATCAACGTGCACAGCGTCCCCGAGGTCTCGTACGGCGGCAAGTGGCACCTCGTGGACGGATCGCTGATGAACTGGTTCCGCGCGCCCGACGGCTCCATCGCGAGCGTCGAGGAGATCTCCCAGACCGTCCGCGACTGGCACGAGAAGAACCCCGGCTATCGCGGCAACGACGGCAAACTCCGCGAGTTCGCCCGGGGCGAGGGCTGGAAGAAGGGCCCGCCCCTCCTGGCCACGTGCGAGTGGTACACCAGGGACGGCCCCAACCTCGCCGGCTGGCACGGCTGGTCGTCCACCATGGTCGAGTACGACGGCAAGCACGGCCTCTACGAGTACGGCTACAGCCAGGGCTACGGCGTGAACGTGCAACTCAGGCCCGGCGAGCGCCTCACGCGCAACTGGTTCAACAAAGGGCTGCATGTCAACATGGACGGAGGCGGCGACGACCCGGGCGACGTCTTGAAGAGCCGCGCGGCCCTCGGCCTCCAGGCACGCTTCGGCGACATCGCCCCCGGACGCATCGGGAACGGCACCCTCGAGTACGCCGTCCCCCTGGCGGACGGCGCCTTCCGCACGGGGGCCCTCGCGGCCGAGAACCTCGCCTCGAAGGCCGACGACGGCAAGGGCCCCGCCCTGCACCTGAAGGACCCCGCCGCGCCGGGCGTCCTCGTCCTGCGGATGCCCTCAAGTTACGTCTACCTCGGCGGCCAGGCGGCCCTGGGGGCCGTCGTCGGCCAGGGCGGGCGCATCGTCGTATCTTTCTCCGACAATAACGGCCTCGACTGGCGCGAGGTCGCCCGCATCGAGGCCTCCGGCGACCGGACGCTCGACTTAAAGCCCCTCTGCTTCCGCCGCTACGACTACCGCCTCCGCTTCGAACTCGCGGGCGCCGGAACGGGCCTCGAGTCCCTGCGGATCGCGCACGACGTCCAGCACTCGCAGGCCCCCCTGCCCGCCCTCGCCCAGGGCCCCAACACCATCTCTTTCTCCGCCGGGCCCCAGGAGGGCACCGTCACCGTCGAGGGCAGCACCAACCCGGACGCCAAGGCCCGGCAACTCGTCGTCGCCGACTTCCACCCCGACCTCCAGGGCGTCGACCCGCACCTCCTGCGCGTGAAGGAGTACGACCAGGTGGGCGGCTCCGTCACGTTCCCCATCGAGACGCCGGGCGACCTCAAGCGCGTCCGCTTCGGCGCCCACTACCGCGCCCGCGACGCACGCGAAGGCTGGCTCCTCCAGGTCTCGACCGACGGCGGCAAGACCTTCCGCGAGGCCGCCAAACTCATGGGGCCGCAGCCCGGCTCCTGCCGCTACGTCACCTTCGACCAGGTCCCCGCCGGCACCCGCAAGGCCCTCGTCCGCTACCAGAGCACGCCGCAGCGGAACACGCTGTGCCTCTTCGACTTCCGCATCGACGCCGACTATGCCGAGCCGGCCGGCGGCTTCCGCCCCGTGAAGATCACGTATGTGTGGGAGGAAGAGGGCGCGGAGAAACGCGACGTGCACGTGGCCACGAAGGCCGCCGAGACCTACACCATCACCTGCGCGAAGCCGCCCCTGATGAAGTCGCTCATTCTCGAACTCGCCGCGCCGTGAGCGGCAGCCGCGAGCCCGCTTCACCCGCCCAGGCGGCCAGCGGGCGGCGCCGTGCCAGGACGGCCTGTTGACGAAGGTTTGACCCTACCGCCCGGCACGCTCCTGGTCGGAGTCCCCGGCGGCTCCTGCCGCACCTTGGCGATTTTCCGTTTGGCGCGCCTCCCGAAAAGGTGCTATACTTTGTCTGAAGGCCAGGGGCTCTCCCGGGGGAAGTTATTCTGGCCCGCCCGGAGGAGAGTCATGCGCCACGCCTCGAGCCCGTTTTGCCCGCTCATTGCCTTGGTCCTTGCGACGGCCCTTTCCGCGCTCCTGGCGAGCCCCGCGGCCGCCTGGGTCGGCAACCCGATCACCGACGTCCTCACCGGCGATCCCGTCCGGTACCCGTCTTACGTCACGGAGTATGACGGCCTGCTCTACTTCCGCGCCACCATCGACACCAGCACCCCCTCGACGAGCCTGTGGCGATCCGACGGCGTGCAAGCCTGGGAGATCCCCGACACCACCGGCCAGGACCCCTCGTACCTGGCCGTCTACAACGGCTCGCTCTACTACGCTGGCACGGGCACGAGCGGCCCCCCGCGCCTCTGGCAGTACACGGCCGGCGCGGGGGCGGCCCAGGCCCCCGGTTCGGAATCCAAACTGCAGAACCCCGAGGAGATGACCGCCTACAACGGCAACCTCTACTTCCGGGCCGCCCGCTTCGGCGCCCCCAGCAACATCGGCATCGAGCTATGGAAGTTCGACGGCACGCACCAGACGCCCATCGACATGTACCCCGGCAGCGGCAGTTCCTATCCGCAGCATTTCATCCAGTACGACGGCCTCCTCTACTTCAACGCCTGCGGCACCCCGGGCCAGGGCACCGAACTCTGGCGCACCGATGGCACCGGCGTGCCCACCGAAGCCGCGCGGATCTACCCGAACAACGGCTCCAGCCCGGAGAACTTTGCCGTCTACCAGGACAAGCTCTTCTTCTCCGCCTACGACGGCGTCCATGGCCGCGAACTCTGGTCCTTCGACGGCTCGGCGACCGCCCTGTTCGACATCGTGCCCGGCGGCCAGTATTCTTCCTCCAACCCGAACAACCTGGCCGTCTACAAGGACAAACTGTATTTCTGCGCCACCGACGAAGTCCATGGCTACGAACTGTGGTGCTTCGACGGCACCACGCCCGAGATGGTGACCGAGATCAACCCGACGCCCGATCCGGGCGACGGCGACACATTCCTCATGGACTCCTCGCCGGCGGATCTGACGGTCTTCGACGGCCTCCTCTACTTCTCAGCCAATGACGGCGTCCACGGGCGGGAACTCTGGGCCTCCGACGGCACCGATGCCTGGCTGGTGGCCGACATCAACCCGGGCCAGTACGGCTCCGAAGTGTCGGAACTGACCGTCTACAACGGCCTGCTCTACTTCGCCGCCGACAGCGTATTCGTGCCCGGCGCGGACTTCAGGCCGGCGATCTTCGCGATACCGGAGCCGGCCACGCTGGCGCTCGTGGCCCTGGGCGGGCTGGCGCTGATCCGCCGCCGCAAGTAAGACGCGCCGAAAACACAGGGCACTCGAAACCCAAGCCTCGGGCAACACGCCCGGGGCTTGGGTTGCTCTTGGCGCAACTGCCCGTGATGCGGTGGCTGTCGCCGGCCTCTTCGGTGCGGGCGCGGCTACTTGCCGCCGGCGACCTCGCCCAGGACCTTCAGGGCCTCGTCCAGGACGACCTCGGCCTCGGCGAACTTCCGCTCTCGGATGAGCGGCTCGAATCGGCCCATGACCTCCCAGACGGCCTTCACGTCGCGGCCCTCCTTCGCCAACTCCTGCGCCTGACGCTGGACATTCATCATCTTCATCTGGATGGCCTGGGGCACGTCCCCGCCGGGCTTCGGGCCCTTGCCGTCCGGGAACTTCTTGCGCAACTCCCGGAGTTGGGCCTGCTGGTCGGGGGTCAGCAGGTTCTTGAGGGCGACGAGGAAGGTCACGTGGAGTCGCCTGAGTTCGCGCTCGGCATCCAGCATCTTGTCCAACTGGGCGACGGCCGCGTCGGCGTCGGGATGCTCCTGCTTCAGGATCTCGACCAGCGCCTGCTTTTCCTGCTCGAGACGCTGCGTCAGTTCCGGGAACCGGGGCCCGACCTTCTCGCCCTGCGCGCGGAGGGATTCCCGCTGCTCGGCCGTCAGGCCGATCTGGTCCGCGCACTGCCAGATGAGTTCCGGCGGGAAGAGGTTGTCCCCGATGGGGTCGGGCGGCCGCGCCTTGGGCGGCTGCGGCGGCCTGTCGGGAGGTTGCGGCTGCGCGACGGCAAGGTTCCCCGCCACCAGGGCGAGGGCGAGGCCAAGGGCCACGAGCGTGAGCCTGACCATAGGATTCTCCTTAAGAGCCGTGATCACCTTCCTAGGAGCGGCCCTGTGTGGCCGCCGGGCACACCCCACGCCCCCAGCCTAACAAACCTGGATGCGTTCGCAAGGGGAAAGGGCGAAGCCACAGGCGGCAAGCCTCAAGCCGCAAGCCGCAAGCCACAGGCGACAAGCCTCATGCCCCAAGCCCCAAGCCGCAAGCTACAGTGGTAGGTCGGGTCAACAGACCCGACATCCTTCTCTGCCAGCGGCCGCGAGCCGCTTCCGCCGAGGCTACACCGTGCCAGGGCCGCGAGCGACGAGCGAGGCTCTGTCACCCTGAGCGAGCGCAGCGAGTCGAAGGGCCTCGCCGTGGCCGTTGCCGTTTGCCTTGGCTCGTCGCTCGTGGCTCGCGGCTCGGTTGGGCGGGCCGTTGCCGTCCAATCCGCATTCCGCACTCCGCAATCCGAAATGGGGAAAACGGGGACACGCGACCTTCCCGCCGCCGCCCGCCTCGCCGCCGTGGCCTGCTTGGGCCGTCACGAGCCGCATGGGGGCGCGGCACGAACTTGACGCTTCGTGCTATACCGTATGGTGGCCCCGGAATTCGCGGAACTCCCCGGAGCTCGCGCGGCATTCGCGAGAGCATGCTGCAACCGCCCGTTGCTCCACGCCCAGTGGCGCTGCTACACTGGACCCGCTGAGAATCGGCGGGAACGGCTACAGAGGTTTGGAGGAGGAAGCGCCGTGAAAGGGAAAGAAAGCCAGAACTTGGCTCGGCTTCGCAAGGCCATCGAGGAACTGGACCTCGCGCTCTACGACGCTCAGGACGCCTTGGCATTCCTCGTCTGGGACCGTATCAAGGATCGCGTCGTGCCAACAGGAAGGCGGAGGGAGAACAACGGCAAGGGGCTGATGCTTCGGGGCGAAGCTGCGACGGCCAAGATGGAGCAAGCCGTAGCCCTGGCCCGCAGGGAACTTGAGCAGGTCATGACTTCACCGCACATGGTATTCACTGAGATTCAGTCTCTCGGCGCTGTCGAGTACACCAATCCTGGCATTTTCGTTAGCCTGTATCCGATGGCCATGGAGTGCCTGGTCGATACCATGGCGTCGGAGATCGTGCACCCCCACGAACTCGAGCAGGCCGACGACTGGAATCCTGCGAAGCGGCAGTTCTGGGTTGCGCCGCCCTGGGAATGGTGGCGCGATGGCTACACACCGTGTGCGGACGAGCCGGAGCCTGCCACCCGGTGTTATCTCTGTCAAGTCGAAGACGGCAACGCCACGCCGTATGATCCGAAGAAACACCACGTCTGCATAATGTGTGCAGTTAGGCTCTGGGCATTGGCCACACGCGGCGCGGGCGTCATGTTCCAGATGCGGGGGACCACCGTGATGGTTACGCACGGCCAAACATACGAGGCGGGAGAAGCCTCGGGCGAGTCCCCTTTGCTCATCTACCCGAACCCAAATTGACATCTCTGAATCTGGAAACTGGGGACGTGCTACCTGTCCGCCCTCGCCCGTCCCGCCGCCGCCGTGCGATTGGACCTTCACGAGCCGAATGGGGGCGTGGCGCAAACGTGACGCTTCGTGCTACTCAGTATGGCGTCCCCGGAATTCCGGATCTCGCCCTATCGCACCCGCTCATAGTCATAGACTGTATTGGCTTTTTCTGTAAAGAGCCGTAGGCGCCCCTCAGTGGCTCCCCCGTGAACCCGATCAGCAGCCCTGGCCAGAGTCTCTCGGAAGTCCTTTGACCAGTCCTTCCGGGAATACCGGTGCAGCGCCTTCAGGAACCTGTAAAAACGCTCCATATCTAACGGGTGAAGACTATCCCACGTTCGGAGACCGAGCCACTGCATTAGACATTTGTCCGCCTTGACACAGAAGTAGCTTTTCATAAGGCCCCCAAAGTAGGTACCCACGCACCTAGCCGTTCTCCCTGGTATATGTGCCCCCCACCTCGGTACCTGGGTAGCACGCCTCTCTCCGGTGGATGACTGCCTAGCCTGGATGGCCGTACGCACCCCCCAGGGCGAGTTCGCCGTGCCCCCTTACCGCCATAGGGGGTGCTGCTTTCAGCCAGCCGATCTTCACGCGTTCATACTGACCGGGCAACGGACATGACCTAGGCTCCCTTCCCCGGCTGTCTGCGCACAACGTCCACCATGCTCTGAAGGAGGTCGTTTGCCCAGAATTCCGCAACATACTTCACACGCTCCGGCGGGTGTCCCTGGCTGGTAACTCTGGCTGCTATGTCTTCTCGCCAATCGGCTAATGTCTTGAACAGCTTCTCTTCGTCGTTCTCTCGTAGCATGGACTCCAACATCGTCTTGGAGTCTTTATTCGCTTCTACCTCCATTGCGGCCCAAATGGGCTGCACCTCCTCAAAGCTGGGCACGTTGATTGTGTCCCGAAGAACTTGATCGATCTTGGTTGGGTCCAACGCGTAACCATGGTGACAGACGGGGCAGGCCATTATGTACTTCTTCTTGCCTCTTCCGAGTCTGATCAAGTAAGCGCCAAGGTACGCATATGTTTCGCAAATCTCATAGACGGTGACGTTCTTGCAGTGCTCGCACTTCATCAACGCGCCGTTGGCAATCCTCTTGACGTTGCGACCCCAGTTGATCAGAAGCATGACCTATCCTTTCAGTGCTTGCGCCTGCGCCTTGGATAGATCTCTCGACGGGTTACCGCAGACAGTGCACACGAGGAAAAACTTGTGATGCGTAGCGGCCCACGGCTTACCCCATGGCAAACCAAGCATGAGACCGTAAGGTTGACAACAAAGATGCTGTTCACAAGTGTTACGGCAGACCGGACAGGTCAGTGTAACCGGCCTTGCGCCAGCAACTTCCTGAAGGGGGGCTCTTCTAAACCACACTGGTCCCCTCCTTTGGTTCTCATGGATTCCAGGGGGTCGTATGGAACCCGCTCGCACCCATAACCTCTTCCTCGGTCGGCCGGGTCTTGCCGGGCCTGCCCATGCCACCATTGTAACGGGTCTGGATGGGTCCGCAAGGGGCAAAAGTCCAGTACCTGAGTACCGGAGTACCTGAGTACCTGAGGAACGGAGTGACGGAGTCTCCCCCCGGCAGGCGGGCGGGCGTGAGCCGCCGTCAAACAGAAACAACGGTCTCTCGCCAAGCCGCCTTTGCCTTCGCCTCTGTTGTGGCCTTCCCATTCCCCAGTCCTCGCCGTTCGTCCCCGCGCCGCCGTCGCCAGCCGTGGCCGTTCGCCTTGGCTCGCCGCTCGCGGCTCGTGACTCGTGGGTGAGTCGGACCGGCCTTTGTCTCGGTGCGTGGCACGAACGCGACGCTTCGTGCTATTCAGTATCCTGCCCCCGGAACGCCGGAATTCGCTTGTCGAAACGCCCAAGCCCGCTAGCATCGTGAACACCGCCGGCGGCGGTCGTCGGCGAGCCGTCATCCGGGAGATGCCGGACAAGGCGGCGGCGCAGGATGATGTCGGGTCCGTTCGGAAGGCGGGCCGGATGGGGCTTCGGAGGCGGGTCGCGCCGAACCCCGATTTCCACCCGCTTCCTGGACGCAGGCGGCTCCGACCTCCGCCCCCGGAAACGGCGGAGAGCGCAAGGCTCGCCTGGGCCCGCGGCACAGCACAGGAAGCCAGGCGGGCTTGGGGGACTACGGTCTGGGTGATGACCCTCGCGACCGAAGGGAGACGCCGGTGAGCGCGGCCCCGATCACCCGAAAGGCCGTCGGGGCGGGACTCGCCCTGGCCGGTGTGGCGGTGGCGGGCCTGGCCCTGCTGCCGGAACGGACCCTGTCGGCGTGGATCCTCAGTCTCAGCTACGACAGGGAGGTCGAGCACATGGGGTTCTTCGTCGGCGCCGAGCGCGGCCTTGTGGCCGCGTTGGGGCTGGCGATGGTCCTGCATGCCTTCCCAGCCGTCCGCCGGTTCTGGACGCTGCTTCTTCCGAAGCCCCCCCGAACCGAGGCGCTCTTCGGCCTCACCGAACTGCGACCTGCCGCCTTCATGCGCTGGGCGGGCCTGCTGGCGCTGATGCATGTTCCGGTTTTGGTGGCGCTGGTCTGGCGCCACGAGTGGCTTCACCCGCTGATGGGAGAGGATCGCATCTACGAGATTGCCCAGGCGGTTGCGTATTTCCTGGCGGCGGGGGTGATGGCCTGGACCGCCCAAGGCGCGATCCGCCGCCTCCGGCCGTTCGGGGTGGTGCACCTGCTGTGGGTGCTGATGGCGGCGATGACGCTGGCGGTGGCGCTGGAGGAGATCAGCTACGGCCAGCGGATCTTCCACTTCGCCAGCCCGGGGGCCATGGCGGACCTCAACCAGCAGAGGGAGTTCAACCTCCACAACATCGCCACCGGGTTGACCAACCGCCTCTTCGCGCTGGGGTCGATCTCGGCAGCGGTGTTTCTGCCGGCCGGGTGCTTGCTTTCCCGGCGGCTGAACTACCTGTTCCGACGCCTGAGGATTCCGTTGCCGACCTGGCCTTGCCTGATGACCTTCGCCATGGGGGCCGTCTACACCACGCCGGGCGTGCGCAGCAGGATCGACGAGCAGGCGCTGCTGTGCTACGGGGTGATCGCCGTTTTCTGCGCGCTCGCGGCGGTCTGCCTGGCCCGGACGGCGCTTCGCTCCCAGGCGCCGCCCCTGATGGCGGCGCTGGCGCTGCTGATCCTGCTGCGAGTGGTGCTGCTCCTCTTCGCCGACAACTGGCCGGTCGGCAACTACGCCGAGGAAGGCAAGGAGTGGTTCATCGCGCTGGGGTTCCTCCACTACTCCCTGATCGCCGCCCGCGCCACCCTTGGCGGCCCCCCCTGGCCCACCAGGTTTGTGAGTGTCGGACGGCAATGTGAGATCGGCAACCTGCCTGCTGGCAGCCTGCCCGCCGGAGGCAGGCCAGGCTTCGCTGCGCCGCGACAGGTCCGCAATCGTCCCAGTCCCTATTCCCCATTCCCCGCCTTTTCTGCGCTGCGTTTGACACGTCTTAGG
>CAYGZE010000078.1:0-16055 GCA_964354185.1 uncultured Anaerolineales bacterium | reverse complement strand
CGCCATCGCCGCCCTGACGCTCGAGGTCTACTACCGGTACCTGCCCTTCTACGAATTGCGGCTGAGCGACCTGCCCCCGGCCGGCACGGCGGCGCCGTAGGGCGGCATCCCCTCGCTACCCTAGCAGCGACCGGGACTTGCAGCCATGCAGGTCCCTTTTTTTCTGGCACATCGCGGCCTCTTGCGCCCCCTACCGGGCAAAGCGCGCCACCGGGCAAACGCGCCGAGCAATCACGGCACGCGAATGACTTCGATCCCGGCCCTGCGGAGCCACTCGCCCGTCACACCGTCGCGGTCGCACGACGGACTGCCGCCCTTAAGATAGGCGCGGCGGGCACCGACGACCTGGGCCATCTCCAGCGTGTACTTGGCCCCTTTCACGTGGAACTCGGTCACGTCCTCGCCGGTCTCCGGGGTCACGAGGCGCAGGCGGCCGTCCAGGACGTCGGCCCCCGTGCCGCCGCGGAGCGTCTCCCCCGTCCGCGGCGTCGGCATGCCCCCCAACTGTTCGGGGCACACCGGCACAAGGACATAACGTTCCTTGAGCCTCTCGATCAAAGCCTTTCGCGTCGCCGGCCGGCGGCCGTGCCAGCGGCAGGGAATACCCAGCAGACACGCGCTGATCAGGACGGGCGGAAGATAGGGACGGCAGTCACCTTCGGGCAGAAGGTACCCCGCCTCGCCCTTGGCCTCACGCCGCATACTCGTCTTCCCTTACAATGACGCGGCGCCAGAATCTGTGCTGCCAACCCATGCAAAACTTCAGCCGCAGGCAGCGACCACACTGGATGCAGCCGTCGATCTGAAGGCTCTTCGTCGCGCGGTCAAACCGCCGCGCGGAAAAGCATTCTACCACACAGAAGCCGCAATCGAGGCAATTGAGCATCTTCTTAATCACCGTGTCGGCCACCTGCTCCTCGACGTTCCAGAACCGGATCTCATCCCCTTTCCGAACCCACCGCCCGCCGACAGGGGCCAGGTGCTTGGTTGCGATCCAGGCCGGGTCGCGGATGCGGTAGGCGAATGCCTCTGGAGAAAGCCGCCGTTTCACTGCCCCGACCACCTCTTGCGCTTTGATCCGGCGCCAATGCACGAAGCCGTGGCGGTGCAGTTTCTCCTCGCGCGACCGATGCTTGGCGTCGAGGCACCCTTTCTCTATGAGCCCACTATCGAAGAGCATGCTCTCGATCTGACGGTAGTAGCGAGCGCACACCTCAGGGAAGTGCTTGCCGCTGTACGCCTGCCGGCGCGCGTCAGACGTATAGCAGACAATGCAGTAACTCCGGTCCATGTGCTGGTAGATCGGGTTGAGGGGAAGGTCATACCGCCGCCGGACCACATCAAGGATATCCTCCTTGCTGAACCCCAGAAGCGGGTTAAAGACGGGCAAGTCGAGGCGGTCATAGAGTTCGAGCCCCGTGTGAAACTTGTGGCTGTATTCGCTGCCGGACATGCCGCGAAACAGCACCCCGTCGCGCGGGCTTCTCGCCCCCTGCCGCTGCAGCCACTCCAGCAGGGCAGTACCTATCAGCATCGGAACGCACCAAGGATTCTTGAGCGTCAGGAACCCCATTCCGCGGTCCATCAGGTCAAAATATTCCAGAAACGGCCTCAAGACCTGTGCCGCAAAACCGCGACTTTTGAGTTGCTCCAAGTACTCCAGATTGCCGGGAAACTCCAGATCGTGGTGCACATACAGGCACGTCGGACGCTCGGGCTCAACCGCCTCATAAAGCATGGCCGCCAAGGCAAGGCTGTCCTTGCCGGTAGAAAAACCGACGAAACGCAGTTTCCCGTCGAGTTTGAGCCATAGTTCTCGCAGAGATTGAATGGCCCTCTGGACCTTGTCCGCCAACGGCTTCTTCATGACACGATTCCCAGAAGATGGGCCACGACTTCTCCGGCTGCGACTGCCGGATCGCCGCTGGCGATTCCTAATTCCCTCGCCCTCTGGCGAATCGCGCCCTTCAGGCGGTCTTTCGTGGCCAGGGGGACCTTGACGGCCAATAACACATAAGTGGACTGTAGCAAAGACTCCTTGTACTTATCGAACGCCGCCCAATCGAAGTCCTTCGGAGGGGCCAGGAGAGCCTGCAACTCGGCGTCAGAGTAGCCGAGCGAGTGCAGGTCGAGTTTCTCGGATCGCAATTGGGTAAGAATCCGATCGAGCTGCGGAAAGTCCCATCTCGCGATTTCGCCCGTCTTGTTATCAGCAATGGCAAAGGCACGACGTTGTGCCTCGGTCATCTCAAGTACAATGACCGGAACAGACTTCAAGCCGAGTTTCTTGGCGGCTTTCCATCGGGTGTGCCCAGCAACAATGGTCAAGTTCTGATCACAAAGGATCGGCACGTTGAAGCCGAAGGCGCGAATGCTCCGAGCCACCGCGTCCACGGCGTGCTCGTTGATTCTCGGATTGTCTTCCCAGGTCTTCAGACGGTCGGTTTCGACCTCCCGGACTTCCATCGGCTGTGGCATACTCGGGCCCCCGAAGTACCCAAACAAAACCCTAACCGCAGGGCGGTAGATTGTCAACTCGAAAAAACTGATAGGGCGACCGCTCCAAGACGTTGCACAGTCGCAGACAGGATGGGCGTCGCCTACGCCTGAGCGGCGTCGAAGACGCCGCCGCGGCGCCGTAGGCCCCGCGCGGCGCGAATCGGTTTGACTTCCCCCGGCGGCGGAACCTATAGTTGCGGGCGATACGGGCGCGCAGGGTGCGCGCCGGGACGGCGGGGGCCATCCCATGGGCCGGATCATCCGCGGATGCTGCGCGGCCGCGCTGGCGGCAAGCCTCGCGGCGCTCGCCTTGGCCGCGCCCGCCGAGGCCAAGGCCAAGCCCGCCGCCGAGACGCCTGCCCCGTCGGCACCCGCCGCCGAGACGTCGGCTGCGCTCCCGCCAGGGGGGGAGGGCGTCCGCGCGCCGCAGGGAGCACTGGCGGACAAGCCGCCAGTGGCACCCGGCACCGAACCGCCGCCCGCCGCGCCGGACGCCGAGCCCAAGGCCGAACCTGCCCAGGAGCCCAAGGCCGAGCCCGCGGCCGAGCCCAAGCCCGTCCAGGGCGACCTCGTCTTCACGCAGTGGTACTCCCTCTACTACGAGGGCGGGAAGATCGGGTACCGGACGATCGGCCTGTCGCGGCTGCCGGAGGGGCGTGTGCGGCTTGAGACGAACACGTTCCTGCGGCGGGCGCCGCGCGAGGAGCGGCCGAGTTACTACGAGAGGATTGCCGCCGAGATCGACGCCGCCGGCCGTCCGCTGGCCCTCGATTGCCGCGTCAAGTCCGCCGAGCGCGAGTGGCAGGTGACCGGCCGGGCCGAGGGCGGCGAGTTCCGCATGACCCGCAAGGCGGGCAAGGCCCAGGCCTCGGCCGCCGTTTCCCTCGAGGACGACGTGACGTTTCTGTCGTGCGCGCTCGCGGCCACGGTGCGCAGCAAGCCCAAGGAGGGCCAGACGCGGCGCTGGATGGTCATCGACGAGAGCCTCGGCGCCCTCTTGCCGCAGCCGTGCCTCGTCCAGGTGGCGGGGCGGCGGACGATCATGGCGGGCGACGGCCGCACCCTGACCGGCACGGCGGTCCTCTGGGCGTGCGGGCCCGAGCAGATCGGCTGCCTCGCCGACGACGAGGGGCGGGCGCTGCGGCTGGTGTGGCAGTCGTCCTCGATGGCGGCGACGGCGGGGAGCATGGCGGAGGCGCGGCAGATGAATGCCGCCGCCGAGGCCGGCCCGCGCGGCGTGACGGTCGAGGGGCTCCAGGGCAGCCGCTTCACCAGCGCCCGCGCCGGCTACGCCTTCACCGTGTCCCCGTACCCCTGCATCCTCCAGGCGTCGAAGGAGAGCGGCGCCGCCGCCGTCGAGGACCTGACCGAGGAGGCCGAGGTCCTGGTGCGGCCGGCCATCCCCAACTCTCCCCTGCGGGCCGACGCCATGTCGGAGGAAGACTGGGCCCGCATCACGAGCCTCCTCCAGCAGCAGTGGGCCGCCGGCTACGAGGACGTGCAGGCCGAGCCGCCCCTGGCCGTCCGCGTGGCCTCCGGCGAGGCCCGCGCGGTCGACGGGACGGCCCGCCTGGGGTGCGCCCCCATCCACTTCCGCAACGTCGTGGTCGTCGGCGACGGCATCGCCTACCTCGTGAGCGTCACCAGCGCCGACCGGCCGCTCATCGACGTGCTGCCCCTGCGGGACCGCGTGGTCGCGTCGCTGGCGATCAGCGCGCCGGAGGGGCGCCTGACGATCGCCACCCGGGGCGACCGCTTCGAGAGCGCCAACTACGGCTTCGAGGTCCGCCGCCCCGGCAAGGACTGGCAGGTGCCCACCTCGCGGGACGGCCCGGCCACGGCCCTCGAACTCGTGCGGAAGGACCTGGCGGCCGTGGCCATCGTCCGGGTTCTGGCGCCGCGCCCGGGCCAGGACCTCGCCGCCTTCGTCGCCGAGCAGGCCAACCGGGCGGCCGACGCGCCCGGCGTCGAGGAGCCCAAGCCCCAGCCCGCCGAACTCGGCGGACGCAAGGCCCTCGAACTGCGGTACGCGGGGGACCTCTTGGGCGGCCAGGCCGCCCAGTGCACCGCCGTTTACGCGGAACTCGGCTCGCGCGTCTTCAGTCTGATTCTCATGGCCCGGGCCGACGCCGACCAGTCCGTCTGGAAGGAACTCGACGCCGTCCGCAAGAGCGTGAAGTTCACGAAGGCGGAGGCGTCGAAGTGATCGGGGCGGAAGCGATGACCCTCTCTCGTGCCATCCGTGCATCGGCCGCGGCGGCCGTCGTCCTGGCGGCCTTGGCGGCCCGGGCCGGCGCGGCCGAGGGCCCGGCGCAGGCCGACGCGCCTCGGACGCCGGCGAAGCCGATGTCGATCGTCGTCCTCCCCTTCACGAGCGAGGAGGAGGGCCTCGGCCCGAAGGTCGCCGAGATGATCCGGACCAAGGCCCGCCGCCTCGGCGCCGTCACGTACGACCCCTCCAGCGTGGCCGACGCGCTCGGGGGCGAGGCCGTCTCGCCCGACGCGCCGGCGGAGCGGCTGGCGGCCATCGCCCGCGAGCGGTTCAAGGCCGACGTCGCCGTCACGGGCCGCGTCGGCGGCCGCGAGCCCTACGAGGTCCGCCTCCTGGCCGTCTACCCCGCCGCCGGGGGCCGGCCGCGCGTCCTCGAGAACCGCTACCCGTGCGCCAACCACCACGTCATCGCGATCGAGATGGCCCGCGCGGTGCGCGAGGTCCTGGGCCTTCCGCCCTCGGCCGACCCCGACGCCCTCGACCCCGACGCCGAGCGCCGCTGGCGCGAGGGGCCGAACCTCGTCCGAAACCCCGGCTTCGAGCAGCCCAACGCGGCGAAAACGGGCCCCGCCGACTGGCAGGAAAGCGAGTCCCAGATGGCCTGGACCGGCAACCCCGACGGCCCGGGCAAGGTCCTCAAGTTCGACATGGACGGCCCGACCGCCGAGGGCTACGGCCTCGACTACTACAGCGACTGGATCCCCCTGGAGGCCGGGGCGACCTACCGATTCTCGTGCCGCTATAAGTCGATGGGTCCGACGCTCAAGGTCTTCCTCAAGGGCTATCACCCGTTCGAGGCGTCGGCGGGCTACGCCGCCCAGCGCCGCGAGACGTACCGCCGCCAGGTCCATCCTTACGGCGAGGCGGGCCGGTGGAACACCGTCACGGCCGACTTCGTGCCGGGGGCGACGCGGGCCGACCAGTTGCCCGAGTTTCTCAAGGTGGACCTCTACGCGTACTACCCCGCGGGCGTCGTCTACTGGGACGACGTCGTGCTGAAGAAGATCCGCGACGCGCCGCGGCCGGCACGGGCGGACCCTGGACAAGGCGACGGGTCTCCGCTGCGCTCCGACAAGCCGCCAGCGGCACCCGCCGCCGAAGCGCCGGAAGCGCCGCCGAAGGAGACGCCGTGAAGGTCGCGCGGCTGCACCGCTGGGACCTGGACGTCGCGGGCGCGGCGGCCGTCCAGACGCGCTTGGCGGGGCGCGTCGAGGAGGGGCCGCCCCTGGCGGGCGTCGAGACGGTCGCCGGGGCCGACGTCTCGGGCGGCAAGAAGGACGAGTGGATCGTCGCCGCCGTGGTGGTCCTGCACCTGGCGACGTTCGAGGTGATCGACGTCGCCACGGCCGCCACGCGGGCGACGTGGCCGTACGTCCCGGGATTCCTGAGTTTCCGGGAGGTCCCGGTGGTGCTGGAGGCGTTCCGGGGGCTGCGGGTGCGGCCGGACCTGGTGATCGCGGACGGCCAGGGCCGCGCGCATCCGCGGCGGCTGGGCCTGGCGTCGCACCTGGGCCTGGCGCTGGGCGTGCCGACGGTCGGCTGCGCCAAGAGCCGCCTCATCGGCGAGCCGCGCGGAGCGCTTGCCGCGCGGCGGGGCGCGCGTGTGCCCCTGGTGGACGGGGGCGAGCGGATCGGGACGGTCCTTCGGACCCGCGCGGGCGCGCGGCCGGTATACGTGTCGGTCGGGAACCGGATCGACCTCGCCAGCGCCTGCCGCTGGGTGCTGGCGGCCGCGCCGCGGTACCGCCTGCCCGAGCCGATCCGGGCGGCGCATCGGCTGGTGACCCAGGCGAAACGGGAGTGGAGCGGTCGTGGCCAAGCGTGAGAAACCGTCGCGGCGGAGGCCGGCCCTCGCGGGCGTCAAGGTCATCTTCTTCGACGTCGGCGGAACGCTCGTGTGCGGCGACCTGGGGCGGCTCGACCTCCTGCACGAGGCGCTCCTCGAGGTGGGCTACGACGTGACGCGCGAGGAGGTGGTCCGGGCGAACGACCTCGCGCGCCGGGCGGTGGCCCGCCGCCGCCGGCGCCTGGCCGCCCCCCTCGACACCCAGGAGGCCGGCCGCATGTGGCTCGACCACCTGGCCGAGGCCATGGACCTGGACCTGCGCGGCCTGGAACTGGCCCAGGAACTCGAGGCCGCCTCCGGCCGCATCGAGGTCGCCCAGCAGGTCACCGTCGACCCCGACGCCCTGGGACTCCTGGGGAACCTGCGCCGGCGGGGGTTCCGGCTGGGGGTGATCAGCAACTGGAACTCGCGGCTCCAGGAGGACCTCGACGATCACGGCCTGGCGGCGTTCTTCGAGAAGGTCATCGCGAGCGAGTCCGTGGGGACGCAGAAGCCCCATCGCGAGATCTTCCTGAAGGCCCTGGCCGCCATGGAGTGCCCCGCCCGCAGCGCCATCCACGTCGGCGACGACTACTGGGCCGACGTCGTCGGGGCCCGCCAGATCGGGATCCGCCCCGTCCTGGTGGACCGCGACGGCCAGGCCCTGCACCACGACTGCACCGTCATCCGCCGCCTGAAGGACCTCGACGCCCTGGTCTAGGGGGGCGAGTACGTATCTTGTCAGCGGGGCACAACCCCGGTATCCTGAATGACCGGTGGCGGGCGAGATAGGCTCGCGGGAGAGAATCGCATGGAGCCCGTGGTCAAGACACTCATCATCCAGCGATTCAGGAGCATCCCAACCGGGTGTGTCCATTTCGACAACCCGACGTTTCTGGTGGGACCGAACGGCTCGGGCAAGAGCAATCTGGTGGACGCCTTCGCTTTTCTGGCGGAGGCGATGGCGTCGCCCCTTCAGGCCGTGTTCGACACGCGCGGGGGCATTGCCGCAGTAAGGAATCGGATGTTCGCGCAACAGGCCCCACCGAATCTCGGCCTTGGCGTCGTGCTGGGGTGCCTCAATGGGCAGGCCGCCTCCGGCCGGTATGCGTTCGAGGTCAAGGCCCTCGCCAACTACGGCTTCGAGGTCATCCGCGAACAGTGCAAGGTGGTCACGGAAGAAGGCCGCGTCTCCTGGTTTGACCGGAGGAAGGAGTTCCGTTCGAACGTCAAGGGGCTGGAGCCGTCGTTGGACCCGGCCTCGCTGGGCCTGCCGGTCGTCGGCGGGGATGCCCGCTTCGCACCGGTGCTCCGCGCGCTGGCGGCGATGCGCGTGAACTCCATTGAGCCGGGCAAACTGCGCGAAATGCAGGACCCGGACAGCGGCACCAGCCTGCGGCGGGACGGAAGCAATGCGGCCAGCGTGCTCCAAGAGATCGAACGCCACTCCTCAGATGATCTCGAGCGCGTCTGCGAGATCCTCAGCACGATCGTCCCCAAGACGACGAAGGTGCAAACCAAGAAGCACGGCAACAAGATCTCCCTGGAGTTCACACAGCAGTGGAGTGAGCGAGGCCGCCTGAAGTTCGAGGCCTTCAGCATGTCCGATGGCACCCTGCGGGCCCTTGGGCTTCTGACGGCCGTCTACCAACGGCCAGTACCCACCCTCCTCGCAATCGAGGAGCCGGAGGCGACCATTCACCCCGGAGCACTCGATGCCATCCTCGATCTCCTGCGACACGCCAGCCGCAAGATGCAGGTTGTGGCCACAACTCATAGCCCAGAAGTACTGGACGCCAAGTGGATTCAGGACAAGCACTTGCGCATCGTGGAATGGGGGGAAGGCGCAACGCGGGTCGCTCCGCTTTCGGAGGCGTCCCGTAAGGCCCTCCAGCAGCGCCTTATGGGCGCAGGCGAACTCCTCCGCTCCAATGCCCTGCACCCACAACCACCGGCGCTGTTCCTCAAAGGCGACCGCTTGGATGGGACTCTCTTCGAGGAGTTGGAATGAATATCCAACCCATCGTGGAGGGCTACGGCGATGTGGCCGCAGTGCCGGTGCTGCTTCGGCGACTCTGCGATGAGGCCCGCGTCTATCAGGTGGAGGTGAATCGGCCCATCCGGAGGAATCGGTCAGAATTGGTACAAGAAGACCCTTTGCGCAGGTCGGTGCAACTAGCCCTCCTTCAGCCAAACTGCGGCGCCATTCTGATCCTTTTCGACGGGGACGACGACTGCCCAAAGGAACTCGCGCCTACCATCCAGACGTGGGCAAGGCAAGAATCGCATGCGGTCCCCTGCGAGGTCGTTATTGCCCGCCAAGAGTACGAAGCATGGTTCCTGGCGGCCGCGGACTCGCTTCGCGGCAGGCGCGGCCTCCGGGACGACGCAGCGTTCCCGGGGGATCCGGAAGGACCGCGAGACGCCAAGGGCCGACTGGAAGGGCTCATGCGGCCGGGGTGGTCTTACTCGGAGACGGCGGACCAGGCGCCCCTGACGGCCGAGTTCGACATGGTGGCGGCGTACGCCCGCTCGCGCAGTTTCAGGCGGATGACCAGCGCATTTGGCAGCCTCCTTTCCGGGGTGGACATTCCGCTCGAGCAATGGCCTCCGCCCAACTGGACCTGAGGCCGTGCCGGGTCGATGGAGGTCCACGCTGGCCTGCGGCCCACCTTGCCAGACCATTCCCTCTGACAATGGGTGTCGCGCGAAAGGCTTGACACGCCCCGCCGGGATGGTCTAATCGTCGGGTTCCGGGGCGTAGTCCCACAGGCGTCGGGGGAGTTTCCGCCGGATAAGACGGGCAAGGCGGAGCGTCTTACCAGGGGCGGCGCGAAAGGCGTCGAGGAGGGTTCCCGTGCAGAAGATGATCGAGGTGGAGCGCCTGACCAAGTGGTACGGTCGGACGCTGGCCTTGGACCAGGTGACGTTCGAGGTCGGCCGGGGGCAGATCGTCGGGTTCCTCGGTCCCAACGGCGCGGGCAAGAGCACGACGCTGCGGATCCTCACCGGCTTCATGCCGGCCACCGACGGCCGCGCACGCGTCAACGGCCGCGACGTCTTCACGGAGAGCCTGGCGGTCCGCTCGTCGCTGGGGTACATGCCGGAGAACGTGCCGCTGTACCCGGAGATGCGGGTGGACGAGTACCTGCGGTTCCGGGCGTCCTTGAAGAAGTTGGCCGGCAAGGCCCGCGAAGCCGAAGTGGACCGCGTCGTCGAGCGGTGCTGGCTGAAGGAGCGGCGGCGGAGCCTGATCGGGGCCCTCTCCAAGGGGTTCCGCCAGCGGGTCGGCCTGGCGGAGGTCCTGCTGGGGAACCCGCCGGTCCTGCTGCTGGACGAGCCGACGATCGGCCTGGACCCGTCGCAGATCCAGGAGACGCGGCGGCTGATCCGGTCCCTCGGTGACAGCCACACCCTGCTCCTGTCGAGCCACATCCTGCCCGAGGTCGAGCGGACGTGCTCGCACGTGGTCATCATCGCCGACGGGCGCATCGCCGCCACGGGGTCCGTCGAGGACCTGCGCGAGCGGGTGGCGGCCCGGGGACGGGTGGTGCTCGAGGTGCGGGCCGGGGCCGAGGGGGCCGCGGGCGACGGGCCCGCCGAGGTCGGCCGCGCCCTCGCCCAGGTCGCGGGCGTCGCATCCGTCGACCGCAAGGACCTCGGCGGCGGATGGGCCCGGTACCTCGTGACCCCCGCGGGCAGCCAGGACGTGCGGGAGGCGCTCGTGGCGACGCTCGGCCAGCGGGGCTGGCGCCTGCGCGAAATCCACAGCGAGACGCCCACCCTCGAGGAACTGTACCTTCAGATCACGGCGGGCGACGCGGCCGCCGAGCGGAGCGCGGCCTGACGCGCAGCCCAAGGAGCCTCGGATGCGAAACGTCCTGATCCTCACGCGGCGGGAGTTGAGCAGTTACTTCGTCTCGCCCATCGCCTACGTCGCGATGGCCCTGTTTCTGGCGGCCACGGGGTTCGTCTTCGCCTTCCTCGGCACGTTCTCGAGCGGCCAGCCCGCCCACATGGGGAACGTCTTCTTCGCCATCACGTTCATCCTGGTCCTGGTGATCCCGATCCTGACGATGCGGTCTTTTGCCGAGGAGCGCGGCAGCGGCACGCTGGAGACGCTGATGACCGCCCCCGTCACGGACGTCGAGGTCGTCCTCGGCAAGTTCCTCGGCTGCTGGGCGATGTACCTGGTGATGCTCGCGCCGACGGCCGTCTACGTGGCGCTCCTGGCGTCCTACGGCGACCCGGACTACGGCCCCGTCCTGAGCGGGTACCTGGGCCTGGCGCTCTTGGGCGCGCTCTATGTGGCGGTGGGGGTCCTGGCGTCGAGCATGACGCGCAACCAGGTGATCGCGGCGGTGGTGGGGTTCGCGATCCTGGCGCTCTTGGCGTGGATCTCGCAACTGGTCGCGGTCCTCACGCCCGCGCCGTACCGGACGATCGCGCGGGTCGTGAGCGTCCCGACGCACTACGTCGACTTCAGCCAGGGCGTGGTGGACCTCGTGCAGGTGGTCTACTTCGTGGCCCTGACGCTGTACGTCCTCTTCTTCACGGTCAAGATTCTGGAGAGTCGCCGATGGCGGTAGACAAGCCCAAAGGATCGGACGCGGGGGCCCCGGAGGCCGCGCGGTCGGCTGCCGCGCCGGCCGAGACCTCGATGGCCCAGAAGCGCCGCTGGCTCGTCTTCGGCTCGAACGTCGTCGTCGCGCTCCTGCTGGCCACCGCGCTCGCGGTGGCGGCCGTGTGGCTCTCGACCGCGCTGCTGAAGGGCAAGGCCCGCAGCGACTGGACCGCCGGCGGCCGGTTCCGCCTCAGCGAACGCACCCGGGCCCTGCTGGCCGACATCCCCTCCGACGCCGACATCCGCATCACCAACCTGTACCAGCACACCCCCCAGATCCCCGAGTCGGAGGAGCAATACAGCCGCGTCCAGGACCTCCTGACGGAGTACGGGGCCGTCTCGCCGCCCATCACCGTCGAGGCCGTCAACCCCGGCGTCGACTCGAGCGCCGCCGAGGCCCTGCTGGACCGCCTGAAGAAGCGCTACGCCTCCGAGACCGAGAAGCCGAAGGCCCAGGTCGAGGCGTTTAGGAAACTCCAGGCGGATATCGGCAAGGTCCTCGAGGCCGAGGCCGGCCGCCTCACCGCCGCCGCCGAGGCCTGGAAGGACGCGCCCCGGGACTTCGTGGACAACCTCCAGATGGTCTCGCAGGGCTGGCGCCAACTCCAGGCCGTCGGCCAGTTCATCGGCGCCGCCGTCGACAGCCTCGCCGGCCAGGGGCTGCCCGCCTACTCCAGCGCCGTCTCCCGGGCCGGCGACTTCCTCAAGCCCGTCGAGAAGAACTTCGGCGAGGTGCAGAAGGTCTACGACCAGTTGCTCGACCAGGCCAAGACGGCGAACCTTGCCCTGCCCGCCGACGTCAAGGCCATCCTCGAGGGCGGCAAGGCGGCCTACGAGCCCCTCCGCGAGCGGATCCAGGCCTTCCTCAAGGAGGGCGAGGCCCTGGGCGAGCAGAAACTCGAGGCGCTCAACCGCGAGATCGCGCGCGGCGAGTCCATCCTCATCGAGACACCCCAGGACGTCCGCGTCGTCTCCTTCGACGACGTCTGGACCTACAACCCCGACGCGCAGAACAACCCCGACGCCCCCGAGCGACTCTTCGACGGCGAGTCGGCCGTCTCCACCGCCCTCTGGGGGCTCCTCCACAAGGTCAAGCCCGCCGTCTTGTTCGTCACCTACGGCAGCCCGGCGACCGGCTGGGGCGGCCCGTTCGCGGGCCTCGCGGACCGCATCCGCAAGGCCAACTTCCTCGTCCAGGACTGGGACCTGCTGCGCGACCACGAAATGCCGAAGATCGAGGAGTGGGAGAAACTTGAGGCCCAGGAGCGCGCCAAGGAGAAGGAGCAGATTCTCCTGGTCCTCGTGCCGCCCCCGCCGCCCGACATGCGCCGCCCGATGCCCCCGGCGACGCCCGAGGCCTACGAGCCCGTCGTCGACGCCATCCGCGGCGGCGGCCCCGCCGTCATCCTCGCCGACGCCATGGAGATGTCGTTCCTCCCCTACAAGGACCTCTTCGCGACCTTCGGCCTGGCCCCGCGGTTCGACGCCGTGGCGGTGCAGAAGATGGTCGTCGACTCGCGCGGCACGGAGAAGGCCGTCCCGTTCGTGCACCAGATCACGGCTTACCCGGCCCACGCGATCACCCGCGCGCTCAGGGGCCTGCCGACGACCCTCCTGACGGCCGTCCCCATGATGCCCATGGAGAAGCCCCCGGAGGGCGTCAAGGTCGAGCCGATCCTCCTTCTGCCCGTCGGCCCAGACTACTGGGCCGACACGACGATGACGGAGGCCATGAACGGCGAGGCTAAGCGCGACGAGGCCCTCGACCTCATCCCGACGGCCGAGCGCCCCGTGCCGCTGGGCGTCGCCGTCACGCGCAAGGTCGGCGACGCCGAGCAGCACGTGGTCGCCTTCGGCGACTCGCACTTCGCCCAGGACCGCGTCGGCCAGTATCCGCGCGACGCCCTGTTCCCGGGCAACGCCGAGATCTTCGTGAACAGCCTGCTCTGGATTACCGGCAAGGACCAGCTGGTGACCGTGAGCCCGGAGGTGCTGCGGGCCCGCCGCCTGGGCGACATCGGCACGTGGGGGACGCCCCTGCGGATCCTGATGGTGGCCGGCGTGCCGGCGGGCGTCGCCCTGGTGGGACTCGTCGTCTTCTTGATCCGCAGGAGGTAGGGGATGCGTTTCCGGACGACTCTGGTTCTCGCGCTGGCCGTCCTGGCGGCGGCCGCCCTCTTCTGGATCTACAAGGACCGCCTGACGGGCCAGGCGCCCCTGCCCGAGAAGCCCGAGGAGACCCTGCGCCTGGTCGACCTGGCGCCGGACGACGTCGCCTCGGCCACCCTCGAGGCCAAGGGCCCCGACGGCGCCCTGGCCGTCAGACTCGCCCTCAAGAAGGCCGACAAGAAGTGGCGCCTCGCCGAGCCGGTCGACTATCCCGCCGACGAGTACGAGGCGATGCGCCTCGTCCGCGCCGGCGCCGAGGCCCGCTTCCGCCGCACCATCGTCCCCGGGTCGGGCGGCCAGCCCGACCTCAAGGGGCTCGGCCTCGACCCCCCGGCTTACCGCCTGACCCTGGTGGCCGAGAAGACCGACAAGAAGCCCGCCGCGACCGTCAAGATCGAGGTCGGCCGCAAGCCCCTCCTGGCGGGCGGCGTGTACGCGCGGCTCCTCGCGCCCCAGGAGAAGGTCGTCCTCCTCGACAAGACCGACCTCCTGGAGCGGGCCGAGGAGGAGGTCAAGACCTACCGCAGCCGCGACCTCGTGGACCTGCGGAGCGACGACCTCGTGCGGATCGACATCTCGGGCGCCAAGGGCGGCCCCGTCCGCTTCGACCGCGGCGCCGACCAGGCCTGGGTCCTGGCCGAACCGGTGGCCGCCCGCGCCGACCCCGACACCCTGAGCACGCTCGTCCGCGAGACCCTGGGCCTGCGCGTGAAGGAATTCGTCGCCGACGCGCCGGGGGACCTCGAACGCTACGGCCTCGCGAAGCCCCGTGTTGAGGTCACCCTCTACAAGAAGGGCGAGCCCCCCAAGAAGCCCGAGGCCCCGCCCAAGGAGGGCGAGGCCAAGCCCGAGCCCGCCCCCGAGCCCGTCAAGGTCGCCACCCTCCGGTTCGGCTCCTGGGCCGACATCGAGAAGAAGACCGTCCACCTGACGGCCGACGACGGCAAGCACGTCACGAGCGTCGCGGCGACGGCCCTGGCGTCGCTCGAGAAGACGCCCCAGGACTTCCGCGACAAGCACGTCGTGGCGCTCGATGCGTCGAAGGTGTCGCGCCTGACCCTCAAGAACGAGACGGGCGAGTTCGAGTTCGCCAAGACGGCCGGCAAGTGGCGCCTCAAGGTCGCCGACCGCCCCGAGGCCGACACCGACCCGGCCGCCTTCGACGACCTCCTCAAGGAGGCCGGCGACCTGAAGGTCCTCTACTTCTCCGACCCCAAGGAACCCGCCGACTTCGGCACGCCCCAGGGCCACCTGCGCGTCCAGGTCGAGGGCGAGCCGAACCCGCGCGGCTTCGAAATCGGCGGCGCCGCCGAAGCGCGCGTCCTCGTCCGCAACCTCCGCGAAGACTGGGTAGGACGCGTCAACGAAAACGACCTCAAGTCCTGCCGCAAGCCCTGGCACGCCTTCCTCTCCAAGCAGGTCCTCAAGGCCGACCCGAAGAAGATGACGCGCGTGGCCATCACGACGCCCGACCGCACGATCGAACTCGCGCAGAAGGACGGGAAGTGGCGCCTCGCCAAGCCCGCCGAGGCCGAGCCCGAGATCACGTTCACGGAGGACCTCGCGCGCGAACTCCAGGACCTCTCCTGCCTGGCTTACGTTGCCGCCACGACGGACTACAAGCCCTACGGCCTGGAGACGGGCACGGTGGTCTGCACCGTGACGGTGGCGGGCGAGAAGGCCGAGGAACCGCCCACCGAGCAGGTCCTCCGCCTGGCGACGCAGAAGGACGCGAAGGTCTACGGTCGCGTCGACGGGCGGGACCTTGTCTTCGAGGTGCCGGCGGCCCTGCGCGACACCCTCGCCGCCGAGCCGCTCGCCAAGGACCTCGTCACCCTCACCGCTGCCGACGTCACCGAGGTCGAGATCGCCGCGGGCGGCAAGACCGCCCGCTTCCTCAAGCAGGACACCCGCTGGTATCGGGCCGACGCCGCCGGCAAGCCCGAGAAGGAGGTCCCGGGCGACGACCTGAAGGGCCTCACGGACACCCTCGGCGCCCTGAAGGCCAAGCGCTGGGCCGCGTACGACACGAAGGCGGCCGCCGAGTTCGGCCTCGACCAGCCGCCCCTTTCCATCACCGCCAAGGCGGGCGACAAGGCCGTGACGCTCCTCGTCTCGGACAAGGAAGTGCCGCAGCCCGTGGCCGAACTCCTCCCGGACCGGCCGCTCCGGTACGCCATGGTCAAGGGCGGCGAACGCATCGCCATCGTCGGCGGCCCGGACGCCGAGAAGATCGCGGCCGCCGCCAAGGCTGGCGAGGACAAGCCCGAACCGAAGAAGGAAGACGCCCCGAAGTAGGCTGCCGCAGCGCCGGGTGCCACTGGCGGCTTGTCCGCCAGTGCCCCACGAACGGATGGCGCTTTCCCGGAGGCGGAACTACGTCGGCTCCGCCGCCAGGCCCAGCCAGCGGCGCCCGTTCTCCCAGAGGATCTGCCGCTTCAGGTCCTGCCCGATCGGGAGCGCGCGGAACCGCTCGACCTCCGCCCTCTGGTCCGCCCACGGCGCGTCGGTCCCGAAGAGAATGCGGTCGGCCGGATGGGCGTCCAGGAGGCGCCGCAGCATTTCCTCCGGGCACTGCCCGATCGTGTAACTCGTCTCCAGCCAGATCGGCAGGCCCGCCAGGTCCCGCAGCGCCTCGGGCCACCGCAGCCACCCGCCCATGTGGG
>CAYGZE010000077.1:0-16330 GCA_964354185.1 uncultured Anaerolineales bacterium | reverse complement strand
AGGCCCGCCAGGTCCCGCAGCGCCTCGGGCCACCGCAGCCACCCGCCCATGTGGGCCGCCACCATCCGCAGGTCCGGGACTCGTTCGTGCAGCCGCCTGAGGTGCGCCGGCGCGGCCGTGTCGTCCCTTTCGAACCCCATGTCGTAGCCGGAGTGGAAGACCATCGCCAGATGCGCGTCGGCGGCCGCCCGCGCAACCCGGACCGCCCGCGGGTCGTCCGCCGGACAGTTCATGTAGTAGGGGTGGAACTTGAGGCCCAGCAGGCCCGCCGCCGCGATCCGCCGGGCCTCCTGCTCCGGTTCGGGATAGTCCGGGTGGATCGAGGCGAACGGGACGATTCGCGGGTCGGCGATCGAGGCCGACCAATCGGTGATGTTGCGGACCTGTTCCGGCCGCGTCGCGATGGAGCAGAGGACGGCCTTGCGGATGCCCGCCCGGTCCATGGAGGCCACGAGTCCGCCGACCGTGCCGTCGTACGACGGGTGGACCTCGTACCAGAGGGCCCCCGCCCGCAGTTTCGCGATGGCCGCGGCGGCCAGTTTGTCGGGAAAGGCATGGGTGTGGAAGTCGAGAACGGGGCCGGGGCCCTGGGGGTTGGCATCCTTGTCACGCGGGGCATCCAAGGGGCATCCTCCATTGTTCGGCAGCCCGCCTCCGGACCGTTGGACGGCCTCATACGGCCGGACCCCCAGGGGTAGGGCCTTCCAGCCGGAAAGCCCCCGCCGGATGGGCACACAGCCGCAGGGATCAGCGTCGGGCCACAGGCAACTGCGCACAATCCCCCAGGCGCGTGGGGGATTTTACGCAGCGCTGCGGAGTTTTACGAAGGTTCCTGTGCACGTGCCTCCGGCGCGGCATGGGGAAAGCCTTCTCCAGCATGGGTAGCGGGGGTTCGACCTCGTTCCTCCGTCTGGCATACCGTTTGCCCACTCTCGTATGCCGAGCCGGTAGTACGCGTGTACTATTTGGCTATGCCATGCGGGACGGTCCCGCATGTATCCATCGGTGGCCGAATGTCCCCCCGTTCGGCCACCTTTTTTTGCGCGCGTCGCGGCCCATCCAGGGCCCGCCCTCGCCCAAGCCCGTGCGGCGCGGAACCCCCCTGGCGTCCGGCCCTACCCGGCCCCGTAGAGGTGCCAGGCCCCGTCCTCCTCGGTCAGGTAACTCGGTCCGTCGGCCCAGTCGCCCAGCGAGAAGAGGACCTTGTCGCGGCTGCCCAGGCGCCAGGTGTACTTGGCCGCCCGGTGGGTGTGGCCGCAGACGATGATGTCGGCGCCCCCGCGGAAGACCTCGAGGACCGCCCGGTCGTCGGGGGCGACGTGACGGGCCGGCTTGCCGGGCGTGACGCGGCGCGAATGGGCGCGATAGCCCTCTGCCAGGAACCGCGCGAGGCGCACCGGCAGGCGCGTGAAGAGGGCCTCGACCAGGGGCGACCGAATGACGGCTTGGGCGCAGCGGGTGGCGCGGTCGCGCGTGCAGAGGTGGTCGCCGTGGCACAGGTGGACGCGCCCGGAGGCGAAGGCGACGTCCAGGGCCCCGTGGACGACCTGGGCGCCCAGGAACTCGCGAAACCGCCGCCGGAGGTAGAAGTCGCGGTTGCCGGCGAAGAAGACCACCCGCGTGCCGCGCGCCGCGACGTCGCGCAGCGCCTCGAGCGCCTCGCGATAGTCGGGCAGGTCGAGGTGCTTCGGCCCGATCCAGTAGTCGAAGAGGTCGCCCAGGACGTAGAGTTCGCCCGTGCGGGGCGCCTGGCGGCCGAGAAAGTCGAGGAAGCGGCGCGTGCGGTCGGGATGCCGCGGCGAGAGGTGGACGTCGGAGAGGAGGAGTCGGCGCATCCCGGTCTCCTAGGGCGCGCGGCGGCGCGCGCGCTCCTCGCGGATGTGGGCCAGGAGTTCGCGCAAAGGGGCGCTGGCGCCCCAGAGGGTCCGCACCTCGACCTTCGGCTCGGCCAGGGTGCCGGTGACCTGGACGACGGCCAGTTCCCTGCGCAGGCCTTCGACGAGTTCGGCGATGGCGGGCACCAGCGGCCGGTCGTCCTTCTTGCCGGTCATGAAGGTGAGGGCGAGTTGCCCGTCGGGCTCCATCGTGCCGGCGCCGTAGAGCGAGACGGCGGGCCCCTGGAGGCGGATGTCGTCGAAGACGAAGCGCTTGCCGCGCACGAAAAAGTCGATGCGGGCCTCGCGGAAGGCAGTCTCGTCGCCGGGCGCCAGGCGCAGGACGTTCAGGAGGCGGATGAGCAGGGGCAGTTGGTAGAGGCGGGCCTGGGTGATCTCGGCGCGGCCGGAGGCCTGGACGGCGTCGGGGTCGTCCCCCCGGCCGGCCAGGGCCAGCGTGCCGCGCAGACGCCCTCCCGAGATGTCGTAGTCCAGGTGGAAGCCCTCGCGCAGCAGCCGCTCGAACGCGACGTCGGCGACCGCGAGGTCGAAGCCGAAGCGGCCGCCGTCGCCGATGCCGAGCGAGGCGGTGCCCTCGATCCGCCCGCCGTAGAACTCGCCCTCGATCGGGTGGGCCACCAGCACGTTGGCCCGGTCGTCCTTGTGCAGGACGAGGCGGAGGTCGGAGACGGTCTTGCCGGCGACGCTGCCCTGCTGGACCCAGGCCCGGGCGTCCAGGCCGAGGCCGTCCTGGTCCCACCGGCCCTCGACGTCGGCGGTGCCGACGACGCCCGAGACGCGCACGCCCGGCACCAGGGCCACCTCGTCCAGCAGGGCCGAGCCCTTCCAGGAGGCCTCGAACGTATCGGGCCCGGTGGGACGGTAGACGATGCGGATGTCGCTGAGGTCGATGCGGCCGGTGGCGCTGAAGCGCTCCAGGAGGCCCTGGAGGGGCGCGGGGACCGCGCGGCGGAACGGCCCCTCCAGGCGCAGGCCGTGGGCCTCGAGCGCCAGGTCGGCGCTCGGGCCGTGCTCGCCGTAGGCGATGCGGCCGCCGAGCGCAAAGCGGGCGGCGCCGCTGCGGGCGGCGACGTCGTGCAGGCGGACCTCGTCGCCCTCGAACTCCAGCCGCCCCGTGACCGACTCGAGCGGATAGGGGAACACGTCGAACGTGGCGCTGACCTGGCGCGGGGTGACCCAGACGTGGTGGCGCAGCCGCTCCTCGGGGCCGAAGGCCTTCACGAGCCGCGCTTCGACATCGACGCGGCCGTGGGGCGCGAGGCGGCGCCAGGCGGCCCGCATGCCGGGCCCCAGCGCGCCGCGCAGCTGCTCGTCCAGCAGCAGGTCCTCGGCCGTCAGGGCCACGTCGACGGCGTAGTCGTCGGGGCGCTGCTCCACCCAGCCGCGCGCCTCCAGCACCGCCCCCGCGTTGTGGCCGCGAAGCGACTCGATGCGGCACAGGCCGCGCGCCAGGTGCAGCCGCCCCGTCACCTGCTCGGCCAGGAAGGGAAACTCCTCGTGGATGAGGCGGGCGCCCTTCAGGCCGATGTCGAGGTCGTAGTCGAGGGCCGCGCCCTCCTCTGGGCCGCGCGTCACGGTCCCCTCGAAGTCGGCCAGGCCCGCCAGGTGGAAGAGGCGAAGGGTCTCGCGCTCGCGGGCGGGCAGCGCGGTCGCGAGGTCGTCGTCCTCGAGGTGGACGTCGCGGCCGACGACCCGGAGGTCGACGGCGGGGGGCCCGCCCTCGCGGTTGATGACGTCGCCCCGGACCAGGACGACGGCGGCGCCGTGGCGGCCGACCACGTCCAGCAGGCGCGTGCGGTCGGGCTCGATGACCACCCGGCCGCGCGTGTCGGTCAGCCGGTAGGGGAACTCCGCGTAGCAGACCTCGCATCCACGCATCTGCATGTTGACGACGGCGGTGGGCCTCCCCCCCGCCACGGGGGCCCGGCTGACCTTCGCGTCCAGGTCGACGGTACCGGAGGGGGCGTACTGGTCCCACATGCCGCGGTGATAGGGCGCCAGCGCCTGGCGGAGGTCGTCGTCGAGGGCGACGTCCGTGCCGGTGACGGTCACCTCGGCCTCGACGAGGGGGCCGGGGTTCCGGGCCCAGCCCGTCAGGCGGACCCGCGCGCCGCCGTGCACGCCCTCCAGGCCGTCGATCGTGTACTCCTCGGGGCTGAACCGCACCTTGCCGCGCAGCCGCTCCACCCGGTAGGGGAAGTGGCGGTATGTGATCTCCGTGCCGCGGCACGTGATGGTGCCCGTGGCGCGGAAGGCGGGCTCCGTGGCCGCCCGCCGCGCGATCCGGACGGCCACATCGACCGGCCCCCGCGGGGCGTAGATCTCGTACAGGTTCGTCATGTGCGGCGCCAGGCCCACCAGCAGGCCCCGCACCTCCTCCAGCCGCACGTTGTCCACCGCGACGGCCAGGTCCGTGTCGAGCGTCTCGCGGTCGAAGCCGTTTACCGTCCCCGACAGGCGCAGGGGCGCGCCGTCCAGCAGGCCCTGGACGCTCGTCAGGGTCAGGCTCTTGGGTGTGAAGGCGCACCGGCCGGTCAGGTTGGTGAAGCGGTGGGCCTCGGCGGCCGGGTTCCACGGGACGGGCACGCCCGCCAGGCGCGCGAAGGCGCCGAGCCCCTGGCCGAAGAGGTCGGCGGCCAGGCGGGCCCGGCCCTGGGCCTCCCACGTGAACCGGACGCCGGTGAGTTCGGCGACGAGTTGGAGGCCCTCCTTCTCGTCGAAGACGACCTTGAGGTTCACGGAGCCGGTCGGCTCGAAGCGGTCCCAGACGCGCTGGGCCTCGCGGGGCAGGCTCTCGTAGAGGTCGTTGGTGAGGGCCACGTTGCTGGCCTGGCCTTCGAACCGCAGCGCGCCCGTCCGCCCGTCCAGAAAGCCCGAGGCCACCGCCAGGTGAACGACGGGGCTCGACACGTCCGTCTGGAACCGGAACATGTGCGGGTCGCGCTCGCTCGGCAAGAGGAGCCCCGAAACGCGGACCTCCTGCTCGTAGACGGCCTCGCCGGCGATCTTGCGCTGGATCCGGACGGTGCCTTCCTCCAGGGTGAACACCGGCCGCAGCGCCGGCGGCACCGCCGCCTCGGGCCGGCGCCGGATCATCGCCTGGAAGTTCCAGACCTTCTCGTCCCACAGGACCAGGTTGATCAGCGGCCGGTGGACCACGATCTCCGACACGTCGATCTGCAGGGCCGCCAGCGCGATCGGGTCGATGACCAGGTTCACCCGGTCCGCCACCAGGAGCGGCTCCTGGAACGGCTCGGGCGGCATCACGCGCAGGCCCTCCAGCACCAGGCCGTCGTGAAGCGTGAAGTGCGCGCGGTCGATCTTGACCTGGGTCCCCAGGAGGTCCCGCAGGTACCGCTCGGCGAACGCCTCGACCCGCACGTCGCTCGTCAGGTACCAGTAGGCGCCCGCCACGGCGCCGATGAGGACGGCCAGGACGCCCAGGACGATGCGGCGGCGGTAGTGGCGATGGACGCGGCGGAGGCGCCGGCGCTCGTTGACCGGGTGGACCCAGTGGGTCGGGCGCTCGCGGGGTCGAGACCGGTCGGGCTCGCTCGGCGCGTCGGTCATCCGGCGTCTCCTGATCGGGGCCCGCCTGCCACGAGCCTCCCGGCCCGTCGAGAGCCTTGGAGTCGAGCGGCCGGCAGGCAGGGCAGGGCGGCCTGGCCGCGGCGCCGCGAGGCCGGCCCGCGCTGCCGATGCCCGCGACGGTCCACGGGGCATCGTATCGGCCGCCGGCGCCGAAATCAAGGCGACGCGGGGCAGCCGGGGGCAGGCGGGCCTTTCGCCTTGGATTCGGCCGCCGGAACGCTAGACTGGACCCGGGCGCGCAGCAGGCCCTTGGCGGCCGGGAGGCGACGATGCGCAGGGCGCGGGCGAACCTCATCGCCGGCGCGGCCATCGCGGCCCTGCTCGCGGCAGCGCGGGCCGCCGCGGGGCCGGCGCCCGACGCGCCCGTGCGGACCGACGCGGGTCTCGTCTCGGGCGTGGTCGCCGACGAGTCGGCCGGCGTCCGGGCGTACAAGGGCCTCCCCTTTGCCGCCCCGCCCGTCGGCGATCTGCGGTGGAAGCCGCCCCAGCCCGTCCCCGCGTGGGAGGGCGTCCGCGCGTGCACCGCCCCCGGGCCGTGGTGCCCCCAGCCGAGGCCGATCCTGGGGCAGGCCCCCGACCGCGCGAGCGAGGACTGCCTCTACCTGAACGTCTGGGCGCCCGCGAAGACGGCCGATGGGCGGCTGCCGGTCATGGTCTGGATCCACGGCGGCGGGTTCACGACCGGCTCGGGCGGGTCGCCCCTCTACGACGGGACCGCCCTGGCGCGGCGGGGTGCCGTCCTGGTGACGATCAACTACCGCCTAGGCCCCTTCGGGTTCCTCGCCCACCCGCTTCTCTCGAAGGAGTCGCCCGAGGGCGTGAGCGGCAACTACGGCCTGCTGGACCAGGTGGCGGCCCTCGGGTGGGTGCGGCGGAACATCGCGGCCTTCGGCGGCGACCCGGGGTGCGTGACGATCTTCGGCGAGTCGGCCGGATCGTGCAGCGTTGTGCGGCTGATGGTGTCGCCCCTGGCCAAGGGCCTCTTCCACCGGGCGATCGGCCAGAGCGGCGGGGCACGGGGCAACAACCGGCACCTCCGCGCGCGGCACGAGGGGATGGAGCCGGCCGAGGCCGTCGGCGAGCGGATCGCCAAGGCCCTCGGCTGCGACGGGGCCGACGACGTCCTCAAGGCCCTCCGCGCCAAGACGGCCGACGAACTCCTTGCCGCCGCCGACCCCGCCCAGGGCCTCTTCGGGGCCGGCACGAAGTTCGGCCCCGTCGTCGACGGCTGGGCCCTGCCCGACGACCCCGACGCACTGTGGCAGGCGGGCAAGCAGGCCGCCGTTCCTTTCCTGACGGGCACCACCGCCGACGAGGGGACGGTCTTCGTCCGGCGCCTGCCCGCGCGGACGGCCGACGAGTACCGCCGGTCGGCGCGGACCCTCTTCGGCGGCCGCGCGGACGACGTCCTCAGGCTCTTCCCGGCCGACGGGGACGCCGAGGTGCGCGCGGCCCAGGCGAGCCTCACCACCGTCTCGGCCTTCATCGCCCCGGCGCGGGCCCTGGCCCGCTCGATGGCCGGTCGCCAGCCGAAGACGTATCTCTATCACTTTACGCGCGAGTCCCGGGCCGGTCGGTTCACGGGCCTCGGCGTGTTCCACGCCAGCGAGATCCCCTACGTCTTCGACAACCTCACCGCCCTGGCCGGCCCCAAGGACCGGGACCTCGCGCGCGTGATGGGCGACGCCTGGGTCCGCTTCGCCCGGACGGGCGACCCTAACGGGCCCGGCCTTCCCGAGTGGCCGGCGTACGACGCGGCGGGCGACCGGCACCTCGAGTTCGGCGACCAGGTCAAGGCCGGCTCCGGCCTATGGTGCGAGGCGTGCGACCTCTTCGACCAGGTCCGGATCGCGCGGCCGGAGGGGTCGGACGCGACGGAGCCGTGATCGCGCCCCCTGCGCGGGGAAAGGAGGCGGCCGGACGATGAGGCGGATCACGCTGACGGCCGTCGTGCTCTTCTTCCTCGCCCCCCTGCTGGGCGAACTCCTGAGCAGTTCGATGCCGCCGTCCGAGTGGCTCGACCCGTTCCAGACGGTCCGCGTCCTGGTGTTGTACGGATGCGGGGCCCTCCTCGCCCGCGAACTCACGCACCGCTGGCGCAAGGGCTGGCCGACGCTCCTCGTCCTGGGGGCGGCCTACGGCATCGCCGAAGAGGGACTTCTGTGCATGAGTTTCTTCAACCCGGCGTGGCCCGACCTCGGCCCCACCGCCGACTACGGCCGCTGGCTCGGCACGAACTGGGTCTGGGCGTGGGGCTTGACGGTCTACCACGCGCTGTTCAGCGTGGGCGCGTCGGTCGTTCTGACGGGCCTCTTGTTTCCGGCGAGGCGGTCGGAGCCCTGGACGCGCGGGTGGGGCCTGGCGGCGGTGGCAATCCTCTTCTTCCTGAACCTGGCGAGCAGCGCGTTCGTCATAAGCATCTTCCTGGAGTACCGCCCGCCGGTAGTCCCGTACGTCGGCGCCGCTGTGGCGGTGATCGTCCTGGTGGCCGTGGCCCGCGCGTTGCCGGCAGGCGTCCGCGCGGCGGGGCCCGACACACCGCGCGCCGCGCGGCCGATCTGGTTCGCCCTGACGGGGTTCCTCGGGACGTTCGTCTTTTTCCTCTGTTCCTTCGCGCTCCCGCAGACGCGGCTGCACCCGGCCGGGGCGATCGCCGTGCTCGCAGCCGTGGTGGGCCTTGCCGTGTGGAACGTCTGGCGGATGTCGCGCAGGGGTGCGGCGTGGACCGACCGCCACGCCTTGGCCCTCGTGGGCGGGGCGGTCTTCTGGTTCGCCGCCTTCGCCCTGCTGGCGGAACGGGACCCCAACCGCCAGGACAACCCCGCGGGGATGACCCTCGTGGGCCTCGCGGCGGTGGTCTTCATGGCCCTGGTGTGGTGGCGCGTGCGGAGGCGGACGCGCCGGGCGGCACTGGCGAACGCGCAGGCGGCCGACGCGGCGGCGAATGGCACGGCACCGGCAAAGGAGGACTCGGCATGAAGTCGATCGGACTCGGCCTGGCGGCGGTGGTCATGGTCGCGGTGGCCGCGGGCGCGCCCGCGGTGCGGGGCGCGGGCGACGCACCCGCCGGCTGGGTCAACCTCTCCGACCCCGTCATCGCCGACCTCGCGACGCAGGACCTCAAGCCCGGCTACGCGGGGCCGACCGCCGGCGTCGTCGCCGACCGCACGACCGGCGACGTGTACATGGTCGTCAACGACCTCGGCCTGTGGAAGAGCACGGACCGCGGCCGCTCGTTCGCGCGGGTCGCCGATGGCAAGACCGTCGGCGGCCGGTGCGAGACGGCCTTCGCGCTGGCGGCCGACCCGGGCGGCAAGCGGCTGATGTGCTTCATGATCTACGGCTCAAGCGCCATGACCCCCGACGCCGGCAAGACCTGGGTCCCCTCCAAGACGAGCCACCTCGACTACGGCGCGGTCGACTGGACCGACGGGCGGTCCATGATCGCCCTGCGCCACGAGAGCGGCGGGACCGCCTGCCTCACCACCGACGGCGGCGTCATCTGGAAGGACCTCGGCAAGGGCTTCAAGGGCGTCGGCCTGTTCGATGGCGCGACCCTCGTCGCCCTCATGGAGAAGGAGCCCGGCATCTTCCGCTCGACCGACGGCGGCGCGAACTGGGCGAAGGTGTCCGAGTCCAAACCGACGGGCTTCGCCATGCAGGTCCTCAAGGGCGTCGGCTACTGGACGAGCGCCGAGGGCCTCCTGGTGTCGCGGGACAAGGGGGCCACGTGGTCGGTCCTCGGCAGCCCCGTCCGCGCGATGCAGGGGCCGCTCTTCGGCAAGGACGAGCGGCACCTGGTCGTCGTGGGCAAGGAGGGGTTCCAGGAGACGACCGACGGGGGGAAGACGTGGCGCCTGGCGGCCCCGCTTCCCGAGGGCTACAACGCCGACTTCATGACGCTGTGCGCGTGGGACCCCGTCGGCGACGTCTTCTACATCTCGCGGATGACGAAGCCGACGATGAAGTTCGAGCGCGCTGCGGCGGGCAAGCCGTGAGACGCGCGGGCGCAGTCGAACCGGGGAGGTGACGGCCATGGAAGACACGGCAGCGGTCGTGATGGGCGGCGGGTTCGCGTGTTTCTACGTCCTCATCATGGCCGGGGCGGTCCTGGTGGGGCTCGCCGGGACGGCCCTGTGGATCTGGATGCTCGTTGAGTGTGCCACGAAGGAGTCGGACCAGGGGAACACGAAGATCGTGTGGGTCCTGGTCATCGCGCTCACGCACTGGATCGGGGCGCTCATCTACCTCATCGCCCGGCGGCCGCAGCGGAAGAAGGAACTGGGGCGCTAGGGTCGTTTCCCGGAAAGCACTGTGACTTCCAGGTGCCGGGTGCCACTGGCGGCTTGTCCGCCAGTGCCGCCCGGAGTCCGCCGGCCGACCCGCCGCCCGAACTTGCGCTGTGGCATCAATCCCCCTCGTCGCAGCCGGGGACGATCACGCGGCAGGGGGGCAGGGCGCGGAGGAACGCGCGGCCGTAGGCCTTGTGGAGGACGCGCGAGTCCAGGACGCACACGATCCCCTCGTCGTCGCGCGTGCGGATGAGGCGGCCGAACCCCTGCTTGAACTTCAGGACCGCCTCGGGCAACTGGTACTCGTTGAAGGGGCTGCCGCCCGCGGCCCGGATGGCGTCGATCCGGGCCTGGACGAGCGGCCGGTCGGGCACGGCGAACGGCAGCCGCGCGATGATCACGTTCGACAGGGCCGGCCCCTTCACGTCGACGCCCTGCCAGAAGGTGTCGGTGCCGAAGAGGACGGCGTGGGCGTCGCGCCGGAACGCCTCGAGCATCTTGCCGCGCGGCATCCCCTCGCCCTGGACCAGGAGGCGCCAGCGGCGCTCCTCGAGGTGCGGGGCGAGGGCCTCGGCGGCGCGGCGGAGCATCTGGTACGAGGTAAACAGGACGAACGCCCGCCCCTGCGAGAGGTCGAGGTACCGCCGGATCGCCTCGACGGCCGCGTCGAAGTAGTCCGGCGACGTCGGCTCGGGCATGTCGGCCTCCAGGTAGAGCCGGACCTGGCGCTGGTAGTCGAAGGGCGAGCCGACGCGGAGCGTCGCGGCCCGGGCGAGGCCCAGCCGCCCGCGCAGGTAGGTGAACTCCGCGCCGTCCTCCACCGCCAGGGTCGCGCTCGTGAGGACCGCCGCCGGGACGCTCTGCCACAGGAGCGCGTCGAGCATGGGCCCGACGTGGATGGGCGCGGCCCGCAGGGCGACGCGGCGGAAGGCCGGCCGCGCGGCCCGGCGGCGCGCGGGGCCGGAGGCGGCGGAGGCGTCGGCGGCGCCCTCGTCCTCGTCGCCCGCGCCGCGCGGGGCGCCGGAGACCTCGACCCAGTAGACCGCGCCGGGGCCGCCGGCCCCAGCGCCGTAGGACTGGGCCATGAAGCACTCGACGGCGTCGGCGATCGCGCGGCAGCGGTCGACGGTGGCGGCGAGTTCGTCGGCCTCCTCGTCGCCCAGCGACCGGGCGAGGGCGGCAAGTTCGCGGCCGAGGTTCCGCAGGGCGCCGGAGAGCGGGTCGTCGACCACGCGCGGGGCGGGTACGCGGCCGGTGTCGCTCCCGCTCCGGCGGAACCACGCCTCCAGCGCGTCGAAGAACGCGTCGGCGGCACGGGCGGCCTCCTCGCAGGCCCGCATGGCCCTCTCGGCGCCGGTCGGGACCGTCGCCAGATAACCTTTGCGGCGGTGCGGCTGCCAGACGGCCCGCAGGAGGAAATCGACCTGGGTCGAAGTGACCGCGATGCCGAGTTGGTCGCACGCGACGGTCTCAAGGTTGTGGGCCTCGTCGAAGACGAGGCAGTCGAAGGCGGGGAGGAGGCCCTGCGCGCCGCCCGCGCGGATCGCCAGGTCCGAGAAGAAGAGGGCGTGGTTGACGACCAGGATCGATGCGCGGCTCATGCGGCGGCGGGCGCGCTGGTAGAAGCACCGGTCCTGGTGCTCGCAGCGGCGGCCGCGGCAGTTGCCGTGCTCCGAGCAGACGCGGTCCCACACGGTCCGGTCGGGCGCGGGCGAGAGGTCCGACAGGCTGCCGTCGTGCGTGGCCATGGCCCAGCGGGCGAGGCGCTCGACCTCGCGCTTCTGGCGGACGCCCTCGAAGAGCGTCGCGGCCCGGGCGGCGGCCCGCGCGAGCCGGCGGATGCACAGGTAGTTGGCCCGGCCCTTGACGAGGACGGCCGTGAAGTCCGCCCCGAGGGCCTGCTTCAGGAGCGGGATGTCCTTGTCGACGAGTTGTTCCTGGAGGCTGATCGTGTAGGTCGAGACGACGACGCGGCGCTTGCGGCGGACGGCCTCGTCGATGGCGGGGACCAGGTAGGCGAACGACTTGCCGACGCCCGTGCCGGCCTCGACGACGAGGTGGTGCGGGTCGGCGAAGGCGGCCGCCACCGCGCGGGCCATCTCCATCTGCTCGGGCCGGTCCTCGTAGTCGGAGAGGCCCTTGGCCACGAGCCCCTCGGGGCCCAGGGCCGCGAGGACGTCGTCGGGCATCGCCGCGCTCCTGCCGGGGTACCGGTCACGCCGAGAGCGTCCATTGTAGAGGGGCGCGGCTGGCAATCAATCGCCGAGGGTGGTGACGAGGCGGACGGCCTCGTCGGCGGCCCAGCGGACGCACACGGTACACCGGGCGGCCTTGAGGTTCTCGCGCTCGAACCGCTGCACCGCCCCCGGCTCGGTCCATGCGAAGCCGAGCAGGGCCGCGCAGTCGGACGAACCGAAGTGCGACGCGAACGCCTCGACCAACCGGCCCGCCAAGCGGTAGGCCGCGCCCTTGCGGTCGGTGATCGGCGCGGCGGCCATGCGGCGGTCGACGGCCAGGCCGATGGCCATGACGGCGCCCGTCAGCGCGCCGCAGGCGCGGCCGGTGTGGCCGATGCCGCCGCCCATCGCGAGGGCCACCGCCGGGATGCACGCCGGACACGCCAGGCCGCGCGCCTCGGCCACCGCCCGCAGGACGGCTTGGGCGCAGTTGAACCCCTCCTGGAAGTAGCGGTCGGCGGCGTCGGCCGCCTCGTCTGTCCGTTCGTCGGGCACGGAATCGCTCCTTGCGGGCTGCGCTCAGGTCGTCGGCGCGATGGTCCCCGTGGTGGGGCTCGAGGGGGCGCCGAACGCGCGCCGGGGGATGCGGCCGGCCAGGTAGGCCAGCCGCCCGGCCTCGGTCGCGTGCTTCATGGCGAGCGCCATCCGGACGGGGTCGCGGGCCTTGGCGACGCCGGTGTTCAGGAGGACGCCGTCGGCCCCCAGTTCCATCGCGATAGCCGTGTCGCTCGCCGTGCCGACGCCGGCGTCGACGATGATCGGCACCTTGGCCCGCTCGATGATCAGGCGGACGTTCTGCGGGTTCAGGATGCCTTGGCCCGAGCCGATGGGCGACCCGAGGGGCATGACGCTGGTGGCGCCCGCCTCCTCCAGCCGCTTGGCCATGATCGGGTCATCGCCCGTGTAGGCCAGGACGTGCAGCCCTTCCTTAACGAGGACCTCGAGGGCCCGGAGGGTCTGGACGGGCTCGGGCAGCAGCGTCTCGGGGTCGGAGAGGACCTCGAGTTTGACCCACGAGACGCCGAGGGCCTCGCACCCCAGGCGGGCGTAGCGGAGGGCGTCCTCGGCGTTGAAGCAGCCGGCCGTGTTCGGCAGGATCGTGTAACGCTTGCGGTCGATGTAGTCGAGCAGGCTCTCCTTCGAGCGGTCCGACAGGTTGACGCGCCGGACGGCCACGGTGACGACCTGGCACCCGGAGGCCTCGAGGGCGTCGCGCATGAGGGGGAACGTCTCATACTTCCCCGTCCCGACGAAGAGGCGGCTGGTGAAGGTGTACGGTCCGAGTCGGAGGACGTCGTCGGCAGGCATGGCAGTCTCCTGGCAGGCGCGCGGGTGCAGCGGGTCATCCTCCGCCGACGAGGGTGACGATCTCGACGGCGTCGCCCGGGGCAAGCGCTCGGCCGGGCTGGAGGGACCGGGGCACGAGTTCCCGGTTGACCTCGATGGCGACGCCCTGGCGCCCGACCGACAGGGCGCCGAGCAGGGCGGCCACGGTCGTGCCCTCGGGCACCTCCCGCGCTTCGCCGTTGACGGTGATCCGCACCCGCAGTCGCTCCGCTTAACCTCGGCCAGGCTGAGCGATTATAGTGCCCGCGGCCGGGGCAATCAAGCCGCCCGGCCGGCGGGGCGCCGTTTTGGGCGTAGCCGGCCCGCGGGCCGGGGGGTTTCATACACAGAGGGCTGGCGGAATCACGTCCCGGAAGGCGCCGTGCCGCAGCGAGGAAGATCCATGAACCGCGCGGTCCTGGTGGCGGCGGCCGTCCTGACCCTCGGCGCCACGAGCGCCGCGGCCCCGGCGCCCCAGACCCGTGCCGAGCGGCTGGCCCAGTTCATCCAGGAATGTGAACTGAAACTGCGCGCGGAGCACAGCCCCCCCGAGCGGCAGCGGCTGGCCGACGAGGCCGAGCGGGCCCGCCACGAGTTGGGGCCCTACGACCCAGCGGGCAACCGCGTGCGGTGCAAGGCGATGTGGCACAGCGCGGCCGTGGAGGCGCTCGACACCGAGGCCAAGCGCCTCGCCTCGCGGATCAAGACGGCATCCAGCGCCCCGCCCAGCCTCCTGGCGCGCCTTCACGCCCGCCGGATGGCCCTCAAGTGCCTGGAGCGCGGCTGGGCGTGGGACCCCGAGGGGACCCGCAAGTACCAGGTGGACGCCTTCGGCCAGTACCTCGCCAACAACCTCGCAACGCTCGACACCGTGTTCGACGCCGTCGGGGCCGTGATCGTCAAGGAGGAGAAGGCGCCCGCCGACGCGCCGGGACGCGAGCCGCTCGCCGCCGCCATCGCCGACGCGCGCAAGGGCATCGGCCTTCTGGAACAGGCCGCCGACGGGTTCGCCAAGGCCGACACCCGGGCGCCCGAGGGCCGCGACCTCATGCTCTCGACCCTCGGCCTGTTCGTCGAGGGCCTCCGCACCGTCTGCGACGCGCAGCGGACGTTCCAGGACCTCGGTGCCAAGGGCGACAGGCCCGAGGCGCCGAGCGGCGCCGCGCCGGAGCCGTCCGCGACGGCCGGGCCGCTGACCGTGACGCCCGAGGACCAGGCGCGCCTGGCGGCGATCCGCCGGGTGGCCGCCGCTCTCGAGGGCCCCGAGTGGGCCGCCGTCCAGGCGGCGCTCCGGCGCTACGCCGCCGTCGCCGAGCAGGGCCTCGCCGTGGCCCGCGCGCGGGTCCGCGCGATCGAACTCCTCGACTACCTGGCCCTGGCCGCCCGATTCGTCGGCGACCTCGCGGCGAGCAAGTCGGCCCATCCCGCCTACGTCATGAAGTGCCAGGAGGGCCTGGTGGAAGCGCTCGAGTCCCTGGGCGACGTGCAGACGCGCCGCCGCGGCTACTCCATCCTCAGCCGCATGGACGAGGGTGCCGAGGCCCGCCGCAAGATCGACGCCGGGCCCCTGAGCCCGGGGGCGTCGCGCGGCCTGTTCGAGGCGCTCGGCACGCCCGCCAGCGCCTTCGCCGGGCCGGACCGCGCGAACGACTACGAGGCGTTCTCCCGCTACGCGGACGTGATTGTTGACGTCCTCGGCAAGATGCGCGGCTGGCGGCCGCAGGACCTCGAGCCCGACCTCGCGCCGCTCTACCGGGAACTGGCCGGCCTGTTCGCCGAGACGGCCGAGGCGGCCGGGCGCGCCAAGCCCGCCGCCGACTCCCACGCGTTCGCCCAACTCTACGTCCTGGCGGGCAGCACCGGCCGTGACCTCGAACGCCTCGTCACGGCCGACCGCGCCGTCAAGGCCGTCGCCAAGTACGTGCCCACCCGCCGCGCGTCCATGAGCACGGAGGTTGTCAAGGTCCTCCGCGACCTCACGGTCAAGTCGGGCGCGAGCCGCGACGAGGTCCGCCAGCAGTTCGACGACATGATCCAGCCCTACGCGCCGCTCGTCGCCTTCGAGGCCCCCGAGCCCGACCACCTGGCCGAGGCCAACCGCCTGACAGGCGGCAGTTACAAGCAGGCCGTCACCGCCCTGGCCGCCCACGTCACCGCCGGCATCGACGCCTCCATCCGCGGCAAGCCCCGGGCGCTCGAAGACGCCCTGGAGCCCCACTGGATGTTCCGCGTCGTGCGGCACCGGTGCATCGCCGAGGCCGGCGGCCTGAGCGCCGTGCCGACCGCCAACCTGGCGCCCTTCTCGGTCCCCGAGGTGACGTGGAAGCCGTTCCTCGCGGCCCTCGACCAGAACCTGCGGCGGATGTTCCAGCAGTACGCGGCCGACCGGCTCGGCCGGGCGCCCGAGGCGGCGTCGCTCGACGCCTGGGACGAACTCTACTGCGCCGTGGCCGTCGGCCAGCGCCTCACCCTCGAGGCGCGCCGCCCGGCCGAGTCGGCGCTCGACCTGCTGCTGCGGAACCTGGACCGGACGGCCGACGCCTCGCCGCCCGACGGGACGGCCCTCGCCTGGGCCGTCGCCTACCACACGACCGAGGGCGCGGCGGCCCTCACGGCGGGCTTCGTCGAGACCGCCGCGTGGCATCGGACCCTGCTCCGCCGCGCGCGGGGCGACGCGCCGTCCCAGGTCGATGACCCCTTCCGCCGCAAGGAACTCCGGCGGTCCCCGGCCCGACCTGCGCCCGAACCGCCGCCCGCACCTGCGGCCGAGAAGCCCGCCGCAAGTGTCCCCGCGAAGTCGCCCCTGCGCTCGCGGGCGCCGGCCCGTGCCGCGCCGGCCGCGCTGGTGCGCTGACCGCGCGGACGCCAGGGCGCGGCGGGTCCGGAGGGCACTGGCGGACAAGCTTGCCCTGAGCAAAGTCGAATGGGCCGCCAGTGGCACCCGCCGATGGGAAACTGTCACGCACCCTAGACATGTGCGGAGACCTGC
>CAYGZE010000076.1:8317-16485 GCA_964354185.1 uncultured Anaerolineales bacterium | reverse complement strand
TCCACAGCAAGGAGGTCGGCACGGTCTCGCGGGGCTGGGACGTCATCAGCCGCAACCTCGGCCGCATCAACGCCCTCACGCTAAACATGCTCTCCTACAGCCGCCAGGCCGCGCCCAATTTCGTGAAGGCGTCCGTGAACGCCATCGTCCGCGAGGTGGCGGAACTGGCCCAGTCGGCCGCCAAGGAGAAGAGCGTCGCCCTGACCACGAAACTCGACACCGCGCTGCCGGAGGCCGAACTCGACCCCGACGGCATCCACCATGCCTGCCTCAACATCGTGACCAACGCCATCGAGGCGGTGCAGCCGCTCTCGGGCCAGGTCGAGATCGCCACGCGGTCGGACCCCGAGAGGAACGAGGTCTGGATTGCCGTTACGGACAACGGTCCGGGAATCCCGCCGGAGCAGCAGGCCAGCATCTTCCAGCCCTTCTACTCCACCAAGGGGCAGAAGGGCACGGGCCTCGGCCTGGCCGCCGCCCGCAAGATCGTCCAGGAACACCACGGCCGCATCGCCCTGCACTCGAAGGTTGGCGAAGGGTCCACCTTCGTCATCAAACTGCCCCAGACCCAGGCGCGGTAGGACTGGCGTCCGGCAGGGACGGCCTTTCCCTCGAGGACCTGACCGCCTGGACCGCCCGCGGGCCGGCGGGCGCGATCACTTCGGCTTCTTCGGCAGGCTCTCGATGATCTGGTCGGCCAGGCCGTATTGGACGGCCTCCTGGGCGCTCATGAACCGGTCGCGGTCTACGTCTTCCTCGATGCGCTCCAGCGGCTGACCCGAGTGGCGGGCGAGGATCTCGTTGAGGCGGGTGCGCAGGCGCAGGATCTCCTCGGCCTGGATGTGGATGTCCGTGGCGGTGCCGCGCGCCCCCCCGAGGGGCTGGTGGATGAGGAGGCGGCTGTTGGGCAGGAGGAAGCGTTTACCCTTGGTTCCGCCCGCCAGCAGCACGGCTGCCATGCTGGCCGCCTGGCCGATGCAGTAGGTCCGAACGCCGCATCCCACGAATTGCATGGTGTCGTAGATGGCCAGGCCGGCCGTGATGTGGCCGCCGGGCGAGTTGATGTAGACGGAGATGTCGGCGTCGGCGTTCTCGTTCTGGAGAAAGAGCAACTGGGCCACGGCCAGGTTGGCCATGGGGTCCTCGATCTCGCCGGTGATGAAGACGATGCGGTCCTTCAGGAGCCGGCTGTAGATATCGTAGGCCCGCTCGCCGCGGCCGGTTTGTTCGACGACGATCGGGATCAGTTGGCTGTGGGGTTCCAAGGCAGGCTCCTCGTCCCTCTATTTCCCCGGCTCCGTCGCTTGTTCGAGCACCTCGTCCACGAGGCCGTATTCCTTGGCCTCCTGGGCCGTGAAGTAGCGGTCGCGCTCGCTCTCCTTGCGGATCTTCTCGGGATCCTGGCCGGTGTGATGGGCGAAGATCCGGATCAGGGTGTCCTTGTCGCGGAGGACCTCCTTGGCGGCGATGGCGATGTCGGACGCCTGCCCCCCCACCTCCCCGGCGGGCTGATGGAGCATGATCTTGGCGTGCGGCAGCGCGTGGCGCTTGCCCTTCGAGCCTCCCGCCAGAAGAATGGCCGCGCCGCTCGCCACCAGGCCGATGGCGTACGTGGCCACCGGCGCCTCGAGGAACTGCATCGTGTCGTAGATGGCCAGGGTGCTCGAGACGTAGCCCCCGGGCGAGTTGATGTACAGGCTGATCTCCTGGTTCCGCTTCTGGCTCTGGAGGTACAGGAGTTTCATGACTACCGAGTTGGCCGTCGTGTCGTCGATGACCCCCTCGAGGAAGACGATGCGGTTCTCCATCAGGAGGTCCGCCAGCGTCAGCCATCGCTGCTGGGTGTACGGCGGCATGGCGCTCTGCGTGCGCGCCGGGTCGTGTCCGTCGGCGGTTCCGCGTCCGTTGACTTCCATCGTGTTTTCCATCCTCCCCGTGCCCGGCGGCCCTGGCGCGGCTACGTCGTCTCGGGCGCGTCCGGCTTTGCCTGCGGCTCGGACGCCCCGTGCGTGTTCTGCGAGTCCGCGGCCGGGGGCGCCGGCTTCTCCGGCTCGCCGGCGACCTTCGCCTTGTCGAGCAGCATCCGGATGACCTTGTCCTCCTGGATCTGCCCGCGCAGGCTCTCCAGGGTGCCCTTGGCCTGCATGTCTTCGCGGACGCGGTCCGCGCGGCGGCCGTACTGGGCGGCGATGAACCGCACGCGCGCGTCCACCTCCGCGTCCGTCACCTCGACCTTCTCCTTCGAGGCGATCCGGTCCAGGATGAAGGTGAGTTTCAGGTCGCGGGCCGACTGCGCGGCGCTTGCGCTGCGGATCTCGTCCAGGCGCTTCTCGATCTCGCCGACCGGGACCCCGCGGTACTGGAGGTTCACCAGCGTCCGGCCCAGGAGGCGGTCCGCGTGGCGCTTCGCCAGGTCCTCCGGCAACTCCATCGGCGCGTGCTCCAGGAGCCACGCGCGGACGGCCTCTTCCTGGCGGCGGCGGTAGTCTAGGTCGGCCTGGCCTTCCAGTTGGCGGCGGATGCTCCCTTTCAGGGCGTCCATCGACTCGTACCCGACGGCCTTCAGAAGGCCCTCGTCGTCCAGGTCCACTGGGCGCCGGAGTTCCCGCACGGTGATGCGGACCTCGGCCTCCTTGCCGCGCAGGTCCTCGCGCGCCGCGTCGTCGGGGATCTTGACGGCGGCCGTCTTCGTCTCGCCGACCTTGGCGCCCTTGAGGATCTTCGGCACGTCCGCCAGCGGGATCCCCTCGACCACGATCTCGTCGACCTGGAACCGGGCGTCCTGGCGGTCGACGACCTTCTCCTCGCCGGCGCGGATCACGAGGTCCGCTGCGACGTAGTCCTTCTTCTTGGCCCCCTTCCCTTCGGGGACGAGTTCCAGCGGCGCGTGCTCCTCGCGCGCGTGCTCGATGGCGTGCTCCACGTCCTTCTCGTCGACCGGCTTGCGCTCAACGTCGATCGGGATGCCCGCGTAGTCCGGCACCTCGAACTCGGGCCGGACCTCCAACTCGACCGTCAGCGTCATCGGGCCGTCGTCAGGCATCTGGATGGCGTCCGGGCCGAGGTCCGGCTCGCCGATGACGTCCAGTTTCTGTTCCTCGAGGGCCTTCTGGAACGACTCGGCTGCCAGCGCCGTCCGGACCTCTTCCGTCACCGCCTCGCGGAACCGCTTCTCGACCAGCCGCCGCGGGGCGTGGCCGGGCCGGAACCCCGGAACCTGCGCCTCCCGCTGGAGTTCCGTGAACCGTTCGTCCAGTTTCTTGTCCACATCTTCGCGGGGGATCGTGATCGTCAGTTTCTTCTTGCAGACCCCGCCGTCGCCCACCGTGACGTCCATCGTTGGCCGCTCCTACCTGAACCGTCGCTGCGCCCCCCGGGGCCCGAAACCGCGGTCCCGAACGGGATACGCCCGGCCGCCGCCCCCTGCGCGAAAAGAAAAAGCGGTCTCGCTAAGACCCGACACCGGTCCAAAGCCGAGCCGCTTCCGCGAAAGAGGGATTGGAGCGGGTGATGGGGATCGAACCCACGACATTCACGTTGGCAACGTGACGCTCTACCGCTGAGCTACACCCGCTTCCCCGCAGCCCGTCGGGACCACCCTTTCGGGCCCGCCGACGAGTCCACACGGCGGTACCTTACCCGGACCCCGGGGGCAATGCAACCGAAAACCCGCCCGCCGGGTCGTGCAGCGGGGCCCCCGCCACCCCCGCCCCGCCCCCGGTGCCGTCAGGCCGGTCTGTCTCCTTCGAGGATCGCCACCGCCTTGTCTACGTCCGAGACGCGGAGCACCAGGGCCCCTCCGCGCCCTCGCAAGTCGGCTGTTCCGTAGGCATAGTGGATGTTGATGCCGGCCTCGGCCAGTTTCGCCGACGCGCGCTGGAGCATCCCCGGCTCGTTCGCCAGGTCCAGGACGAGCACTTCCGTGTCCAGGTGCGGCACCTTGGCCTGGTCCAGCACTTTCTTGGCCTTCTTCGGTTCGTCCACGATCAGGCGGATGAACCCTTCGTCCGTGCAGTCGTCGATCGACATGCCGCCGATATTGACCTCGGCCCGGGCCAGGATGCCGCACAGGCGGCACAGGGCCCCGGGCTCGTTCTTGAGGACAATGGACACCTGCGTTCGCTTCGGCATCGTCTCCTCCTTGCCCAACGGGGGCTGGCGCCGCCCGCCTTTCGCGCGGGGCCGCCATCCTACGGTTTCGCCGGCTCCGTCGCCAGAGGTTCCCTCAACTGGCGCAGGCGCTCCTCGACGGCGCGGCGATCGTCGTCCCGGAGGCGCTGCACCGCCCCGGGCATCAGCCGGTCCAGTTCCTGCACGCGCTCGTATTCGCGCACCGCATCGGGATACGCCTTCGACCGGTCCAGCACCTCGGCCAGCAGCCGCCGCGTCCGGACGTGCGTCGGGTACAACCGCAGTGCCGCCTCCAGCCACTGGCGTGCGGCCGCGAGCGCCTCGGCGTCCTCCGACGCCCCGGGCACCGCCAGGCGACAGCGGGCCAGCGCCACGTAGGCCTTCCAGAGGCGCGGCTGCCTGGCCAGGGCCTCCTGGTAGGCCGTGATTGCCCGCTCCAGCGCCACGATCGCCATGCCGGCCTCGGACGTCCCCACGGCTTCCCAGACCTGCCCGCGCCGGTACGCCGGCTCCCAGGCCAGCAGGTTCGCCTTCGCTGCGGCCTGGAGCACTTCATCGTGGCTGTCGGGGTCCGTCGTCTCGGCCGCCACCGCCACGAGGGCGTCCTCCCGGGCGATCGGCAGGACGACATACAGCACGTAGGCATAGCAGGCGGCCATGGCGAGGGCCATGAGGGCGAACTTCGCAGCGGGCCCGATCGCGGTTCCCTCCCGCCGCGCGCCGTCCCGTCCCGGTCCCAGCGAGACGGCGAGCACCAGCAGCATCGCCCAGGCCGTCGGCGGGTCGAGGACGGCCGTCCCGATCTGCTCGGCGATCCAGAAGGCCGCCAGGCCCGCCATGCACGCGGCGCGCAGGGCGCGGAGCGGCCGGTCCGGCGCTTCCAGGCGGCGGGGGTTCTCCGCGGCCGCCAGGACCGTGACGACAGCCACCAGGCCGAGGGCCACCACGCCCAGGTGCGGCCCCAGCAGGAAGAAGCCGATCGCCCCCGGCACCGCCAGCAGTGCGGCAGCCGCCACGAGGCCGGCGATCGCGCCCCCCCGAGCGTCCGCCGGCGGCGCGGGCTGCACGGCGTCCGGCGCGCGGCACCACGACCGGACCCCCAGGATGACTGCGCTCACCAGCGCCAGCAGGCCCGCCACGCCCAACTGGCTCCACGCCGAGAGCCACATGTTGTGCGGGTCCTGCACCTCCTCCGGCGACGTAGGCAGTTTGTGCGTGACGTAGTGCAGGCTGAAGTTCTCGAGGCCCACGCCGGTGAGCCACTTGGTGCGCAGGATGGGGACCGTCCCCTGCCAGTAGTCGAGGCGATAGCGGAGGGTCTTGAGGGCGGACGCCACGGCGGGGTGGTCGATGCGGCCGGCCGCCGCCAGGGCGGCCGCCCCGGCCACGACGGGCAGCAGCCAGAGCGCCCACCGCAGCCGCGGCCGCCGGACCCACCGCGCGACCGCGAGGAAGTAGACGCCCGCGACGGCCGCCGCGATGCCGCCGCGGCTCTGCGCCAGGACGATCCCGGCGGCGCACAACCCGGCCGCCAGGAGCATCCCGACCGCCAGGTACCGCCCCGCGCGCGTGCCGCACTCCCACGCCTTCTCTGCCGCCAGGCCCAGGGCCACGAGCGCGCCCAGAACGAGGAACGAGGCGAGGACGTTCGGATGGCCGAGGGTCGCCTGAACGCCGCCCGTGAACCGCTCGAGGAGGAGCCGCTCGGCCGGGCTGTCCCTCTCGATGCCCTGCGCCGCCAGGATCTCGTCGCGATGCGCCTGGTAATAGTGCCACGTGGCTTCCATCCCGGCCGAGGCCTGGAAGATCGCCAAGGCCGCCGCCAGGACCGCCGTCGCGAGCAGCGCTGCCAGGAGGAACCGCCGCTCGGCGTCGGTCCGGATCGCCTGGGCCAGCGCCCAGAACCCGACCCAGATGCCCGCCAACTCGGCCGACCGCACCAGGGCCGACGCCTTGTCGGCCGCGAAGACGGTCGAGACGGCCGCGCCGACCACGAACAGGCCGGCCGGCACCGCCAGCCAGGGGTGCGGCAAGCGCACCCGGCCGCCCGCCACCCACGACGCCACCAGGAGGACCGGCATCAGGAGGAACGCCAGGCCGATCACCACGACCGTCAGCGGCCCAGGAATCCCCGGCGTGCCGACGTAGGACGCGTTGGTCGTCTCCTGCGCGAGGACCACGAGGAGCGCCGCCCCGCCTGCCAGCACGCCGCGCCGCAGGAGGCGCGGGACCCACGCCTCGCGCGTCTCGACCTCACCGCCCGCGCCCGGCGCCGGGCTGATCATGGCCTGGCCTCCGCCGGGGCCCTGCGGATACACACGAGAACCACGAGGACGGCCACCACGATGCCCGCCGGCGCGAGGAGCGCCCATCCCGAGAGGCGGTAGAGGAGGATCGAGGCGGCCCCCGTGGCCGCCGTCGCGCCTGCGGCAAAGGCCGCGGCTGCGCGCGGGCTCCAGCCCCGTGCGAGGAGCCGATGACCGAGATGGCTCGTCGCGTCGCCGACGAGGGGGCTGCGGCCGCGCGCGATCCGCCCGGCCGTCACGCAGACCGCGTCGAAGAGCGGCACCGCCAAGACGGCCAGCGGCACGAGGACGACGTATCGGCTCGTCCCCTGCTCGGGGAAGTAGTAGCGGGCCACGATCGCCAGCGACGCCAGAAGGAAGCCGACCGGCATGCTCCCCGCATCGCCCAGGAAGAGCCGGGCGGGCGGCCAGTTGTGCACGAGGAAGCCCGCGAGCGCCCCGGCGGTCATGAGCGCGAGCGCCGGAACGAACCACTCCCCGACCGCCATCTGGCCCAGCGCCAGGGCCGCCAGGGCCGCCGCTCCCGCCCCCGCCGCCAGGCCGTCCGCGTGGTCGAACATGTTGTACGCGTTCACGACCGCGACGATCCACAGGATGCTCAGGACCTCGGCGGCGTGCGGCACGCCGATCCATGCGGTGGCCGTGATCCCGAAGCCCGAGACGACCAGGACCGCGATGACCGTCTGGAAGGCCAACTTCCGCCAGGCCGGGATGGGGTACCGATCGTCAATGAGCCCCAGGAGGAAGAACAGCCCTGTGCCGACGGCCAGCCGCTTGAGCACTTGGACGTGCGGTGCCAGGTCGTCGGCGATCTCCCAGGGGACCCACGAGCGCGGAGCCCGGTCCGGAGGGAGGGCCGCCAGGAGCAGCCAGCCAGCGGCCGTCACGATTGCCACGGACGCCAGGACCGCGCCGCCGCCGTAGGGCACCGCCTCGCGATGCAGCCGGTCGGGGCGGACCGGCGCGACGAAGTCCCGCGCCAGAGCCGCTCGGCGCGCCAGCGGCGCGAGCAAGGCCGAGAGGACGGCGGCCGGCGCCGCGCACGCGACGGCGAACACCACCCAGTCAGTCGCTCGAACCATGCGCCGCTTCCCCCGGCCGGCTCCGCGAGGGCGCCCGCTGCTCCATGAGCCGCGCACGGACCCGCGTGAAGAACCCGTGGTAGTCCTGGGTGCGGTAGTCCGGGAAGGTCCACGGCAGGTCGGTCCACGAGCCCCGGGTGTACCGGAGCGTCACCTCGGCGTAGATGCCCTCGCCCAGGTAGATGCGGTGGGCGAAGTCCTTCGTGCTGGCCAGGACGAGTTTCGACGGGGCGACGTAGCCGGGGTCCAGGTTGACGGGCCGGACGACCGGCCACTCTCCCCCGGAGGCGATGTCGGCCTCGATCTCGTTCGCCAGCCGCTTGATCGCGATCAGCCGCTCGGGCGCCACGAGGTCCGCGAAGGAGACGAAGTACCGCACGAGCGGCTGGCCCATCTCGTCGCGGTAATACTCCGTGAACTCGTGGGCAAAGACGTCGCTTCGCTCGTCCACCGGGCCCAGGACGTGGCTCAGGCGGGCCTCGGCCTCGGCGAACGCGCCGGGATACGCCGAGAGCATGCCGACGAACAGTTTGACCGGCTCGGTTGCATGGATTTCGCCCATACACGGGCGACTATAGGCCCGCCGCAGGGCCCTCACAAGCCAAATCCGCACCGCCTAGCCGGCCACGATGCGCGGGGCGTCGCCCCC
>CAYGZE010000076.1:5557-8217 GCA_964354185.1 uncultured Anaerolineales bacterium | reverse complement strand
CCGCGCCACGCCGCCAGCGCGAGCCGCGCGGAGTCTTCCAGGTGGAACGCCGCCCCGGCGGCCTCGTCGGCCATCGCCGCGATGACCGCCCCCGCCACCAGGACGTCCTCGCAGGACACCGTGCCGACGGTGCCCGCGGTGACGAAGACGACGGACAGTCGCCGCGCGGCCGCCCGGCGCGCCGCCGCCCGGCGGTTCGGCAGGGCCGCGATGAGAACCTCGGCCGCGCCGCGCGCGTCGTGGATCGCCTGCGTCCCGTTGGTCGTCGTCAGGAGCAGGCTGCGGCCACCCACGCGGTCGGGCGTCATGACCGACGGGCTGTTGTTGAGGTCGAGCCCCTCGATGCGGACGCCCTTGCGCTCGCCCGCCGTCACGACTGAGCCCCGCGGCCGCCGCGCGGCCTCGGCCCGGACCTCCTCGGGCGTCCGGTACGGGACCACCTCGCGGCATCCGGCGTCGAGCGCGGCCACGATGGTGGTCGTCGCCCGGATGGCGTCGATGATGACGGCCGTCGTGCCCGCCAGGACGGCGCAAGGCCGCGCCGCCGGCTCGTACAGGACGTGGATGCGGGGCTGGGGGTTCACGCGGGGCACGCCTCGAGGGCCTGGCGGAACGTCTCGTAGGCCGGCGTGTCGTACAGGACGAACCGCACCTCCTGGAGGCTCGTCTCGCCCCGGAGGTGGGCGAGGGCCTCCTCGAGCATCACCTCCGCGCACCGGCCCATGGGGAACCCGGCGATGCCCGCGCCGACCGCGGGAAAGGCGATCGAGCGGAGGCCCTTCTCCTTGGCCCGCAGGAGGCTGTTACGGGTCGCCAGGCGGAGGTTCCCCTCGGCCGTCGGCTCGCCGAGGCGCATGCTGGCGGCGTGGATGACCCAGCGGGCGCGGAGGTTGCCGCCGCCGGTGACGGCCGCCTCGCCGAGGGGGATCGGGCCGATGCGGTCGCACTCGGCCTGGATGGCAGGCCCGCCCTTGCGGCGGATGGCCCCCGCCACGCCGCCGCCGAGTTGCAGGTCGTTGTTGGCCGCGTTGACGATCGCGTCGGCGTCCTGGTCCGTCAGGTCGCCGCGGAGGACCTTGATCTTCTCTTTGGCTCCCATGGTCCCGCCATCCTAGCCGCCCCGGCGTGTGCGTCAAGCCCGCGCGGCGCCTAGCGGCGAGCCCTGACGATGGCAAAGCCCCGGCCCTTGGCCGTGACGCGGACGCCGTCCGAGAACGTCGCCGTCAGAGGGCGGTCCTGCATGTTGTAGACGACGTGGGTCCGCTCGCCGCCTTTGAGGAACACGGCATACAGCGGATGGTCGGCGGTCACGGTCCGGTCGACCTGGCCCAGGGCGCGGAGGCCCTGGATCCAGTGATACACGTTCGCCCGCGAGTTGCCCGCCTCCAGGGGCGCTTTCGGGCCGGCGGCCTGGAACTGGCGCCAGGCGTCGTCCGGGTCCGCCAGCGCGCGGTACATCCACACGAGGTCGGCCCAGGCGTCCCAGGCGGTCCCCCCGTTCTCGGCCACGAGGGCGTCGTAGTTCTTCCTCACGTACTCGGGATACCGCCCCAGGTAGAGCGACCCGCCGTGGATGGGGAGCCAGTTGATGCCGTGGACCATCTCGGGGTTGGCCGAGAACCAGGTGCCGTTGGCCCCCTTGCCGCCCCAGACCATCGTGACGACCGACGGCGTGTAGGTGGCCGGGAAGTTCGAGCCGTGGACGTCGAACCAGTACTCCTCGATGGCGGCGAGTTCGGTGGCATAGAGGTAGAGGCCTAGGTCGCGGACGGCGGCGTCGCCCGTCGCCTCGCCCCACAGGATGAGGCCGCACCACGCGTTCATCGACTCGCTGGACGACTCCTGGTTGTTGCCGTCGCCGAAGCGTGCGTCGCCCGACGCCCAGGAGTGGCCCGCGTACGGGTCGAAGCAGCGGAGGAACGGGAACTGCGGGTCGTCGCGCCGGCCGGCGGCGATGTCGCGGATGAGGAGGTCGACCATGCCGCCCCATCGCCCGGGCGCCGCCCAGGCCGGATCGCCGCGGGCGACCTCGGCCGCCGCCCGGATGAAGTACCCGTAGTGGAAGTGATGGTCGTTCAGGGCCGTGTCGGCACCGTAGGCCGACGGGTAGCCGACGAGGGCGCCCCACGTCGCGTTGTAGTAGAACAGGGCGGCCGGCTTCGGTCGATCGCCGTCGGCTGCGGTGAACCATGTCTCCAGCCGCCCCCGGATCGCGTCGAGGAACTTCTGGCGGGCCGCTGCGTTGCCCGTCTCTTCCGCGAGCGGCACGAGCGCCGCCATCTTCCCGAGCCACTTGGCCTCCCCATAGACGTCCCTCGGGCCGGGGACGGAGGCCCGGGCCTCCTCGTCGAGGAGGGCGGCGAGCGCGGCCTTCTCGTCCGGGCCCGCGGGCGGCAGCGCGGGCAGGACGCCCGGCAGCGGCGTCCGCGTGGTGAACGTGGACCCCCGCGCGAGTTTCATGCGGCCGCGGACCGAGTCGTATCCCAGGTCGAGCGGCTTGAGCGACGCGTGCCGCCACTGGTGCGGATACAGGGCGAAGAGCGTCGCCGCCTCGTTCCCCTCGCAGGCCCTGGTCGTGAACGTGAACGTCGTCGCGACGGCGCCTTCCTTGCGCTCGTAGCGCCACGCCACCTTCGTGTCGACGACGTGCGCGTAGGCGT
>CAYGZE010000076.1:0-5457 GCA_964354185.1 uncultured Anaerolineales bacterium | reverse complement strand
GAGACGCGCATCGCCCGGTCGCCCGCGACGAAGGCGACGCGGACGAACCAGTCGCTCCAGCCGTCGACCCGGGCGTCGGGGAACTCGGCCTGGGCCGAGTGGCCGAGCACGAGGTTCCCCTCGCCCGGTTCGGGCATGAAGCCGAAGATGGCCGAGCGGTCCGCCCGGATGTCCGGGCCCGGATAGTACACGCGGAGGCCCTTCGGCGTGCAGCGGACCGCCAGCGGGTGCGGGTACTGCCGCTCGGAGTAGGGCATCCACGCGACGCTGCTCCACCAGTCGGTCGTGGGCATCGGGCCGCGCGCGGCCTCGGTCCGGTAGATCTCGGCCTGGGGCTCCTTGGCGCCGGGGGGCAGCAGGGCGGCGCAACTGCCCGCCCCGACGGAGACGACCCGCTCGGCCGCGGGCGCACGGGCCGCCGGCAGGCAGGCGGCCGCGAGGCAGAGCGAGCAAGACGCGATTCGGATCGGCAGAGACCCCACGGTCTCTTTCCGGTCGCACGCTGCGCGGCGGCCGCGCGGGTTCACTGGACTTCCGGCAGCGCCACGGCCTCGCCGCGCTTCTGGGCCTCGCGCGCCTTCGCCTCGTACGTGCCGTAGAACGGCACGTTGCCGTCGAGCCAGACGGCCAGGCGCTCGCGATCCTCGTCGGCCAGTCGGACAGCGTCGGCGTGGGCCGCGTCGGCGAGGATGGCCCAGAGGCGGCTCTCGGTCGCCCCGGCGTGGCCGGGCTGCGTGACGGTCCCCGCGAGGCTCTCGCCGCCCCACTCGTACCACCGCAGGTACGGCCGCAGGGCCTCGTACGAGCGGGTGAACTCGTCGGCCGGCTCGCCCGTCAGGATGAGCGGGCTCTTGTCGGGCCCTTCCGTCCCGTCGTGGCAGCGGGTGCAGTGCCGGTCGAGGACGGGCTGGACGAGCCGCGGATAGCCGAACGGCCGCGTGCCGTCGGGCCCGGGCCGGATGGTCGAGGGCGGCCGCCGCGTCGCCAGCGTTGAGCGGGGCGCGGCCGTCGTGTCGGACGGCTCGTGGCAGCCGACGCAGCCGCGCCGCTCCCCCGGCTGGAGGTACGTGACGCTGCGCATGGACTGGACGGCGCGGCCGCTTTCGTCGATCGCCTGGAAGTAGAGGGGCTTGCGGGCCGGCGCGCGGAAGTAGGCCGACCCGTCGGCCTCGACGGGCACCGTGCCCACGAGCGCGCGGGCGCCCTCGGCGTTGGCGTGGCCGAGTCGCGGCTGGTTGGCGGTGGGCGTCGTCTTCGGGAGGACCTGGAAGATGCGGATCGCCCGGATCGGCCGCCCTTCCGGCAGCGGCAGCAGGCTCCGGCGGACGTCCGTCAGGACGAACTCGCCTTCCTCGCCCATGCCCGCGCTCAGCGTGCTCGGCACCACGGGCGGCTTCGGGCGAGGCGCCAGCGGAATCGGGTACATGCTGGCGCAGCGGTCGTCGCGGTACAGCAGTTCCAGGTTGCCGAAGCGGTCGAAGTAGTAGAGGCCGGTGGTGTCCTCCTTGCCACCGCTGCTCATCCCCGGCAGCGGCCCGCGGCCGAAGGAGACGAGGAAGTACTTCTCGGAGAGCGGCCACGGGCTGTGGAAGTAGGTCTTGGGCCAGCCGCCGTCCGCCTGGTCGCCCTCCGGGAAGCAGACCTCGGGCGTGAGGACCTCAATCGCGTCGAACCGGTCCGTGCCGTGCTCGGGGTCGAGCCGCACGCGCGACGGGTCCAGCAGGACGAGCGACCCGCCGACGTTCGCGTGGTGGGCGCCCGCGACGAACAGGATGCGCTGCGAGCCGGGAACCGCGTGCGGCTGGAAGCAGGCGTTGATCCGCCCCGTGTAGTTGCCGAACAGGGCCGCCGGGTTGCTCCCGTCGGGGTTGGTGACCCACAGGCCGTGGAAGTTGGCCGCCGACCGGTCGACGTAGTCCCACCGCGTGTAGACGATCCGCCCGTCGCCCAGGACGCTCGGGTGCCACTCGTTCGTCTCGTGGAACGAAAGGGTCCGGATGTGCTCGCCGTCGGCGTCCATGCGGTGGAGGGTGTAGACGGGGATGGGTTCCCAGGGGTTGTTGCACCGCGTGAACCCGCCGCGGCGCGTGGACATGAACGCGATGTCGCCGTCGGGTAGCGGGCACGGGTCGAAGTCGTCATGGCGGCCGTCGGTGAGTTGGCGGAGTTCCGCCCCCGCCGGGTCCACGTCGAAGACGTGGTAGAAGGCCTGCTTAGGCGCCCCGAGGGGGACGGGCCGGCCGGTGCACTCGGCCTGGGCGAAGTAGACCCGCTTCGCGTCGTAGGAGAGGGCGAGCGTCGTGAAGCAGCCGGGCGGCAGGCGCCCGCCGACGAGGTCGCGCACCTGGAGCGAGCGGCCGGGCTTCTCCAGGACGTACACGCCGCCCCCCAGCACGCCGCCGTAATCGTCGAAGTAGGCGACGTACTCGTGGAGCATCTGGCAGATGAACCGCCGCCGCTTCATAAAGACCAGGGGCGTGTCGGCGAACAGGGGGTTCTTGAGCGCCGCTTCGCGCCCGGCCGCGCGGACGGCCTTGTAGAGGGCGAGCCGCGCGGCCCCGTCGAGGGCGTCGAGCCCGTCGGCCTGGGCGCGGAGCTGCTCGAGCGCCGCGGCCTCGGGCGCGAGGTCCGGGGCGTGCGGCATCGCTGCGAGGTCGGCCAGGAGCCGCCCCGCCCGGTCGAGGGCATCGCGGATCGCCTCGGGAGACTCGGGCGCGCGCCCGCGGGCCGCCTCCTGGGCCGCCCACTCGGCCTCGACCATCGCCTCGAGCGACTGGCGAGGGGCCCCGCGGCTGCTGCGGGCCTCGCGGGCCCACGCCGCAGGTGCGCTCAGGATCATCACGACGACGGCACCGACCGCCAATCCCCTCATGGCCCTTCTCCTTCCGCCTGCGGCTACCGGCGAGCCGGCGGGCCCTCGAACCCCAGGTCCTCGCCTTCGTGGACGGCGAGGCCGATCTGCTCGATGTCGCCGCGCCGACTATTGTACCACAGGAGCCACCGCCGCCCGTCGAAAACGGCGGCGGGCTTGTAGACCGCATCGCGGTCCCACCGGTCGCGGCCGGGGCGTAGGATCGGATTTGCCCGATGCCGCTCCCACGCCGTCAGGCCGTCGCCCCCGTCGCGATGCGCTCCCAGCGGCCTGCGCGGGCCGCCGCTGCGCACCCCCCGATTTTGCTGTAAGTCACCTTGTTACAATCCGAAAAACGGGTTGGCGCGCGCGAAATTCGCCGATTTTCGGGGCCTCCGGCGGGCTAAAACCGCGTTGGCGCTAGCGCCAGGGGCGTCGGGCGTCCCGGATGTTAAGATAGGCAAGACGAAACGTGTCGTTTTACTATCGTTTTCCGATCGTTTTCTGACGCTTTGCGCCCGAACTCTGACACTTTTAGTCGGTTTTCCGGCGCTTTTGACCGGGTTTTTACCCCCTATGGCTAGCGATACGTCCATAAGACTTACAGCAATTCCGGGATTGGGGACCGGGGACTGCCTGCCACGGCACGGCCCGTGGCCGTGCCAGGGGGGACCGGGACTAACAGCCGGGGACCGGGGACTGGGGACTGGGACGAAGGGCGGCCTACGCCGGGCCTTGGCTCGTCGCTCGGGGCCCGCGGCTCGCGGCTGTCGTTCTTGCTGCAAAGGGCGCAAAGGACGCGGAGAACAGCACTTACGAGTGCGGGTGCGGAGTGGACGACACGGCCCGCAAAGTGCGGTAACTGGGTGATTTGGGGAACCGAGCCTGCCTGCCGGCAGGCAGGTGCCTGAGTGCCTGAGGAACGGCAACAGCTCCGGCACGGCGTCCCACGCAAAGGGGCCAAGAGCGCAAGGCACAGCGAGGGCGAGGAAAAGAAACGACCGCGGACGGCCGCCTCCGGCGTCTGCTCTCCCCCCGCCGCCCCGGGCGCAAGCCGACAACGGGGAAATAAGGTCTATGTCACCGGAATTCCCTGCATTCCTCACCTTTACCTCCAGCCACCTACGGTGCGATTCCGCCTCCAGCGGAAATCTCTTCTACTTCGCAGCCCACACGGCCGCAGAATGCTAGGAGTGCAGACTCCGTTATGCAGTCAGCAAAATATAACCAAGCCCCTGGGCTCCCTACGTCATACCAAACCATTATCTCACGATCGTCAACGTACGCTTTTATGTGATCACAGACCTGCGCCTGCGCGGCGTAAGGGTCGTTTTCCAAGCCTGGTGTTACCGCTCCGGTCTCATACCACATCCTCGAGAAATCCGCTATGACCGCTAGAACTTCCTCGCGCACCGGAATATGGTATCCCGGCGGACTATGAGCGCTGCAGTGAATGGTCGTCAGCTCCACGGCGGGGCAACCAGGAGGTTGGTGGGATGCTAGATATGTCCTTAGATCAGGATCTATGACAACTCCCTCCAAGAAAAGGAACGATCCTTGAGGCAAAAGTTCGTGAAGGTTGCGCAAGAAAACCTCAAGGTTTCTAGGCTGGGTTGCCTTGCACCATGGGTGATCCAAGGGATGCACGTGCCTGACCTCTTTGCTTGATGAATCTTCGGACCACATAAGCATCTCCTTGATTGCTATTCATCTGCAAGGGCAAAGCTTACCTTGTAAGGAATCTGGGGACACAATACCATTTTCCTCTCGACGCCCCCTCTCCCAGCGGCCCGCCCACGCGGCCGCCAGGTTCATATTGGCATCTTGGCAACAGGAGAGCGTCTCGTCAAGGTCCGGGTCGCCGCCGGTTGCGCGCGGGTGGCGCCAATCGCCCCGGGCGGATAGCACTGGCGGGCAAGCCGCCAGTGGCACCCGGCCAGGGAAGGCCGGGCAGGGCAGCGGATTCCCCTCACCCCCGCCCCCTCTCCCTGCGGGGAGAGGGGAGGAACCACGGCACCGCCTGCGGCGGCCTGTTGTCCGTGTCGGCCGCGGGGGACAGCACTGGCGGTCAAGCCGCCAGTGGCACCCGGCAACGGCGGCGGGTAAGATGGGGTCCCAAGAAACGATCTCAGAACCGAAGATCACGGCTTGCAGGCAAGCCGTGGCACGTGAAGAAGGAGACCCGAACCGGTTCTGAGACAGCGTGTAGGGGAGGCGGACCTCATGCACAGGACCCTGGTCGTCAACGTCGCCGGGCTGAGCGTCGATCTCGTCGCGCAGGTGCCGTCGCTGGCGGCCCTGGCCGGGCGCGGGGCGTGCCTGCCGATGGAGCCGGTCCTCCCGGCGACGACGCTGCCCATGCAGGCGACGCTCCTGACGGGCGTGCCGCCCGCGCGGCACGGGATCGTCGCCAACGGCCTCTACTTCCACGACACGGCGGAGGTGCGGTTCTGGGAGCAGTCGGCGCGGCTCCTGGCGGCGCCGCGGGTCTGGGACTTGGCGGCGGAGGGGCGGGTGACGCCCAGCCGGGGGCGGCCGGGCCACAAGGGCGAATCGGCGCGCGGGCGGCGGCCGCGCGTGGCGATGCTCTTCTGGCAACTCGCGAT
>CAYGZE010000075.1:0-16510 GCA_964354185.1 uncultured Anaerolineales bacterium | reverse complement strand
GCGGTCCAGCGCCTCGAGGATCAGCCGGTTGACCTCCACGAGGCCCTGGCCGTACGTGACGCGCTTGCGTTCCAGCCGCGCCAGGGTTCCCGTCAGGACCACCTTCAGCGCCGTCGCGCTCGAGAGGTTCCCCAACTGGTCCCGCAGCAGCCCTGCGGCCAGCGGCGTGACCCCCGAGACCTTGTCCATCGCCTCGCGCAACTCGGCGACGTGGGCTTCCTCGCTCGGGCAGTCCGCGTCGCCGCCGAACACGTCGATGGACGCCTCAGGGTTGTCGGTGGCCCACATGCGCCCCGGGGCCACGGGGCGGTCTTCGAAGCCCTCGATGCCCTTCCCGAGGTACATCCGGAAACTCTGGAAGGTCACGCGGTTGGCCCGGTCCGAAAGGCGTGTGTTCAGTTCGTCCTGAAGCGGGATCAGCGGTTCCACCTCGCCGGCGCCTTCGTAATGCATCGGGTTGGCGAGGTTCTGGACGTGGACCACCGGCACGCGCCCGAGCGGGTTCTCTCCTTCGGCCACGAGGCGGCCGTCTTCGTAGCGCTGCCACCAGGCAGGGCCGAGGACCTCGAGGACCGCCACCTCCTCGATCCGGCAGGCGCCGCTCAGCAGTCCCCCTTGCGCGATACGGTTCGTCTGCTTGCGGAAGACCTGCAACCAGTACCGCACGCGCCGGTAGTCGTTCTCGTCGAGGATCGGGAGCACGCGCGGCGCCTCGATGGCCTCCAGGGAGACCGACGCGGCGGCCTGCGGGGCCTCGTCAGCGCCGGGCTGCGGTTCAGCAACCCCCGCAGCCGGGGCCGCGCGAACCACCACGTCCACGAAGCCGTACACCGCGCCGAGGAGCCCCAGTTCCTGGATCAGGGCGAGCCCGCCGCTTGCGTCCCACACCGCCCGCAGCGCGGACTCGATTTGCCGCGCGTCCTCCGGGCGCCGGGCCAGGCTCTCCATGCCGATCGGACGACCAGCCAGGAAGTGGACCCCCGTGTCGATCCGCCAGCCGATGTCGTTCTCGATGACGACTTCCTTGCGGACCAGGGACGGTTGCGGCACGCCGACCCCGCCGTAGCCCAGGTGCGACCGACCTGTGATCCGGGCCGGCAGGCCGAATTCCTGGGCTTGGCTGTACGGCCGCGCGCACACCATCCAGTCGGCGTTGCGCTCTCCCTCGGGCACCCCGGCCCCAAGCGGCGTCATGGAGTTCCAGTAGTAGGCCCACAGGCGGCCGAAGTGCAGCGCCCGGGCCTCGGCCTCCTCCTGTACCAGGTACTCGACGAGGTCTTCGGAGAGTTCCGGATCGCCGAAGTTGGAGAAATCGAGTTTCATCCGTGCGCTCACGTTCGCCTCCCCGAGCATCCCGCCGCCGCCTTTACCCGGCGACCCCAGCCGCTCCCGGCGCGGCAGCCTGTCGATAGGGCGCGCGCCCGGCCCCTGTTTCAGGCGTCCGTGCGGCTCGCCCGATCAGCGCTCGGTGGATGCATCCCATGCCTCCTCAAGCGACGCCTAACCGGTCCCTCCACCCTTGGGACGGCCGTCACGTCCTGCGCCGCCCAGCCGCCGAGGATTCCACGGGGTTTCCCCAGAGTCGGCCCGCACACCCTCCTGGGGGGTGCACCGAGCGGGAAGGGGGCCGGCGCGCTCAGGTACGCTCTGATCGGGTTTGCGCCGCCCCCCGCGCCGCAGCGCAGAATTCCGGCGCAGGCGCCGCTTCCCTCGCTACAATGCTGCCCCGTGCTCCTTCGCGGCGGCGAACGGGCCGCGTCACGGACCAGAGGCAGCTGGAGGTTACATGAACACGTTGCGGTTCTCCCTGGACGGGGCGTGGGAGTTCTGTCGGACCGATGACGGCTCGCCCGGCGAGTGGCTGCCCGGCCAAGTGCCCGGATGCGTGCAGACCGACCTGATGGCCGCCGGCCGTCTCGCGGACCCCTTCTTCGGGACGAACGAGGACGCAGTCCAGTGGGTCGGCCGATCCCGCTGGGCCTATCGGCGTCGGTTCGACGCCCCGGCTTTACCGGCGGGCGCACGGGCCTACCTGGTCTTCGAGGGCCTCGATACGTTCGCCCGCGTGCTTCTCAACGGGCAGCCGGTCGGCAGCGCCGACAACATGTTCATGCCGTGGCGCTTCGAGGTGACGGCAGCCCTAGCCGCAGGCGACAACGAAGTGTGCGTCCTGTTTGAGAGCACCGAAGACCGGGCGAAGGCCCTGGCGGCGGCCTATGGCGTGCCCCTGGCCAGCGTTGCCCGGGCGCCGAACGCCCCGTTCGTCCGCAAGGCGCCGTGCCACTTCGGCTGGGACTGGGGCCCCACGCTCCTGACGGTGGGCATCTGGCGTCCCGTGCGGCTCGAGATCGTGCCCCGCGCCCTGATCGGCGCGCTCGACGCCTGGGGCGACCCGGCCGAGGACGGGACCGGCACCCTCCACGTCGCCGTTGAGGTCCAGGGCCCCGCCATGCAGGGACTGACGCTTGAGGTCGCCGCCAAGGCGCCCAAGGGGAGGACCGTGATCGGCCGGGCCGAAGCGCCCCTGCAAGACGGGCGCGCGGCCGTCGCCATCCCCATCGCCGGCGCGGAACTCTGGTGGCCCAACGGCTTGGGCGGGCAGCCGCTCTACCGCCTCACCTTGCGGCTCCGCGCCGGCAGGAAGGTCGTGGACGAGCGCGCCGTCCGCGTGGGCATCCGGCGCCTGGAACTCGTCCGCGAACCCGACGCGTGGGGCCGGTCATTCCACTTCCGCGTCAACGGCCGGACCTTCTTTGCCAAGGGCGCGAACTGGATCCCCGCCGACGCGTTCCCCGCCCGGGTCACGACAGAGACGTACGGCCGCCTCGTCACCGACTGTGCCGACGTCGGCATGAACATGCTCCGCGTCTGGGGCGGCGGGTACTTCGAGGACGAGCGGTTCTACGACGCCTGCGACGAGTGCGGCATCCTCGTCTGGCAGGACTTCCTCTTCAGTTGCGCGCTCTATCCCGGCGACGACGAGGCGTTCGCCCGGAACGTGCGCCTGGAGGCCGAGGCGGCCGTCAAACGGCTGCGGTCTCACACGTGCCTCGCCCTGTGGGCCGGCAACAACGAGATCGAGAGCGGCTGGTTCGAGTGGGGATGGAGCAAGACGCATCCCGAGCGCGTCTGGCGCGGGTACGAGCGGATCTTCCACGATATCCTGCCCGCCACCGTCGCCGCCTGCGACGGCCGCCGCGCTTACATTCCCTCATCCCCCACCTCGCACGAGGTTGGCCATCCCAACGACCCGGCCAGCGGGGACTCGCACTACTGGAACGTCTGGCACGGGCAGGGCGACCACCGGAACTACCTCGACAGCCAGCACCGCTTCGTCAGCGAGTTCGGGTTCCAGAGCATCCCTGCCATGGAGACCCTGCGCACGGTCATCCCGGAGGGCGAGATGCGCCTCGACTCGCCCGCCATGCTCCAGCACCAGAAGTCCAGCGGCGGCAACGAGAAGATCGACCGCGCCGTCCGGCAGTGGTTCGGCGAGCCGAAGGACTTCGCGGCGCTCGCCTACCTCTCCCAGGTCTACCAAGCCCTGGCCCTCCAGACGGGTGTCGAGCACTGGCGCCGAAGCGCCCCGCGGACGATGGGCGCCCTCTATTGGCAGGCGAACGATTGCTGGCCGGTCCTCAGTTGGGCAAGCCTCGACCACTTCGGGCGCTGGAAGGCCCTGCACTATGCCGCGCGCCGCTTCTTCGCGCCTTACCTCGTCAGCGGCCTCTCGGACGAGCAAGGGGTCCGCATCTGGACCACCGCCGACTTCGAGGCGGCCCCGGCCGACGCCGAACTGACCTGGCAGGGCCGCACCCATGATGGCCGCCTGCTCCGCCAGGGGCGCCGGGCCGAGCGGCTCGAGCCGGGCAAGACGTCCGAGCCGCTCGAACTCCGCTGGGCCGAGGTGTCCGATGAGGACGCCGCCGCGCTGTATGCCGTCGCGGAACTCCGCGTGAACGGCAAGGCGGTGGGCAGAACCCTCCTTCTCTCCGGCCCGCCGGCCGGCGCGCCGCTGGCCGACCCGGGCATCCGAACTCGGGCGCGCAAGACCCGAGCCGGCGCCGTCGTCGAGGTGGCCGCCTCACATCTCGCCCTCGCCGTATGCCTGACGGCCGAGGGGATCCCCGGCCGCTTCGCCGACAACTTCCTCGACCTCCTGCCGGGCGAGCGACGCGCCGTTCGGTTCCTGACCGAGAAGCCGCTGGATGCGGACGGGGTCGAGGGCATGGCTCGGCGCCTGCGCGTGATGAGCCTCTACGACGCCCGATCCCCCGCGCGCGCCGGCGGCCCCTCGGGCCCCAACCCTTGACGCGCGGCGCCGACCCGATACGATGAACGCGTACCGCGGGTACGTGTTTAGCGACCCCGTCAGCCGGGTGCCACGGGTTGCTGGCAACCCGTGGCAGGAGGACCGGGAGCGACTTCGGAGCGCACGGCTTGGCAAGCAAGCCGTGGCACACCTGGGGTCGCTAAACACGTACTGCCGCGGGCGGCACGCGCCGACTCCGGCGGGTGACGAGCCGCGGCCCGGCGCCTCACGAGAGGTGGATGCCCATGGTCGAACAGGCCATCGCCAAGGCCGCCGTCCTCATCGAGGCCCTCCCGTACATCCGGCGGTTCCGGGATAAGATCGTCGTCGTCAAACTCGGCGGCTCCTTCATGGACGTGCCCGCCGACCTTCAGGCCGTCTGCACCGACATCGCCTTCATGCGGGCCGTCGACATTCACCCCGTCGTCGTCCACGGCGGCGGGAAGGCCATCACCCGCGCGATGGAGGAGGCGGGCCTCAAGGCCACGTTCGTGCAGGGCCTCCGCTACACCGGGGCCGAGGAACTCCGCATCGTCGAGGACGTCCTGGCGACCGACGTCAACCGCCAGATCGTGCGCCTCCTCGAGGAGGCCGGCGCCAAGGCGGAGAGCCTCACGTCCAAGAGCCGCTGCCCCTTGCGCGCCGAGCCGCTCTCGGCTGCCGGGGCAGGGGGGCCCAACCTCGGTTTCGTCGGCCGGGTCGTCAACGTCGACGCCCTCCTCCTGCGCGGCCTGTGCGACCTCGACACGGTGCCGGTCATCGCGCCGATCGGCATCGGCGCCGACGGCCAGAAGTACAACTGCAACGCCGACGAGGCCGCCTCGGCGGTGGCCCGCGCCCTGGAGGCCGAGAAACTGGTGAACGTCTCCGACACCCACGGCATCCGCGCGAAGCCCGACGACGAGTCGAGCCTGCTGTCGCACATCTCGGAGGCCGAGGTCGAGCGGCTCCTTGCGTCCGGCGCCATCTCGGGCGGCATGATCCCCAAGGTCCAGTGCCTGCTCGAGGCCCTCAAGGGCGGCGTGCGCAAGGGGCACATCATCTCCGGCCGCGTGCCGCACTCGCTCCTCCTCGAGATTTACACCGATCGCGGCGTCGGGACGGAGATCGCGCCGTGACGGCCGCCAGCCGGGCGCGGCCAGCGCGTCCCTGAGGCATTCCATGGAGCGCCGGACGATGAAACGGCTTCCCTGGCAGATCTGGCTCGGCACTCTCCTGGTCGCCCTGTCGGCCGCTCTCTACCTCCTCCACTATGCCATCTTCCGCGATGCCCACCACATCTGGACCTACCTACTCGGCGACATCGCCTTCGTGCCCATGGAGGTCCTGCTCGTGGCCCTCATCCTGCACCGCATCCTGAGCGCCCACGAGAAGCGGGCCCTCCGCCACAAGCTCAACATGGTCATCGGCGCCTTCTTCAGCGAGGTCGGGTCCGACCTCGTCCGCGCGTTCTCGGCGTTCGACCCCGGGGCCGCCGCCCTTCAGGCGGACCTGTCCGGCGCCGGCGACTGGCCCGACCCTCGCTTCGCCCAGGAAAGCCGCCGACGCCGCGCGGCACCCCGCCCGATGGACCCGCGCCGCGGCGATCTCGCCGCCCTCCGGGCGCTGCTCCTCGCGAAGCGCGAGTTTCTCCTGCGGCTCCTCGAGAACCCCAACATCCTCGAGCACGCCACCTTCACCAACCTCCTCTGGGCCGTGTTCCACCTGACCGAGGAACTGGCCCATCGGCGCGACCTGGCGGCCCTGCCGGACACCGACCTCGAACACCTCGGCGGCGACCTCCGGCGGGCCTACGCGCTCCTCGTCGCCGAGTGGCTGCTCTACATGCGGCACCTCAAGCGCGACTACCCGTACCTGTTCAGCCTAGCCGTCCGCACGAACCCCTTCGACCCCGAGGCGACCGCCGAGGTAAGATGAGGGCGCGGCCTTCCTCGGACAGGTCAAGCCGGCGGCGGTCCTTCTTGACATCGCCCGCGGAAAGCGTAACTTCTGGCTCGGCACAGCAGGGAAGGGCGCGGCCATGGCCCAGACGCTCCGGCTCGGCGTGCTCCTGTCGGGGGGCGGGAGGACGCTCGAGAACATCCTCGACCGGATCCGCGCGGGCGCCTTGGCGGCCGAGGTCGCCGTCGTCGTCGCCTCGCGCTCCGGGATCCGCGGCATCGAGATCGCCCGGTCCGCCGGCATCCCGACGCACCTTGTCCGGCGCAAGGACTCTCCCGCCGTCGAGGCGTACTCCGACGCCATGGTCCGGCTGCTCGACGAGGCCCGCGTCGACCTGGTCTGCCTCGCCGGCTTCCTCTCGCACTGGATCGTGCCCGACCGCTATCTCGGGCGCGTCATGAACATCCACCCGGCGCTCCTGCCCTCGTTCGGCGGCCAGGGGATGTACGGGCACCACGTCCACGAGGCCGTCGTCGCGCGCGGATGCAAGGTCTCCGGATGCACCGTCCACTTCGTCAACAACGTGTACGACGAGGGGCCGATCATCCTCCAGCGGACGGTTCCCATCTGGGCCGAGGACACGCCCGACGACATCGCCGAGCGCGTCTTCCAGGAGGAGTGCGTCGCGTACCCCGAGGCCATCCGCCTCTTCGCCGAGGGGCGACTGCGGATCGACGGGCGGGTCGTCCACATCGACGACCCCAGGCACAGGCGAGCGACCTGACGCCCATGTCCCAGCCCGAGCAGATGTACGTCGCCGGCAGGTTCGTGCCCACGCGCGAGGCCACCGTCTCGGCCACCGACGCGGGCCTCTTGCTCGGCGCGGGGCTGTTCGAGACCCTGCGCACGTACGGCGGCAGGCCGTTCCGCCTGGGCCGGCACCTCGCGCGCCTGCGGCAGAGCGGCCAGACCTTCCGCATCTTCGTCGGCGAGTCCGACGACCGCATCGCCGAGATCATCGCCTGCCTGCTGGCCGCCAATGAACTCGCGGACGCCCGCGTCCGCATCACGGCCACCCGCGGGCCCCTCGAGGCCGAAGTTGATGACGACGAGGCCCCGCGCGCCACCCTCCTGGTGGCGGCCGGGCCCATGACCCCGTACCCCGCCGAGTACTACGCCCACGGCGCGACGGTCGTTATCTCCGACATCCGCATCAACGAGACCGACCCGACCGTCTATCACAAGACAACCGGCTACGCGCGGAACCTGCTGGCCCTGCGCGATGCCCACAACGCCCGCGCGACCGAGGCGCTCTTCTTCAACACCCGCAACCGCCTGGCCGAAGGCGCCGTCTCCAGCGTCTTCCTCGTCAAGGACGGACGCCTCCTGACGCCGCCCGTCGAGGAGGGGCTCCTGGCAGGCATCACGCGCGCGACGGTCCTCGAACTGGCCGCCGACGTCTCCGTCCCGGCCGAGCAGCGCCCCCTGGCGGTCAACGACCTCCTCGGCGCAGACGAGGTCTTCCTGACCAACTCCATCATGGAACTGATGCCCGTCCGGCAGGTCGAGCGCCACGAGATCGGCGACGGCGGGCCCGGGGCCGTGACGCGCCGCCTCGCCGAGGCCTACCGCGCGTGCGTCGCCCGAGAGACGGCGCCTTCTGCCTGATTCCGACGCGGCTCATGAACGACGCGGCGACCGGACGTCGGTCCTCCATGGGACCGGGCCGGTCGCCGCGAAGCCAACGCCCGCACGCGGCGCAGCACGGCCCCTCAGCACGGGCCCCCGCGCCGCAGCGAACTACAGATCATACGGCCGCACGGTGCCGCGCTTGTTGCCCTTCGCGCGCTCGATCGCCGCCGTGATCATCGCGACGACTTTCGCGTTCACGGCGTCCGACAGACAGCCGTCCGAGCGGAGCCCCTTGCCCCGCACCACGTCCTTGACACGACTCGCCACCACAACCGACGCCGCTCCAGTCTTCTTCTTCGCCATAGGTTCTCCCTTTCCCGAATCGGACATCTTTCCCTTGGCTCTCAAGACAGTTCCCGAGAACCCCTAGAGCATATACCCATTCCGGGATAGCCTGTCAACGATTACTGGGCGCATCGCGCCGCGCGATTCGCCGCGCCCCTTCCCTCGCCCGACGCTCCCCAGGGCGTTGCCTTGCGGCCCGCGGCCGGTTACAAGCAGGTGTCTGCCGGCGCTCGCCGGCGCGTAGGAAGGACCATGGCCCGCCCCAGACAGTTCATCAGCGAGGCGCTTCGGCCCGCCGGCGGCTCCACCGACGCCGGGGCCGCGGCGCGCGGCGAGCCGGCCTTGCCGGCCGCGTTCCTCTGGCGCGGAGCCGAGCACCCGGTCGCCGCCGTCCTCGAGCGATGGCGCGAAACCGGCCCCTGCACGAGCGGGAGCGGCGAACGGTACGTTCGCAGACACCGCTTCCGCATCCTCACCTCGGCCGGAGACGAGTGGGAGGTCTACTGCGACAGGCAGGGCCGGCGCGGCAAGGACGCCAAGGCCCGGTGGTGGCTGTTCACGGTCGCCCGGCGCACCGGCCGCGGCGCCGGGCGCTAAGGCGAGCCCCGCCCGGGCCCCCCCGCGGCCCCGGCCGGCGGCACAAACGGCACGGGCCCGGCCTCCGCCGGCCCCGCGCCTGGCAGAACGCGGTCGGCCGTGATAACCAGCGTCTGCACATACGTATCCGGCCCGCGCGTCTCGTGAAAGAAAGCCCCGCCCAGGCTCAACGACGACGAACGCCGCCCGCCTATCACCAGCAGGCGCCCCGGCTCCAGCCGCACCTCCGCCCCAAGGTCCGACAGAGAGAACGTCCGCCGCGCCAGTTTCTGCGTGTACCCCGACTCCGTCCGAACCCACTGCAACACCTCTTTGCCGTAGAGTACCTCCGGGACGACGGCCAGCCGCACGGCCCGCGCGTCCTTGGCGTCCGAGCGGCACACGCATCGCAGTTCCGTCTGGGCCTCGTCGAAGTGCCGGCCGCTCAGGCGCCCCGCCTCATCCGTCCACAAGAGGTCGAGTGCCTCGCGCTCGCCCCCCATGGCAATCCGGAAGTCGAGGTCCTCCCGCGTCAGGATCGTGTTCGCCGCGGCCGTGCGGTCGGCCGTGTTGGTCAGCAGGTCGTTCATCCGGTCGGCCGCCAGTTGCGCCCCGTCGCCCACCCTGAGGTCGTTCGCTTCCCACAGGGCCCGCTTCTCGTGCGGCAGGTTCGTGGTGCCCAGCAGGCGCCAGACGTCCTCCATCGGCGCGTCCGGCCGCACGCGGTGGATCAGGCGCACAATGCGGATCCGGAACATCGGCAGGTCGGCCCCCGCCGCGTCGCCGGACGTCGGCCGAAGGGGGAGAAGGGTGGGACGCTTCGTGGACTGGCACCCGGCGGCCAGGGCCGCGCTCCACGCCAGGACGAGCAGCGCGCCTGTCGCCCGGTCGAGGATGTCGCACCCGTGCCGCATGGACCGGAGTATAGGCCCGCCTCCCCGCCCTGTCAAACCGCTTCGTGGCAGACCGGCCCCCCTACCGGACCTTCGGCCGCATCGGCAACTCGCTCTTCTTATAGGTGAAGAAGTAGCGGGCGATCTTGTCAGCCAGGCCGTCGGTCATGATCTGCTCCATCTCGGCGGCTTCCTCGGGTTCCGTGCCCGGCACGCTGAGCACACGGACGATCCGCGCGCTGGCGAGCACTGGCCACACGCGCTCGGCGCTTTCCGTCGAGACCACCTGGACGACCGCCTCCCCGCAGCCGTTGAACACCGTCGACTCCGGGCTGTCCTTCAGCCGGAACTCGGTCACCTGGATGTGCAGCACGAGGTCGACGTTGAAGTACTTACCGGCCTGCACGATCGTCCATCGCTCGAAGTCGGGCTCCGCGCGCCGTGCGGCGTCCACGCCATGGGCCGGAACCAGAGGCCCCGCCGCATGGCGGTCGGCCAGGGTCTTGGTCACCCGCTCGGCCAGGACCGTTTCGAGCCGCGGATGCGCCGCCGACAGGGCCGCGCCCTCCGTGTCCACCAGCACCAGCACGCTCTTGCCCGCAAACGAGTACTCCGCCACCGACTCGTCTTCCGGGACCCACGGGCCGATCGTCTTCGTCAGGATCCAGGCGAAGGCGTCGCACCCTCCGGCGGCTGCCAGGCCCAGGACGAGCAGCGGCACGAGGAGGGCGGCCCGGGTACGGCCGCAGTCGGCCGGCGTCCGCCGCTGCTCGGGCCTCACGGCTTCCCTCCTTCCGCCGACACCTGGCGGTCGTGGAACTTGCCCACCACCTCCGTCGCGAACGCCGCGTTCGTGGCGCGGATGACGACGGCCTCGCTCGTCCCCGTCACCCCCACCGGGTTATCCGGGGGGAACAGAACCTCCACGCTCGTCTCGTACACCGGGTTCCGCTCCGCCTCGGTCTTGACCACCTGGATCCGGGCCTGGATGTGCCCGCGGTAGAGGTTGGCCGAGCCGTCCTCCAGCATCGTGTACCGCCCCAGTTCCACGTACAGGACGGTGTCGGCCTGGAACGCCTTCCCGATGTCGACGAGGCTCATGTTCGGCCACTCGACGTTCGACTCCTGCCACTGGACCACCGTCACGGGGTTGATGAGCGTCTTGACGCGGCCGTGGAGATTGGCCACGATGCGGTTCACGATCTCCGCGCTCACCTCCAGGGGCGCCGTGCTGTAGTTGAACAACGTGTCCGTGCCCGCGTAGGGGACGACCACCAGCTGCTCGGCCGCCAGCACATACTCCGCCTTCACCGTCTTCGTGGGGTGGCGCGGGGCCACGGCCCACGCGAACAGCCAGTGGCATCCGCACGCCCCTGCGGCCGCAAGAGCCAGCAGCGCGAGCAGCGCCCCCCGGCCCGGCCAGGACTTTCTGCCCATGTCCTCCCCCTGCGCCCCGCCTCCGGCGCGGGACCGCGACCTGTTCACATCGTCGACCACTTATACATCCATGACACCAGGCCCATGATGACGAGGGCCAGAATGAACGTCGTCACGGTCCACGGCAGGAGGGCGGGGCCCCAACTCCGCCCGGCGGCCAGCGTCGCCAGCACCGCCACGAGGCCCGCCACCACCAGGGCGAACAGCACCAGCCCGAACGGCTGGTTCCCCAGCGCGTCGCCGAACCGGCCGTGCGCCGCCAGCACGAACGAGGTCGTGACCCCGCAGGTGGGGCACGGCTTGCCGGTCGCGACAAGCATCCCGCACGGAGGAAGGCCCAGGATCGTGTGCGTGCCGGTCCCCGTGGGCGACGGCTGGAGGAAGAGCCCCAGCCCGATCGCCCCGGCCAGGAACGCCCCGGCCACGGCCTGGAACACCCGCTCCAGCCGCGTCGCACGCGGCCATGTCCACCCGCCGGCCCTGCGGCTCCGGGCGCGGGCGCCGCCGTGGGCCCCCTCTCTCGCCACCGCAGGCATCGCCGTTCGACTCACGTCTGGCCCCAAGTCCCCTGTCCGCAAGGATTTTCATCGTACCGGTCCGGCCGAGGGGGGTCAATGGCCAAAGGCCGAAGGCGTTCGGGGCCGCCCCTTGCACGGCGCTGCCGCGCGGCACATACTGGTTGACGCAAGCGGGGACCGCGTTATGCGATAAGGAGGGACCATGAGCACCTCATCCCTGCTGGGCCTGGTGGGCGCATGCCTCGGCCTCGCCCTGGTCGGATGCGCGGCGGCAACAGCCGCGGGCCGGCGGCCCGGCGCGGAGCCCCTGAGGCTCCACCCCGACAACCCGCACTACCTCCTCTTCCGCGGCCGCCCCGCGGTCCTCATCACCTCGGGCGAGCACTACGGTGCGGTCCTCAACCTCGACTTCGACTACGCCGCCTACCTGGACGAACTGGCCGCGCGCGGCCTCAACCTCACGCGCACCTTCTCCGGCGTCTACCGCGAGATCCCCGGCTCGTTCGGCATCACCGACAACCCCCTCGGCCCCAAGCCCAACCGGTACGCCTGCCCGTGGGCCCGGAGCGACACGCCGGGCTACTTCGACGCCGGCAACAAGTTCGACCTGGCGAAGTTCGACGACGCCTACTTCAAGCGCCTGAAGGACTTCCTCGCGCGGGCGTCGGAGCGGGGGGTCGTGGTGGAACTCTCCCTCTTCTGCCCGATGTACGACGAGAACCTCTGGAAGGCCTGCCCGATGAACGCGCGGAACAACGTCAACGGCGTCGGGGCGTGCGGGCCGAACGACCCCCACACCCTCGATAAGAGCGCGGGGCTGCTGCCCTTCCAGGAAGCCTTCGTCCGCAAGATCGTCGCCGAGTGCAACGCCTTCGACAACCTCTACTACGAAATCTGCAACGAACCGTACTTCGGGGGGGTGACGCTGGACTGGCAGGCCCGCATCGCCGCCGTCATCGTCGAGACCGAGAAGGGCCTGCCGAAGAAGCACCTCATCGCCCAAAACATCGCCAACGGGGCCCAGAAGGTCGAGAAGCCCGACCCGAACGTCTCCATCCTCAACTTCCATTACGCCACCCCGCCCGACACGGTCGCCATGAACTACGGCCTGGGGCGGGTCCTGGCCGACGATGAGACGGGCTTCAAGGGCAAGGACGACTTCACCTACCGCGGCGAGGGGTGGGACTTCCTCATCGCCGGCGGCGCCATCTACAGCAGCCTCGACTACTCCTTCACGCCGGCCCACCCGGCCGGCACCTTCCGGGACTACAAGTCGCCCGGCGGCGGCAGCGTGGACCTGCGGAAGCAACTCCGCATCCTGAAGGACTTCCTCGAGGGGTTCGACCTCGTCCGGATGGCGCCCAGCGCCACGGTCGTCAAGGGCGGCGTCCCCGACAAGGCCACCGCCCGCGCCCTCGCCCAGCCGGGCAAGGCCTATGCCGTCTACGTCCGCGGCGGCACGCGGGCCGACCTCGTCCTCGACCTTCCCGCGGGCAAGTGGCGGGCCGAGTGGGTCAACACGAAGACCGGCGCGGTGGACAAGGCGGAAGTGCTCGACCACGCGGGCGGCAACCGGACGGTCGCCTCGCCGCCCTACGAGCAGGACATCGCCCTGCGCGTCGTCCCGGCGAGGTAGGGCCGCGCCGGCGCCCGGCGGGGGTTCAGGAGTCGATCGCCTCGTCCGGCAGGAAGATCCGCCGCGGCGTCTCCAGCAGGATCTCCCGCGCGATCCCGAGGGCCTGGGCCTTCGTGTACCAGCCGTCCTCGACTTTCTCCGCCAGGACGCGCGCCAGCACGCGCCGCACCACGCTCATCCGGCCGTAGATGTAGTCCACCGAGTAGCCGTCGCTGAAGAAGGCCATCAGGCGCGGCGTCGGCACCATGTCCAGCCGCCGGTCGAGCGCGCGGCGCATCACCGATGGGTAGAACGTCTCCCACCAGAAGCAAGCCAGCGAGAAGTTGCGGTACCCCTGGGTCATCGCGCACCAGACGGGCTCGTCGGCCTCGAAGCCGTTGAGCAGGTTGAAGTGGATGTCGGGAAACTCGCCGACGAGGTGGGCCAGGCTGCTGGCGAACTCGGGCGCCGCCCGGGCGACTGGGTGCAGGGAGTTCTCCTCCCGCGTCACGAACTGGACGCCGTAGCAGATCTGGAAGACGGGCGCCCGGCCGCGGATGGCCCCGCAGATCGCGCGGACGACGGCCGCCTCCAGGAGGCGCAGGCCCCCGGGCTCGATCGCCCTGCCTGCCGCGGCGTCGCCGAGCAGCCGGTCGATCGTCGCGTCGTCGACGGGCCGGAAGTCCGCCTCCGACGAGATCCACGCCACGAGGGCGTGCTTGTCCGACCAGTCGACCGGCGCGTAGAACCTCGCGACCGCCTCCCGCAGTCGTTCGGCCGTCGTGATCTCGCGGCCGAAGTGCCTGGCCATCCCCGCAAGCCGGTCCTTCCAGGGGACGAATTCCGACGTCCCGCCCGTCGGGGCGCTCTCGTACGTGAACCGCACGCCCCCGTCGGACTCCCCCTCCCGGAGCGGGGCCACCTGGTGCGCGCTCGACAGGACGCGAACCACGTTCGCCTTGGCCAGCACCTGCCGCGCCCAGTCCGGCCGGCCGGCCTTCGCCGCGTACGCCGCCTCCAGCCGCGGATACGACTCGGCCGTCACCGGCTCGTCGAACTCGTAGAGGTCGCGCAGGATGGACTTCAGCACCCAGGCGAAGGCCGTGTTCTCGATGGCGGGCCAGGCCTGGAACCACTCCGCCAGCGGCCGCCCCCGCCCGTGCATTCCCCCCTTGCCGGGCCACAACTTCGCGTCCGGCACCCCCGCCGCCCGAAGACAATACAGCAACATGTGATAGAACATCAGGGCGCCGGCGTCGGGGGCCATCATGCGATCCCGCGCAAGGTGGCTGTGGACGTCGATCGCCGGAATCTCGCGAATGGCCTGCAAGAGGTCGTCACGCAACATGCCTTGCTCCTCGATGGCTCAGAGCCTATCCGGATAGCCCTCTGGCTTCGGCCGGATGGCGCGACCCCAGTATAGGGGCCGGCGTTCGGGACGCAAGGCGCGCCCGGCGCACGGAGCGAGGAGGAGGGGCCCGCCGGCGGCTCACCCGCCGCCGAACGCGACGAAGGCCTCGCACGCCGCGTCCTGCCACTGCGGCTCCAGGCCGATGCCCGGCTCATCACCGTAGCGGCAGGCCACGAACCCCCCGCCGTGCCCGCCGAGGCGCTGGCACAGGCGGTGGGCCTCGTCGCGGATCTTTGCCGCGTCGCGCGTCTGGAGCGTCCGCTGGATGTCGACCGGGCACTCGAACGCCACGCGCCCGCCGAACGCGTCGTCCAGCCGCTCGACGCCGTAGAGGCTCGGCTGGTCGAACTGGAGGACCCGGACGCCCGCCCGAATCAGGTCCTCGATGATCTCCCAGATGTAGCCGCACGAGTGCATCCAGACATCCAGGCCGCAGCCGGCGGCCGCGCGGCACAGGCGCTCGATCTCCGGCAGGAACAGGTCGCGGAAGGTCCGCGGCGACACGAGCAGCCGCTCCTGCGTCCCCCAATCCTCGCAGAAGAAGACGCCGTCGGCCCCGGCGTCGGCCATGCGGCGGACGGCCTTCTCGATCTCGTCCATGACGAGGCCGTTCAGGCGCCGCACCCGCACGGGCTCCAGCAGGCAGTCGGCCAGGTAGTTCTCGATGCGGCGGGTGTAGCGGCAGATGTTGAACGCGCAGCCTGGCAGGCCGCCGACGTGGTACTTGTCGGGCGCGGCGGCAAAGGCCTTCCGCGCGCCCTCGTAGCGCGACTCCAGCCCCAGGTCGGGCGGGCGATAGGCGTCGAGTTGGCCCCACTCCTCGAGAGCCCCGCGCGCGACCTCGCCGCCCCGCGAGAGGCCGTGCAGCCGGTGCCACGTGTTCCCCCACTCGTCGGTCCAGAACTCCTCGCGCCCCTCGGTCCAGCGCCGCTCGGCGAAGTCGGGAGCGGCGGCGATGCCGCCCCAGGCAAAGTCGTTCGGCCACGGCTCGGGCAGGTTGTACCCGATCCGCGGGGCGCCGTCGAAGCGGATGACCTTGCGGATGAGCGTTCGCGAGTCCATGCGGCCTTCCGGGCAAGCCCGCGCCGCTGGCGGATCTACGGCATCACTTTGCCTTCCGGCGTGTCCCACTTGGCCGACGCGCCGACCATGTTGCGGTCGCGCATCGCCAGGTTGGCGCGGATGTGGCCGACCGCCTCGGAAGGCTCGTCGGTCAGCCGGAACAGGTCCAGGTCCTCCGGCGAGATGTATCCGAACCGCCCGAGCATCGTCTCGCGCATCCACGCGAGTTGCGGGCCCCAGAAGTCCTTCCCCACCAGGGCGACGGGCAGGCGGTGGATCTTCTCGGTCTGGATCAGGGTGATCGTGTCGTAGAACTCGTCAAGCGTCCCGAAGCCGCCGGGGAAGAAGATGAACCCCGCCGCGTACTTCGAGAACATGACCTTGCGGACGAAGAAGTAGCGGAAGTTGATCACCTTCGTCAGGTAGGGGTTCGCGACCTGCTCGAAGGGCAGGATGATGTTCAGGCCGACGCTCTCGCCGCCGGCCTCCTTCGCCCCCTTGTTGGCGGCCTCCATGATGCCCGGGCCGCCGCCCGTGATGACGGCGAAGCCGGCCTGGACGATCAGCCGCCCGACCTCCTCGGCCTTGCGGTAGTAGGGCTGGCCGGGCATCGCGCGGGCCGACCCGAACACGCTGATGCCCGTCGGCACCCGGGCCATCATCTCGAACCCGTCCACGAACTCCGCCATGATCCGGAAGACGCGCCACGGATCCTCGGCCAGGAACTCTGAGTTCATCGGCACCTGCTCCTCCCTGGAGAACGCGTCGCGGCCGGGCGGCGGCCCTCACTCGATCACGACCAGCATCCACAGCCGCAACTCGGGCACC
>CAYGZE010000074.1:0-16516 GCA_964354185.1 uncultured Anaerolineales bacterium | reverse complement strand
CGCCCGACTGCGGCATCGTCGACGTCAAGGCCGTGTACGGGGCCAAGGGCGACGGTGTCACCGACGACACGGCGGCGATCCAGAAGGCCATCGACGAGGTCAAGGGCATTCCCGACGCGCTCTACTTTCCCAACGGCACGTACCTCGTGAGCGACAGCGTGGGGATCTTCAATGGCAAGGCCCACAGCCGCGACCGATTCCTCACCTACCAGGGCCAGAGCGAGGCGGGCACCGTCATCCGCCTGAAGGACAACTGTCCGGGCTTCGGCGATCCTGGGAAACCGAAGATCGTGTTCTCGGTGTACGAGGGCCAGGGCACCGGCGACGTCATGCACAGTTACGTCCGGAACCTGACCGTGGACGTGGGGCGCGGCAACCCCGGAGCGGTGGGCCTGCGCTTCATGTCCAACAATTCGGGGGCCATGTATCACGTCACCATCCGCAGCAGCGACGCGAAGGGCGCTGGCCGGATCGGCCTCGACATGCGGCAAGGCCAGAACGGTCCCTGCCTCATCAAGTACGTGACGGTGGAAGGGTTCGACCACGGGGTGGAGACCGGTGACACGTTCGCCCTGGTCTTCGAGCATCTCACGCTGAGGAACCAGAACGTCCTCGGGTTCTTCAATGCCACCAGCCGCACGACGATCCGGGACCTAAAGAGCGTCAACCGCGTGCCGGCGGTCCGGAACAAGTGGGAGAGCCTGACGCTGGTCGAGGCCGACCTCTCCGGCGGCAGCCCGGACCAGACCGGCATCCTGAGCGAGAGCCCGAAGTTCTTCGCACGCGACATCAGGCAGAGCGGCTACGGCCATCTCGTCAAGGACGCTTCGGGCCGGATGCACGACGGCGCGAGCCTCGACGAATGGTACGAGGGCAAGGGGCACGCACTCTCTCCGTGCGACCTCAAGAGCCTCCGCCTGCCCATCAAGGAGACGCCCGAGGTGCCCTGGGAGACGAACCTGGTGAAGTGGGTGAAGGTGGACTGGTCGAAGGCCGGCGAGGACGTCGGCGAGGCACTCCAGAACGCGATCGACCGGGCCGCCAAGGAAGACAAGACCACGGTCTACTTCCCCCGCCGTGCCCGCACCTACGACTACCCGATGTTCACGCGGCCGATACGGGTTCACGGCAGCGTCAACCGCATCCTCGGGATGTCGAACATCATCGACATCGCGGACCCCGACGGCACGCTGCAGAGCGGCGAGAAGGCCGTGTTCACCTTCGAGGACCTTGCGAGCCCGGCCGTGGTGGTCGAGCGGTTCTTCCTCCTGGGCGGGTGGAAGGGCCCGCGCAAGGCGTACATGTTCGACAACAAGTCCGGCAAGGCGCTGGTCCTTCGGAACATGGGGATGTCCGGTCTCATCAAGAAGCCGACGCCGGGCGGCGAGTGCTACATCGAGGACCTGCCCGTGTCGGGCCTGTTCCTCGGGCCGGGGGAGAAGTGCTGGGCCAGGCAGTACAACCCGGAGTCGCCCGAGGCGAACATGATCGAGGTCGACGGCGGGCAGTTGTGGATCCTCGGCCTGAAGACCGAAGGCCGCGCCCGGCACATCGTCGCCCGGGGCGGCGCCAAGGTCGAACTCCTGGGCGGCGTCAGTTACCAGTCCTGGGACAAGCAGCCCGTCGACCCGCCCATGTTTACCGTGGTCGATTCCGACGCCTCCTTCACCTTCGGCTTCTACCACTGGAACCTGCCGTTCACGACGATCGTCGAGGAGACCGTGGGCAGCGAGACGCGAACGCTTCCGCGCGAAGACCTGGTGAACTACTACCTGCCCCTGTACAGAGCCTGTGGCGCCGGCAAGGCGGGCGAAGGACGCGTCGGCAACAAGCCCTAGCGGCGCTCAAGGCCGCCTACGGCCCATTGACCGAGCCGAGGCGCGGCGTCCGAGTTGGAACCGGAACTCACCGAGCATCCAGAGGCAGACGAACGGGCTCCGCGCCCTTCCGGCCCACCGTTAGCCTTAGGTCGTCCGACCGCAACACGCCGTCGAGCGCCCGGCTCTCCCACCCGGTCTGGATGGTGATCAGGTAATCGGTCGGCTTGTAGAAGCCCCGGGCCACGCAGAAGTCGACGCACGCCTTGATGTCGAAGCCCTTCACCGTGAGGGTCCGGCCCTCGCGCTTCGCGACGTCGGCCACGGGAATCAGAATGAGGTAGGTGGACTGGCCGATCGCCGGTGCCTTGTGCACGACCCGCATCTTCGTGTCGCCCACGTCGAACTCCCCGAGCGTCTTGCCCCAGTCCTCGAACGGGAAGTCCTCGCGGTAGACGATCAGCGCCAGGTCGCCGGTGATCTTAGCGCCGTCGCTCTTCGGGTCGGGCACGGCCGACGTATAGAGTTGGTAGTACACGACGTAACTCTGCCCCGGTGCCTTCTCGGGCAGGACGACCGTCCAGTCGGACTTGGCCACGGCCAGTTCGCCGAGTTGGACAGGCAGCGCCTTATTCGGGGCCCAGTCTCCCCAGAACCACCCGATGCCCGCGTGCGGGAAGGACTTGACCTGCCCCTGGTCGAGGTCATCGGAGTGCTCGGTCCAGAACGACCACGTGTACTCGCCTTTCTTGAACCACATCCGCCCGTTGCCGCCGCCCCACCGGTTGCTGGCCAATAGGAAGCCGCCCCATTTGTGGGTATCGAACCCGCCGAACCCCTGCCAGTCGTACGGGGCGAAGGCCGGGCGCGGCAACCCCCGGCCGGCCTGGGGGTCGTCCAGCACCAGCACCCAATCGTTGCCCACGCCCGGTGTGCCTGGGGGAACGAACTCGCGATCGCCTTGCCTCTCGAACTGGCCGATCACACGGGCCTTGCCGGTTCGCGGGTCATACCAGGAGGCCTTCACCTGCTTGCCCGAGAGCCTGTCCAGGTGGACCTTGAAGGGCTTGCCGTCGGGCGTGTAGATCATGGCGTAGCCGTCGCCGCGCGTCGCCGCAACGTGATCGACGTTGTCGCCGGGGTCGCTCGCCAGCAGGGACTGGTCCGGCACGCGGCTCAGGACCGGCCGCGACTCCATCAGGCCCCGTAGGTACCCCATCTGGGCCGCGCTGGGCGCATCGAGTGCGTCGTACCAGAACGCCTTGGGATTGAGGACCGCCGCGCGGCCGGGGGCGTACATTTGCCAGATGCTGTTGTGCCCGTACGTGTGGCCGCAGGCGCCTGCAAACACCGCCCAGTAGGCCGATCGCCGCGCGTGGTCGTCGGTGCTGGGCTTCATCCCTTTCATGATGGCTAGGCCGGGGTAGGTCGTCTCCAGGTCAATCACGGGCTTGGTCGGAAGGCGGTCGTAGTCGCGCTGGATCATCTTCCAGTTGAGGATCTGATCCCCGTGGCTCGACTGGATCCCCGTGAAGGAGAGCCAGCGGTCCTCGTGGAAGAAGTCGGAAGCGTGGCCGGGCCCATTGGTGTGGTAGGTCATCAGGACGGCGTTGTAATCCTCGCGGCCGCAAACGCCGAGGACGATGCCCTTGGCCATCGCCCGCCAGGCGTCCTGCTCCTGCTTGGTCGGCGCGGGGCGATCGCCGCCCAAGATCCAGATGATGTTCGTCTTGTCCTTGAACCGCTCGCCGATGAACCGGCCGTACTTCTCGGGGGTCGTCGTGTCCGCCGGGCAATACTTGCCCCACGTCGGCAGCAGGCCGATGTACAGCCCCTTGTCCGCCGCCCGCTGGATCACCCACTCCACGTTATCCCAGTAGTCATTGTCCGGCCCGTCCTTCACCGCCGGCCGCATAAGGTCGTTCTTGTCGATCAGCGGCAGATGCCCCTGCGCGTTCGGCACCGTCAAGCCGTCCAGTTCGGCCAGCGCCACCGCCTGGATGACCGTGAAGCCCTTGGCCGCCCGGTCCGCGAGGTACCGGTCGGCCTCCTCGCGGCTCAGGCGGTGAAAGAGTTCCCACGCCGTGTCCGCGAGGTAGAAGAAGGGCTTCCCGTCCTCGGTCACCAGGAACCGATGGTTCTCGCTGACCCGCAGGCGCGGGAGCGCCTCCGGGCCGGTGCCCGGCGCGGCTGCGATCTCAGGCGCGGCGCCCAGAGCACTCGCGCCGAGCGCCAGCCCCAGGAAAGAGCAGCCCATCAGCAGTCCCATCATGGTGCGGGCCTCCTCAACGGATCAGTCTACCATCGACCACCGGGCAGCACCAGGGACATGCCCGGGGTCAGCCCCCGGCGTCCCGCCCCCGCCGGAATGCGATCACCTTGCCCGAGGCTGCCGACTCGTAGGCGGCAAAGACGAGCCGCATTGTCTTCAGGTTGTCCTCGGCGCGGGTCTCGGCAGGCCGGCCTGTCCGAAGTGACCGCAGGAGGTCCCCGCAGCAGGGCACGATGCTGGCGTGGACGAGGTCGTACCGCGGGTCGGCCCAGGCGTAGTGCGGCGGCGGCACGCGGCGCGATCGCGTCACGCCGTCGCGCGTCGTTACGCCCAAGCGGTAGTCGGGTCCCAGCGCGACCGACCCCTTCTCGCACTCGACGAGGAGGAACGTCTCGGGAAACCGGTCGTGCTCCACGGGGCTGGAGTAACTCAGGTCACACGTGACTGTTGTGCCGCCGCCCATCTCCATCAGCACGGTGGCGGCGTCTTCGCCCTTGATGTCGGGCCGGACACGGTGCGTCCGGCAGTAGAGCGTACGAGCATCGCCGAAAAGGAACCGCGCCACGTCCAGGATGTGGCTCCCCATGTCGGTCAAGATGAACCGCCTAAGATCCTTCAGGAACGGTTGGTTGTCAAAGACGGGGAAACTGTTCACATAGGTGATGTGGGCACGGAACGGCCGGCCCACGCTGCCCCTGGCGAGGGTCCTGGCGACCTCGCGGATCGGACGCTGCCATCGCCAGTTCTCGTGGACCAGGAAGGGCGTGCCGGCCCTGCGGCACGTCTCGACCATGTGCCGCGCCGTACGGTAGTCCGGCGCCATCGGTTTCTGGCAGATCACGGGTACGCCGTGCCTGGCCGCGAGCCGCACGAAGTCAGCATGGGTCCCGACGTCGGTGATGATATCGACGAAATCGAGCTTCTCGCGGTGAAAGAGGGTCTCGGCGTCGTCGTAGACCGCTGGGACCTCGAACTCGCGGGCCAGCGTTTCCGCCTTGGCGCGGGTGCGGTTGTAGAGCGCCACGAGCCTCGCCCCGCCGACCTCGCGCCAGGCGGCGATCTGGAACCGCGACCAGAACCCGCAGCCGAGGACGGCAAACCGCAAGTCGGACATGGCCGAACACCCCTGGATACGTGCCGCTGTGCTAGGCCGAGCACAGACCGTCCAGCGGCAGGCGGAAGACCGTGGCGGCCGCGCGGCCGAGGGTCCAGTCCAGTTCCTCCCGTGTCAGGCCCGCCGCGCGGAAGTTCGCCAACTCGGCTGCGGCGTTCTCGGCGTGGTCCGAGCCGAACAGGATGCGCCGCGGGCCGAACGTCTGCACCCACCTGCGGATCGTGAACCCGGCCGTCCAACTGCATTCCAGGTACGTGTTCCCGCAGCGCCCGGCGAGGAGGCCGGCCTCGGCGGCGAGGATCCCGCCGCCCGCGTGGGCCACGACAATCCTGAGGTCCGGGTGGGCCTCGGCCACGGGCGCCAGGAGCGACGGCGCCGCCCACGGTATCCCGGCCCCCGTGTGGACGATGACGGGGATGTCCAAACCGGCGGCCAAGGCGAACGCGCGGCGGCCGTGCCGGCCCAAGGGGTTCACCGCGTGCGCGAACGGGTGGATCTTCAGGCCCACGAAGTGCAGCCGCTCGATGCACCGGCGGACCTCGGCCTCGTACTCGGCATCGGCCAGGTGCGGATTCGGGTTGGCGATACCGAAGACATGCCCGGGATGCCGCGCGGCCGTCTCGGCAATCGCGTCGTGCTGGCGCTGGACGCCAGCCAAGCCGTGGCACGTGCCTGGCTGGACCAGCGAGGCATCGATGTCGTTGGCCCTTTGCCCATCGACGAGATCGGCTTCCGTGAAGTCCTCGTCGAAGACCTCGTCCAGGCCAAGGTGAGCGTGGGCGTCTACGATCATCCGGTCACACTCCTCTGCTGAGCGCACCTCAAGCGCGCGGCCGACTGGCATCGATCCCGGGGCGTCAGCCCTTCGGGTGCAGCATCTCGCGGATGACGGTTCGGATCCGCTCCGGCTCGAAGACCTTTCGCCAATCGGGCCGGAAGCACTGCTCGGTCCCCCAGCGGATGGCCACCTTGGCGGCGTCCGAGAAGGGGGAGCCAACCGCGCCGAACGCGATGGCCAGGGCGATCTGAGCATGGCCGAACATGAACGCCTCGGCGGCCTCGCGCGGCACGCCGGCCCGGACCGCCTCCTCCATGGCCTCCTTCATCAGGCACGCGGCCGACGCGGCCACGACTTCGGCCATGGCCGGCTCAAGGATCGCCATCTGCTCGACCGTGATGCGGTGCGCCTTGCCCACCGGCGCGAACATCTTCGTTAGGAGCGCCTGGGCGCGCGCGAAGGCCTCTTCGGACCCTTGGGCGAGCGCGACGACGATGTCCTGCGTGGCCGCGATGCCGCCGAAGAAATCCTTGCGGGCCTCCGGCGAAGGCTGCTCCCGGAACATCGGCGGATGGCACGGGTGCGAGACCACGTAGTTCAGGTCCGGCCGCAGGGCCAGTTCGCCGACGGCCGCGGCCGCCGGGTCGAGGGTGATGACCGTCGCGCCGGCCCGGGCGTGCGGCACCAGTTCGCGGCTGATCGGCCCGATCAGGGCGTCCGGGGCCGCCAGGACGATCAGGTCCGCGGCGGCCACCGCCTGGTCGGCCGGCGTCACGGCTAGGCCGCGCGCCTTCAGCCACGCGATGCCGGCCTCGCCCTTCTCGCAGAAGAGGAGGGTATACGGCCTCTTCAGGAGGTTGTTGACGACGCGGGTGCCCATCTTGCCCGCGGCGCCGATGATCGCGACCGTCTCGGCCATGGCCTCAGTCCTTGATCAGAGTGCGCAGATAGGAGATGCTCTCGGCCGCCCAGGCGTCCTCCCGGGCGACCGTCTCCTCGGTGGTCGGTGCCGGCGGTGTCCAGAGCTCGAGAATGGCGTTGGGGTCGCGACCGGCCTTCCGGAGTTCCGCGAGGAGCCACAGCACGTCCAGGCGACCGCGCCCTGCGGGCGTGCCCTCGATGGTGAAACCCATCTGGTGATCCGCCCGCCGGATGCTGAAATCCTTGATGTGCAGGTTCAGCACGAACGGGGCCAGCGTCTTGACAACGCGCTCCGGACCCTCCAGGGCACCGAAGGAGTTGACCGTGTCAAGGCAGATACCGACCCAGGGGGAGCCGACCTGGCGGATGATGTCCGCGAACGTGGTCGCCGGGAAGCGGTCGTGGTTCTCGATGGCGAGGTGGACACGCGCCTCCTCCAGGTGCGGCACGAGCGCGGCCAGGAGGCCCGGCACTTTGCGAGCCTCCGGCCGATGATCGGCCGTGTCCACGACGGTCCGCAGGAGGGATGCGCCGAGGCGCCGGGTAATCTCCAGATAGGTCCGGAGGTGATCGGTTGCCGTGCCGCGTGTGCCGACCTCGACCGTGATGCCAAGCTCTGTGGCGCGGCATCCCAGCGAGTCGAGTTCGGCCGGCGCCAGCCGGTGGAGCGGCAGGTTGTCTGCGATCTGGACGACGTGGACGCCGAGGGCGGCTGCCTTCAGGAGCAGGGCGATGGCATCCATCGGACGCGCCGGCTCTCGCCCCGGTACCCCGACCGCCCAGGTGAACGTGTACGAACTGACGCCCAGTTTCACAGGCGGCTCCGTGCTGAACGTGAAGCCTGATGGTACTGTCGGAACGCGGATGGTGCAAGTCGCACCAGGCCTGTAGAATCAACGCGGCGGGGCTTCCCCGCAGCTAGGCCCAAAGGAGACCGCATGAGGATCCTCATCATTGGCGGTACCGGCAACATCAGCACGGCGATCACGCGTGGCCTGGTCGAGCGCGGCGACGACGTGACGCTCTTCAACCGCGGGGGGAGCGAAGTGCCCGTTCCGGGCCGGGTGAAGGTGCTCCTGGGCGACCGCACCGACCACGCGGCCTTCGAGGCCCAGGCGGAGGCGGCCGTCCGCTTCGACTGCGTGATCGACATGATCGGTTACCACCCCGCGGATGCGGAGAGCATCATCCGCGCGTTCCGCGGTCGCACCGGGCACCTCATCTTCTGCAGCACCGTGGACGTCTTCACAAAGCCGGCCCCGTGCTATCCGGTTCGCGAGGACTCGCCGCGCGGGCCGTCACCCACGTTCCCCTATGCCTACGACAAGGCCGCGTGTGAGAACCTGCTCCTCGAGGCACACGCGCGGGGCGACTTCCCGGTGACGATCCTCCGCCCGGCGGCGACCTATAACGACACTTCGAGCCCCATCAGCCTGTTCGGGCCGGGCCCGGCGCTTCTGAAGCGGATACGCCAGGGCCGGCCTGTGATCGTCCTGGGCGACGGCTCGTCGTTCTGGGTCTCCTGCCACCGCGACGATGTGGCCCGCGCCTTTGTGGCGGCCGCCGGCAACCCTGGGGCCTACGGGAAGACCTACATCGTGGCCGGCGAAGAGTGGATGACCTGGCGCGAGTACTACGAGACCGTGGGCCGCGTGATGAACGCGCCTCCGGTCAGGACCGTCGGTATCCCGACGGCGCTCCTGGGGCGGGCGCTCCCCCGGGCCGCCGAGTGGTGCGTGGAGAACTTCCAGTACCCCAACCTGTTCGACAACGCTGCGGCGAGAAGCGACCTGGGGTTCCGTTACACCATCACCTGGAAAGAAGGCGTGCGGCGCATGGTCGCCTGGAACGATGCGCGGGGCAGCATCGACGCGAGCCCGCCCTATCCGCTGTACGACCGGATCCTCGCAAGTTGGGAGCGGCTCGGGCTCGCCATGGTGCAAGAACTGGCCGGCGCTGACGCATCCTGATCGCTCCCGACCGGTTTCGGCCAAGTACGGAAGCCAAGGCACCGGACGAGCAAGGCCCCGCCTGGGCCTTGGCCGGCTGCTTCCTGGCCTCGCCCTACCTGGTCTTGATCGGGTACAGCCCCGGGGACCACCCACCACCGCTTCCGCTAGGAGCACGCCCTGTTCCAGAGGCAGGCAGTGGCCTTTTCCTGGCGGGGCCTTCTTCCTGACGCCCGGCGTTGTGGCTGTCGGCCGCTCGGTCCTGGTCGGGCAGGTTCCCTGCGGTCCTACGGCGGGATCAAGGAACGCCACGAGGCGCTGGGCAACACGGTGCCGCGCGGTGTATACTGCGGCCGAGGAGAGGGCGTCCCGCCCTGTCGCATGAGGCCTGTGCAAGGGGTGCCGGCGCGGCAGGGGCAGAGGAGATCGCGAACGGATGACCGGTCGAACGCCAAGCCGCGCCGGCGTCGACCGCCTGGTCCGGGACAAGGGCATTGTGGCGGCCGGGAACGAGTGCCAGGTCGCCGGGATCCTGTACACGTACCGGTGCACCATCGCCTGCCGCCACTGCTGCTTTGGGGGTTCCACGGCCCGGCCCGACGTGCGGATGACGACGGCCCAGGTGGTGCGCCACCTGCGGTCGCTGCACGCACTGGGCCGCGTGGTCCACATCGCCGGCGGCGAATGCATTCGGGTGGATCGGGCCGGAGGGATCCGGTTCGCGACCCGTTGAGGCACGCACGCGCCTGGCCGGGGACGCGTGTGAAGGAGCACGGCCGACGCGCGGCCTGCATCCCAGAGACGGAGAGGCGGCGACGATGGGTCTGCGGACGATCCGCGCGTTGGCGCTGGCTGTTCTTTGCCTCGGCCCGAGCCTGCCGGCCGCCGGCGCGGCAGCCAACGGCATCCGCTGGCAAACGCTGGGCGAGCCGGGCTGCGGCGGGTGGATCACGGGCATCGCCGTCGGTCCGCACGACTCGCGGCGCGTGCTCATCGGCGGCGACGTCCTGGGCATCGGGCTCTCGGAGGACCGCGGCGACCGCTGGCAACCGACCTTCGGGCTGCCCAGTTGGGAGATCGCCGACTTCACGTGGCACCCCACTGACCCGAAGGTCGTTTGGGCCGGCACGATGAGCGGCCCTTGCCGCAGCACCGACGGGGGTCGCACCTGGCAACTGAAACGCCAGGGGTTTCCGCCCACGTCCGACGGCATGTACTCGGCCCCTGTCGAGAAGGTCCTGTTCGACCCGGCAGACTCGAATCACCTGCTGGCCTTTGGCGGATCGAGCCGCCGCTACGGATCCCCCGGAACCCCGCTGTGGGGGGCCGTGTGGGAGAGCCGCAACGCGGGAGAGCACTGGACGCGGCTGGCGACCCTCGCGGCTGAAGGTTCGTCGGACAAGGCGGACGCCAAGGGGCGGAACGTCGTCGGGGCCGCCTTTGCCGCCGGTTCATCCACGCAACTTTACGCCGCCGTCGACGGCACGGGCCTGTTCGTGAGCACGGACGGCGGCAAGACATGGGCCCCGCGCAATGTCGGCTTGCCGCACACGAGCATCGAGCGCGTCGTGGCCCACCCCAAGGAGCGCGACACGCTCTGGGTCTGCCTTACGGCCTTCAAGCCGGAGGGCGAGCCGACGCACCTTCCGGGCGGCATCTGCAAGAGTGCCGACGCGGGGAAGACGTGGACCAGCCTCTCCGGCGGGCTTCCGGCCAGGCGGCACAAGGACTTCAACTTCACCTCGAACTTCAAGGGCTTTGCCGTCGCCGCGAGCAACCCCGACGTCATGTACACGGCCGACGGCGCGTGGGACACCGGCGTCCTCTACCGCTCGACGGACGGCGGCCGCCAGTGGCAGCCTGTGGCCACGAGACAGAACGTTAGCCAACAGGAGGACACGCCCGAACGCAAACGGCTCACGGCGGCCTCGCGGATCGACGTGGCCTACTTCGCGGGCTGCGGCCCGACGGTCATCGCCATCGCCCCGAAGGACGTGAACACGGTCTACGCGGGCGGCAGCGAGTACCTGCTGCGTTCGCTCGACGGCGGCCGGTCGTGGACCGACGCCACGGCCGTCCGCACGCCGGGCGCTCCGGGCGAGTGGCGCGGGCGCGGCTACTCTGGCCTCTGCTGCATCGACTTCCGCTTCGACCCCTTCCGCAAGGACCACGCGGTCCTCCTGGCGATGGACGCCGGCAAGTGCTGGGAGACCGTGGACGGCCTGAAGTCCTGGACCTTCTGCGGCCGGGAGCCTTGGCCGTGGGGCGGCGGAAACGATGCGACCTTCACGCGCGACGGACGCGTCTATGCCACGACGGGCCAGTTCGGCGGGAACGCCTCGATCCTGCGCTCGGCCGACGGCAAGACGTGGACGGCCGTCGCGGGGAAGGCTCACGGCCTGCCGGAGTTTCAGGGCCAGGGCGTCGCCGAAGGCATCTACGCGCTGCCCGGCGATTCGAAGAAGGTGTGGGCGGTGGTCGCCGGCCGGCTCTACCGGTCGACGGACGGCGGCGACCAGTGGGTGCCGATCCAGGTGGGCCCCGGCCTCGCGTGGATGGCGGCCGATCCGCGGAAGCCCGCGCGGTTCTACATCTCTGGCGCACGCAGCGTCTACGCGACCGACGACGGCGAGACGTTCAAGCCCCTCGGTGGGCCGAAGTTCGCCGGGAAGATGGTGGTGGACTCGCTCGGGGGACTGTACATCGTGGGCTACCGCAGCGCGCGGCCGGGCCTCTGGCATTACGCCGAGGGCAAGTGGACGCGCCTCCTCGACGAGTTCTTCGCCTCGAACGTCGCCGTGGACCCGACCGACCCCACTCGGATCGCCGTGGCCACGAATGACGACCCGTACCACGACGTTTGCCGCGCGGCCGGCGTGTGGATCTCGGCCGACGCCGGCAAGACGTGGTCGGCGGCCAGCGACGGCCTGGCGATGCTTCGCGGGCACGCGATCGCGTTCAACCCGTTCGACCCCGGCGAGATCGTCTATGGAACGCTTGGCCGCGGGTACTTCGTCGCGCGGTGGGCCAAGACGTTCACGCCGACCGGCAGCCGCACGTATCGCCACACGGCCGAGGACGATGCCTTCGCCGCCGTCGAGGTCCACAAACTCACTGCCCCCAACGGCGGGATGGCGCAGGGCGCGTCAGTCCCAGCGGAGTGGGCCGGCAAGTACGGCGATTGTGCGGCCGAACTCGAAAGGCCCTAACGGGCCGCAGGGAGACGTCGAAGTACGGGCGGCATCGTGATCGCGGGGCGAGACCCGCAAGGAGCCTCTCATGCGCACCGGGCGAGAACGCGACTGGGCGGAGGAACGAGGCACGAGGACGACGCCGAGGTGGGCCCCGTGGCTGGTGGCGTTTGCCCTGGCGGCGCTGGCCGCGCCGTGCCTGGGCCAGATGGTTACGGGCAAGGACATGGAGGATTTCGGCAAGGCGTTCGGCCTTGACGCCAAGGGCTACTCGGTCCAGCAGACCGGGTGCAGCCTCGGCGCGAACGTCCTCTGGCCGGGCGACGAGGCGGCGTTCACCTTCTTCCTCAAGGTCGACGGCGGCTATAAGGGCAAGGTCAAGGTCGATGTCGTCCAATACGGCACGCGCGGCAAGCCGGGCGACTGGTGGAAGCCGGTCGTCTTCAAGATCGCCGATACGAGTTCCACGACGGTCGACGTGGACGTTCCGGCGGCGGGCGGGACGGTGGAGGTGAAGCCGAAGATCGGCGACACCTTCGGCGGTTACGCGCTGGTGTTCGACCTCCCGGACCGCGGCCGCGCGTTCGCCTGCACCTCGGTCCGCGTTCCGACGCCGGAACCGGGGCGCGTGTGGCTGCCGACCTACGCGATGGACCTGCCCTGGCCGCACGAGATGTCGCCGCAGGTCTACAACGTCTTCAAGCGCCTCGGCGTCAAGGGCGCCCGCGTCGAGGGCGGCTACAACACGATCAAGGACGCCCATATCGACTGGGCGATGGCGAACGACCTGACGCTGATGCTCACGGTGGGGTGCGGCAACACGCCGCGCGAGCAGCAGCCCGCCGGCCGCGGACGGCCGTGGCTCAAGGACGACGGCACGATGATCGAGGGCGTCAAGGAAGACCTCGCGTGGCTCCCGTCGTTCGACGGCGAGTTTCAGAAGTACCTGACCGAGGTCCTCAGCACGTACGGCTGGCCGAAGGGCCCGATCAACGCCGTCGAACTGTGGAACGAGCCGTGGGAGGGCGTCTCCATCTCCGGCTGGGGGGCCGACATGCTCCGCTACCGCGAGATCTACACCCACATGGCCCGGGCGGTCCTGGAGGCCCGCAAGGAGGCGGGCGTCAAGGTCCTCATCGGCGGCGCGTGCTCCTCCTCGAACACGCGCGACAAACTGTTCTGCGACGGCAAGGACACGTTCCTCAAGTGGCTGGACTTCGTCAGCATCCATTACCAGCCGCTGGCGGCCGATCCGGCGCTGGTGCCCGAGTGGCTGAACCGGAAGGGCGAGTACGGCCCCGTGCGGTGCTGGGACACCGAGAGTTGGGTCGCGAACTCCGACGACCGCGTGGCGGCCGTCATCGCGTCGATGCGGGCGATGGGCCAGCAGCGGGCCGCCGGCATCTACCGCGGCAACATCTACGAGAGCGAGAAGCCCAAGGTCGACGGCAAGGAGCGCCCGGTCGTCCAGGTCTGGGCGCCCGGCGCCGCCGTCGCCGCCGCCCAGCACTTCCTGGGGCAGCGCGAGTTCAAGGAGATCCTGTTCAGGAACGGCCTGCCGTGGGTCTTCGTCTTCGACGGCCTGCCGCCGAAAAAGGGGAATGAGCGGACCGGCCCGGCCGACCCGGACGACGGCACGGTGGTCGTCGTGGGCGACCTCGGCGGCACCTACGAGCGGAACCGCACGCTCTTCCGGTCGGTCGAGGTCGGCCCCGACGCGGCCATGGAACTGCCCGACGGCGGCGGCGAGTTCGTCCTCTATGACTTCTACGCCAACCCCGTGCCGGCCAAAGACGGACGGATCGCGGTGCCCCTGAACGGCCTGGGCTACTTCGTGCGGACCACCGGCAAGCCCGGCTCGTTCGCGCGGCTCCTCGGGGCGATCAAGACGGCCCGCATCACGGGCATCGACCCGGTCGAGATCATCGCGTGCGACATGACGGCGCCCATCGCGGATAAACCGGCGCTCACGATCCACCTCACAAACGTCCTCAACCGCCCGGTCGAGGGCAAACTCACCGTGACGGTCGAGGGCCTGACGCTCGAGCCGGCCGAGCAGGCCGTCGCCCTCAAGGCCCACGAGACGCGCGACTTCCGCGTCAAGGTGGCCGGCGGCAAGGCCGCGGCCGACAACGCCTACCGCCTGACGGCCGCTTTGGACGCGGGCGGCGACGGCCAGGTCCGCCACGCCGAGATCATGCACGTGAACGTCATCGCGCGGCGGACGATCACGGTTGACGGCAACCTGGCGGACTGGGCGGACGTCATCCCGCAGGCCGGCGCCCAGGCCGTCGGCGCGAGCAACACCGAGAAGGCCTACCTGCCGTTCAAGAACGGGGACCGCCAGGGCGGCGGGACCGTGACCGCCTACCTCGCCTACGATGCCAAGTGCTTCTACTTCGCCGCCAAGGTGCCCCGCATGGACGGCATGGTCCGCTTCGAAACGCGCGACGACGACGCCTACTTCTATCCCGAGAAGTTCAAGGACAAGGGCAGGGAGGCTCAATGGCCCGCGGGTGTCCGGCGGTTCTCCTACCGCAAGGACCCCGACCTCCCCTCGGGCAACGGCAAGCACAACGTGCAGATCGCGTTCAACGTGGTCCCCGAGGACAAGGAGCCCTTGCTGCCGTTCCCGCCCGGCACGATGCCGCGGTTCTGCGCCTACATGGACACGGATTACGAGTACGCGCTGAACCAGGTGGGCGAGGCCTACGGCGGGGGGACGGAGATCTTCTGCCTCCAGAGGCCGGGCGCCCCGCGCAAGCACTTCTACCCGCGCCAGCCCAAGGCGCCGGTTGACGGAGGGCCCGTGAAAGGTGACGCCAGGCTTGTCGTGAAGGGCAACCTCGTGGAGTGTGCCATCCCGTGGACGGAGATGCCGGAAGTGAAGCAGCGGCTCGACGCCGGGCAGACGGTCAAGTTCTCGTTCCGCATCAACAACGGCGGCGACGCCTTTGAACTGGCCGCCGGCCGCAGCGTCTCCAAGGACAACCCGTTTGCGTTCCACAACGACTGGTCCACGCACTGGGCCAACGAACTGGAGTTCGGCTTCGGCAGATAACGGAGATCACTCGCCCACGACCAGGAAGAAGTCCCGCGTGCGGGCTTGCGTCTTCAGCGTGTGATCCTTCTCGAAGTCGGTCGCGACGGCCACTCGGCGGGCCTCCAGGTCGTAGAGCCGGGCGCGGCGCTTCGCTGTGGGGAGATTCCGGAGAGCGATGGCACGCGTCTGTCCCGCTGCCGGTGCGGCCTCGCCGGTGTCGTGGATGTGGGCGAGGAGCCCGCGTCGTTCTTTTACACCGCCGTTCCCTGCTTTCGCAGATGCGGAATCGCATCCATCGTGTTGCCTCCGCTTGCCTCGCCCTTGGCGCACGGCGAAAGGCCCATGACGACAACCGCTGCCCCGGCCAGGGCCAACCGATGAGACGCCGCTCTACTTCCCCGCCCGCAGGAGCGACCACGTCTGCCATTCGTGCGGCGGGTGGCGAACCTCCTTGCCGCCGAGCATGGCCAGCACCGGCACCTTCCACCAGGCGCCGACGAAGCAGACCTCGCGGTAGCCCGCCACCGAGAGGGCCCCGTTCTCGACGCGGAAGAACGGCGTGTCGTCCTTGACGCCCGTGCAGTTGTAGTTGAGGACGCCCAGCACCTCGGTGCGGCCGCCGCGGAGCGTCTCGACCTTGGTGCTGACGGCCTCGGTCTTCATGCCGAGGATCCACAACTGCCCACCGTCATTGCGCGTGTTCACGCGCACTGCTTCCGGCCCGCGCTCGGTGTTCCATTGGCGCGCCCAGACGGTGGAGCCGCGCTCCTGGTAGCAGTGGCCGACGCAGTTGGTCATGAAGACGGTGGTCTTCGGCCGCGCAATCACCGTGCCGCCCGTGGTGCGGCACACGACCGTGCGGCCGGGCGCGCGGGCCTCGATGCCGAAACTCGGCCACGGCGAGAAGACCTGGAGATGCTGGAAGACGACCGTCTTCGGGCCCTTGGCGTCGTCGGCCACGACGAACTTCGCCAGGCTCTCCGGGTACGCGGGGTCCTTGCTCGACCCGCCGAGGATCCGCACGAAGCCGAAGCCCATGACCCGCGCGACCGACCCGTGCACGCGTACGTCCCCCTTCATCCAGTACCAGTTCGGGTCGCCGCTCTTGCCGCCCAGGAGGTAGACCGTCGAGGCGCCCCGCTTCGCCGCCTCGTCCACCGCTCTCTGGAACGCGGGGGCGTCGTCGTCCTCGTCGCCGGCCTTCGCGCCGAAGTCGTTCGCGCAGATCCAGTCGTCGGCCTTGGTCGGCATCGGCACCGCAGGCTCTCGCGGCGGCTTGAGAAGGAGGCCGGCCTTGGGCGCCCCCGCGCCCAGGACCTCCACGCCGTGGGAACCATACTCGGCCGCGGCGGGCCCCGGCGCATCGCCGCCCGGCACGCCGGCGGCCGCGATGGCCGGCGCGTAGCCCTTGGTCGCAAGGCGCGCCGCGTA
>CAYGZE010000073.1:0-16677 GCA_964354185.1 uncultured Anaerolineales bacterium | reverse complement strand
CCGTCGAGTGGCGCCGCGGCCGGCACGAGGAAAAGAAGGAGACATCTCCATGCGACTGACGCTGCGGCGGACCCTCGTGTCCGTGCTCGTCTGGGCCGCGGCCTGCGCCGCCGCGGGTGCGGCCGAACCGGCGGCGCCCGCCGTCGCCCCGGACGCTCCGCCCCCCGCTCCCCTGCCCCCCGACGTGGCCGAGGCCCTTGACAAGATGGACGAGGCCGGCCGCAAGATCCGGGCCCTGCGGGCGCCCTTCGACTATGAACTGAACCAGACCCTCTACGAGGACGTGCAGAAACGCAAGGGCACCCTCACGTTCGGCGTCCCGAACCTCCTTCGGTTCGAGTTCACCGACAAGCCGCGCGAGACCTTCGTCTTCGACGGGCGGATGCTCTACCACAAGAAGGAGGCGACGCGGCAACTCGTCGTCTGGGAGGTGCGCCTCGCTGACGAGCCGCCCGTCGAGTCGTTCGAACTCGGGAAGACCCCCTTCCCGATGCCGTTCGGCCAGAAGAAGGAGACGGTCGTCAAGCACTTCTCCGTCAGCCGCGACGCCGACGAAGAGAAGAAGGACAAAGAGAAGCGCTTCGTCCTGGCGCTCGTTCCGAAAAAGGAAACGGAACTCGCGCGCCAGTACGTGAAGATCGTCCTGTGGGTGGACGCGAAAGACTACCTGCCCCGCCGCGCGCGGCTCCTGGACACGAGCGAGAACGTGACGACGATCGACTTCCGGAGCATCGAGGTGAACCCGGAGGCGAACGCCAAGGAGTTCTCGCGGCCCGACGTGCCGGGCGACTGGGAGACCGTCGTGAATCCAAAGGAGCCGAAGGAGGCGCCGAAGCGACCGTAAGCCGTTCCGCCGCAACCACTTGCACGCACCCGGCCCGCCCCGCGCTGACCCCCGCCGGCTACGCCTTCAGCGCGTTGCGGATCTTCCCGGCCTGCTCGGCCAGCACCTTCGGGTCGCCCTTTTTGGCGGGCCATCGGAAGCCCAGGCCGTCGTCGGGCCAGCGCGGAATCAGGTGGAAATGCACATGCATGACAACCTGGCCGGCCGAGCGCCCGTTGTTCTCGAGAAGGTTGATCCCGTCGGCGCCGACGGCGCCCTTGACGGCCGCGGCCAGCGCCGGCACGAGCCGGCCGATGTGCGCCACCTCCTCGGGCGGCATCTCCATGACGGTCTCGTAGTGGCGCTTCGGGATCAGGAGCGTGTGGCCGGGCGAGATGGGGCCGATGTCCATGAAGACGAGGCACACCGGGTCCTCGTGAACCTTGATGCTGGGGATCTCGCCGGCACCGATCTTGCAGAACACGCAGTCGGCCATCGTTGGCACCTTGTGCTGAGCACTCCCGAAAAGCGAAGCGCGCCCGCGGGCTTCCGGGGGCGCGCCGTGATCGTCAGGTCCGCCGCTCGGCCGCCTACTTCTTCGCCCCCTTCTGCTTCTTGTCGGGCTTGGGCTTCTCTTTCTTGACGACGAGTTCCAGGCGGCAGAGTTGCGTGGCATCGCCGACGCGGAACTTCGCGAGTTTCACCAGCCGCGTGCAGCCGCCCGGGCGGTCGGCGAACCGCGGGGCAATGTCCTCGACGAGTTTCTTGGCCATGGCCTCGCTGCGCAAGCGCGAGGCCACGAGGCGCCGCGAGGCGAGGGTCCCGCGCTTGCCGAGGGTGATGAGCCGCTCGACGAAGCGGCCGGCCTCCTTGGCCTTGGGGACGGTCGTCGTGATGGCCTCGTGCTCGAGGAGGGCGGCGGCCAGGCTCCTCAGGAGGGCGAGCCGGTGCCCCTTGTGCCGCCCCAGGCTTCTGCCGCGCTTCGCGTGCTGCATGATCAGGTGCTCCCTCCGCCGCCGGCCGTGACGCCTTCGAGGTCCATGCCGAGCGAGAGGCCGAGGTCGGCGAGTTTGCGCTTGACCTCGCGCAGGCTCGTCTTGCCGAAGGACCGGATGGCCAGGAGGTCGTCCTCGCTGAGGCGGACCAACTGGCCGACGGTCATGATGTTCTCGGACTCCAGGCAATTCGAGGCCCGGACCGACAGTTCCAGCTGGCTGACGGGCATGGCCAGTTTGCGTTCGAGTTCGGAGACGTACTCCTCGGCGCCCGGCGCCTCTTCGGCCGCAGGCGCCGCCTCGGCCCCGAGTTCCTCGCCGGGCTGGAAGTACTCGACGAAGGGGTTCAGGTGCTTGCGGAGGATCTTGGCGGCCTCGACGATGGCCATCTCGGGAGAGACGGTGCCGTCGGTCCAGACCTCCATGAGGAGGCGGTCGTAGTCGGTGCGATGGCCGACGCGGGTGCCCTCGGTGCGATAGCGGACGCGGACGACCGGGGAGAAGTGGCTGTCGACGGGGATGTAGCCGATCTCCTGCTCCTCGGGGGTGTTCTCCTCGGCGGTCACGTAGCCGCGGCGCTTCTCGACGCGCATCTCGATCCGCAAGGGGATGTCCTTGGAGAGGGTGGCGATCCGGAGGTCCTTGTTGACGACCTCGACGCTGGGGTCGGTCTTGATGGACTCGGCGGTGACGGGGCCGGCCTTGTCGGCTTCCAGAACGATGATGCGGGGCTCGTCGCCTTCAAGGCGAACGACGAGGTTCTTGATGTTCAGGACGAGGTCCGTCACGTCTTCGATGACGCCCTCCATGCTGGAGAACTCGTGGAGGACGTTGTCGATCTTGATGCCGGTAATGGCGGCCCCTTCGAGGCTCGACAGGAGCACCCGCCTCAGGCTGTTGCCGACGGTCACGCCGAAGCCGCGCTCGAACGGCTCCGCCACAAACTGGCCGTACGTCGCCGTCGCGCTGGACGCGTCGAGGACCACCCGCGTAGGGAGTTCCAGGCCCTTCCATCGGATCCGCATCACGTTCGTCGCCTCCTCGCCTATGCTTAGCGACTGCAGAACTCCACGATCAGCTGCTCGCTGATCTGGATGGACACGTCCTCGCGCGCCGGGAGCGTCTTGACCTCGCCATGAAACCGGGCCGGGTCGGCCTCGAGCCACGGGGGCACGACGCGCCCTTCCTCGTTGGAGGCCCATGCCCGGACCAGGTCCCGGCTGGACTTGCGGTCGCGGACCTCAATCACGTCCCCGGCCTTCACCTTGAGGCTCGGGATGTTCGTCATCTTGCGGTTGAGGAGGATGTGCCCGTGGGTGACCAACTGGCGGGCCGCGGTGCGGCTGGGCGCGAAACCCAGGCGGTAGATGACGTTGTCGAGCCGCCGCTCCATCAGGATCAGGAGCCGTTCGCCGGTCGAGCCCTTGGTCCGGAGGGCCTCCTCGAAGAAGTGGCGGAACTGGCGTTCGAGGACGCCGTAGTACCAGCGCAGTTTCTGCTTCTCGCGCAGGCGCAGGCCGTACTCGCTGGGCCGCCGGCGCTGCCAGAAGTGCTGGCCGGGCGGCTTGTTGCGCCACTGCTTCTCGATCGCGCACTTGGCGGTCTCGCACCGCTCGCCCTTCAGGTAGAGTTTCATCCCTGCCCGGCGACAGCGGCGGCATACAGGTCCGGTGTATCGAGCCATGCGGTGCTTCTTCCTCCCAACGCGCCCTAGACGCGACGGCGCTTGCGCGGGCGGCATCCGTTGTGCGGGATCGGGGTGCAGTCCTCGATCGCGGTCACCTTGAGGCCGGCGGCCTGGAGGGCCGTGATGGCCGACTCGCGCCCGCTGCCGGGGCCCTTGACCTTGACCTCGACCTCGCGCATGCCCATCTTGATCGCCTTCTCCGCACACGCCTCGGCCGCCCGCTGGGCGGCAAAGGGGGTGGACTTGCGGCTTCCCTTGAAGCCGATCGTGCCGGCGGAGTCCGCGCACAGCACGTTCCCCTGCGGGTCGGTGATCGTGACCAAGGTGTTGTTGAACGTGGCCTTGACGTACGCCACGCCCTTGGCCACACTGCGTTTGATCTTCCGCTTCTTAGCCATCTCGTCTCCGCTTCCTGGTCGCCCCCGCCGCTTGCGGGGCGACCGGCCCGCCAGGGCGGCCCCGGCCGACCGGTCCGGTCCTCATCCTCCTCGGCGCCGGCGATTAGCCGTGCAGTTCCTTCACGCCCTTCTTCCCAGCCACGGTCTTGCGCGGGCCTTTGCGGGTCCGGGCATTGGTGCGGGTCCGCTGGCCCCGGGTCGGCAGGCCCTTGCGGTGCCGCAGGCCGCGGTAGCACTGGATGTCCTTCAGGCGCGCGATGTTCTGCATGACCTGGCGCCTGAGCGCGCCCTCGACGACGTGGCTGCGGTCGATGGCGGCGGCCATCCGCGCCAGTTCGTCCTCGGTGACGTCCTTCATCCGCCCATCGGGGCTGACCTGGGCCTCCTTACAGATGTCCAGGGCCGACTTGCGTCCGATGCCGTGGATGTACGTGAGGGAACACCAGGTGGTCTTATTGGCCGGAACGTCCACACCGGCAATGCGGGGCATGCTAGGACCTCCTCGCTTTCATCTTCTGGCGCTGCTTGTGGCGCTTGTTGGTGCAGATGACGCGGACGACGCCGCGGCGCCGCACGACCTTGCAGTTCTCGCAGATCCGCTTGACGCTGGTTCGGACTTTCATGGCGTCTTCCGCCTCGCTGCCGGGATGCTGCCCCGGGCCTCTAGCCCGCCCGATACACGATGCGCCCCTTCGACAGGTCGTAGGGCGACAGTTCCACCGTCACCGCGTCGCCCGGCAGGATGCGGATGAAGTGCATCCTCATCCGGCCCGACACGTGCGCGAGCACGCGGTGCCCGTTCTCCAACTCGACCCGAAACACGGCGTTCGGCAGTGCCTCGGTCACCGTTCCTTCAACGCGGATGACGTCCTTGGCCATGGCTCTCGGGACTCATCCTTCCTGTCGGGCGGGGGCGAGTTCCGTCAGGGGCTCGGCCCCGTCGCGCCGCACCACAAACGTGTTCTCAAAATGGGCCGACGGCTGTCCGTCCGCCGTCGTCACCGTCCACCCGTCCTCCTTCTCGCGGACCTGGCGGCGGCCGAGGTTCACCATCGGCTCGACCGCCAGCGTCGCGCCCTCGACCAGCAAGAAGTCATCCTGCAAGAGGTCGCGGCTCACGCAGTTCGGCACCTTGGGCTCCTCCCACATCCGCTGCCCGATGCCGTGCCCCACATAATCGGTCACGACGGAGAACCCCGCCCGCTGGACGTGGGCCTCCATCTGGGCCGCCACCGCCGACCAGAACACGCCGGCCCGGGCCTCGCGGCGGACGATGTCGAGCGTCTCGGCGGTCGTCCGCAGCAGGTCCCGGATGCGCGGCCGCACGTCGCCCACCGCAAACGTCCGGGCGGCGTCGGCACACCAGCCGTCCTGCTCGACGCCGACGTCCACCGACACGACGTCGCCGTCGGCCACGCGGCGCGGCCCCGGGATGCCGTGCACCAGTTCCTCGTTGATCGAAACGCAAATCTGGCCCGGGTATGGCGGCCCTCCGCGCGGATGAGGCTGGCCGATGAAGAGGCTCCTGGCCCCTCGGGCCCGCATCAGGCGCACGGCCTCACCTTCGAGTTCGGCCGTCGTCACGCCCGGCCGCAGCATCTCGTGCAGACGTTCCAGGATCTCGGCCACCGTCCGTCCTGCCGCCCGCATCTTCTCGATCGCCTCGGCGCTTTTCGGACGGATCGTCATGGCACGTCGCTTCAGGCGCTGCCGGCCTTCTCCAGTTGCTCAAAGATCCGCGAACGAACCTCGTCTGGCGTGCCGTCGCCGTCGACGCGCACCAGGAGGCCCTGTCGCCGGTAATAGCCCACGAGCGGAGCCGTCTGCTCCGTGTACGTCTTCAGGCGCTGCCGCACCGTCTCGGGCCTGTCGTCATCCCGGATGATCAGTTTCGCGCCGCACGCATCGCACACGCCCTCCCGGCGGGGCGGGATGTGCTCCACGTGGTACGAATGCCCGCACTTCGGGCACATGCGGCGCCCGCTCATGCGGCGGACGATCTCCTCGGCGTCCAACTCAAGGTTCACGACGCCGTCGAGTTTCTTGCCGTCTGCGGCCAGGGTCCGGTCGAGCGCCCGGGCCTGGCCTTCCGTTCGCGGGAAGCCGTCCAGGAGCCACCCGTCCGCACAATCCTTCTGGGCGAGGCGTCCGGCGACGGCCCCGACCGTGATGTCGTCCGGCACCAGGGTGCCGCCATCCAGGTACGACTTGATCTTGAGGCCGAGCGGGGTCTTCCGCTCGATCTCGCCGCGGAAGATGTCGCCGCTGGAGACGTGCGGAATGCCATAGTGTTCGGCCACGGCCTTCGCCTGGGTGCCCTTGCCGGCCCCCGGAGGCCCCATGAAAACCAGTCGCATCCTGCCTCCCTGCCCTTCTCGATCCATCTAACTGACGCGGCCCCGGACGCGGCCCTCGGCGAGGAACCCCTCGTAGTGCCGCATGATCAGGTGCGACTCAACCCGCTGCACGAGGTCCAGCGCCACGCTCACGATGATCAGGAGGCCCGTACCGCCGAGGAACCCCGTGACGAGGGCGCTGACGCCCGTCACATGGTGGACGATCATCGGGAGGATGGCCACTATCGCCAGGAAGCCCGACCCGACGTAGGTGATGCGGTTCATGACGCGCTCCAGGTAATCGGCCGTCCGGCGTCCGGGGCGCATGCCGGGGATGAAACTGCCCCAGTCGCGCAGGTTGTCGGCCATCTCGGCCGGGCGGAACTGGATCGCCGTCCAGAAGAAGCAGAACAGGTAGATCAGCCCGACATAGGCCAAGAGGTGGATCACGTTGCCATAGCCGAACGCGGCCTGGAGTTCCGTCGTGACGGCGTTCGGCCAGGTGTCGGCGAGGGCACCGAAGACGTACATGGGAAGATACAGGAGACTCGAGGCGAAGATAACGGGAATGACGCCGGCCAGGTTGACGCGCAGGGGGAGGTACTGCCGCTGGCCCCCGTAGACCCGCCGGCCGCGCGTGTGCTTGGCCTGCTGGATGGGGACGCGCCGCTGGGCCTGGGTGATGAGGATGACGCCGATGATGACCGCGATGAACATCGCCAGGACCAGCATCATCGTCTCGATGCCGATCTCGCCGGTGGTGTCGAAGCCGCGGAACTGCATCGTCCCCTGGTCCCACAGGTAGGCGGCGACGCCGGGGAGCCTGTCGACGATGCCCGCCATGATGATGAGGCTGATGCCGTTGCCGATGCCGAAGTCGTCGATCAGTTCGCCCAGCCACATGAGGAAGACCGTTCCGGACGTCATGGCGGTCATCGCCACGAGGCGGTAGATGACGGGGTTGATCGCCGCGCCGCGCCAGCCACCCCCGCCCGGCACGTAGAGGTTCACGTTGCAGATGAAAAAGGCCTGGATGATGCACAGGAGGACGGTCAGGTAGCGGGTGTACTCGTTGATCTTGCGCCGGCCGGTCTCGCCCTCTTTCGCGAGGCGTTCGAGCGAGGGGATGGCCTGGGTCAGCAACTGGAGGATGATCGACGCGCTAATGTAGGGCATGATGCCGAGGGCGAACAGGAACGGCTCGAAACTGCCGCCCGTGATGCGGGCAATGAAGTTCAGGTAGTCCTTGAGGCCGACGCCGCCGCCCCCCTCGATCTGCTCGGCCGTCATGATGTCCTTCAGGTAGCGGGCGTCGGTGCCCGGGATCGGCGTGTACATGCCGGCCCGGTAGACGAGCATGATCAGCAGCGTGAAGAGGATCTTCCGCCGCAGTTCGGGAATCTTGAAGACGTTGATCACCGACTGGATCACGCTTCGAGGACCTCCGCCTTGCCGCCCGCCTTCTCGATCTTCTCCCGGGCGGCCGTGCTGAACGCATGGGCCCGGACCGTCAAGGCCTTCTCCAGTTCGCCGCCGGCGAGCACCTTCAGCACCTCGACGCGGCCCTTGACGAGGCCGGCCTCGCGCAGCGCCTCCAGGTCCACGGTCGTCCCCTTGCGGAACCGGCCGAGGTCGCCCACGTTCACCACCGTGACGGGGACGGCCCACCGCACGTTCGAGAAGCCGACCTTGGGCATGCGGCGGAACAGCGGCATCTGGCCGCCCTCGTAGGTGAGGCGCCGGGAGTAGCCGGACCGCGACTTGGCCCCCTTGTGGCCGCGGCCGCTCGTCTTGCCCAGGCCGCACCCCATGCCGCGCCCGCGCCGGATGCGCGTCTTGTGGGCCTTCGCGCTTTTCTTGACGTCGGTCAGGTTCACGCTGTCTCGCCTTCCTCCGGGCCGGGCGCGGCCGGCGGCTCCGTGGCCTGCGGCTGTTCCCCGATCAGTTCCTCGATCGGGACGCCCCGGAGCCGCGCCACCTCCTTGGCTTCCTTCAACTGCTCGAGGCCGTTCATCGCCGCCTTGACGAGGTTGATGGGGTTCGTGCTGCCGAGCGACTTCGTCAGGATGTTCCGGATGCCGACCATCTGGCAGACGGCCCGGACGCCGCCGCCGGCAATGACGCCCGTGCCGGGGCCCGCCGGCCGCATGAAGACCTTCGCGGCGCCGAAGCGGCCGATCACCTGGTGGGGGATCGTGTCGCCCTTGAGGGTCATGCGTTTCAGGCTCTTCTTGGCCTCGGAGATGCCCTTCTCGACGGCGGGCGGCACTTCGTTGGCCTTGCCGTAGCCGTAGCCGACGCGGCCGCGACGGTCGCCGACGACCGCCAGCGCCGCGAAACCGAACCGCCGACCGCCCTTGACGACCTTGGCCGACCGGTTGATCGAGACGATGATCTCCTGGAGATCACCGCCCTCGCCGAAGAAGCTGTTCCGCTCCGTCGCCACGCGCCTTCGTCCTCCGCCCCCGCAGGGCTCTCGGTCAGAACTTCAGTCCGCCTTTGCGGGCCGCCTCGGCCAGGGCCTTGATGCGGCCGTGGTACTTGCGCCCGCCCCGATCGAAGCAGACGGCCGTGATGCCGGCGGCCTTGGCCTTCTCGGCCAGGAGGGCGCCGACCTTGGCGGCCGCCCCGCAATTGCTCGTGCTCTTCACAGCGCCCTTGACACCCTCGCTCAGGGTGCTGGCGGCCGCCAGCGTGCGGCCGGTGACGTCGTCCACCACCTGGGCGTAAATGTGCTTCGAGCTGCGGTACACGCTCAGGCGGGGGCGCTCGGGCGTCCCCTCGACCTTGCGGCGGACGCGCAGGTGTCGCCGCTCCAGACTCGCCCGTTTCACGCGGATGTCGGCCATCGAACGTCTCTCCTGCTCGCCACGCAGCCCTCTAGGTGGTGGCACCGGTCACGAACGTCTTGCCGGCCTTGCGGCGAACCTGCTCGCCGACGTACCGGATGCCCTTGCCGAGGTACGGCTCCGGCGGCCGGAGGTGGCGGACCTCGGCCGCGAACTCGCCCACCAACTGCTTGTCGCAGCCCCGGACGAAGAACCGCGCCGGCGTCTCGTTGCCGCGCGTGTTCGGAACCTCGACCTGGATCTCGATGCCCGGCGGAATCACCTTCTCGATCGTGTTCGCGAAGCCGATCTGGAGGGCCAGTCTCTTGCCCTGGACGTTGACCGAGTAGCCGGTGCCGTAGATCTCGATTCCCTTCTGGTATCCTTCCGTGACGCCGACCACCATGTTCGCGAGGATCGCCCGCGTGAGGCCGTGCAGCGCCTTGGAGCGGTGCTCGTCGTCCGGGCGCTCGACGCGGACCTGGTGCTTGTCCGCATCGACCACGACCTTGAGGGCGCGGTCGAACGCCCACTCGAGTTTCCCCTTGGGCCCCTCGACCTTCGCGGTGTTTCCCGAGACGGCCACCTTGACCTTGTCGGGAATCGGGACCGGTTTCTTGCCGATTCGGGACATCGCTTCCTCTTCCTGCCCGCCGCTCGCGTTCGCCCGGCCGCGCGGCCGGGTCCGGTTCACCAGACGTTGCAGAGCCACTCGCCGCCGACGTTGAGGCGGCGTGCCTGGCGGTCGCTGAGGATGCCCTGGGGCGTCGTGTAGATGCCCACGCCGAGGCCGCCGAGCACGGGCTCGATGTCGGCCGCCTTGCGGTAGATGCGGCGGCCGATCTTGCTGCCGCGATCCAGGGCCGTGATGACCTGCTCGCCGTCCGGCCCGTATTTCAGGTGCACGCGCATCATGCCCTGCTTGCCGTCCTCGATCTCGTCCACGCCGCGGATGTACCCCTCGGCGCGCATCACGCCGAGGATGCCCCGGCACGTCTTCGACGCCGGCACGTCCACGTAGGACTTGCGGCGCAGGAGGCCGTTGCGAATCCGGGTCAACATGTCGGCGATGGGGTCGTTCGTCATCGCCCGCTCGTCTCCTTCCGCCTGCTACCAGGAGGCCTTGCGCACGCCGGGGATCCGCCCCTGGTTCGCCAGGGTGCGGAAACAGATGCGGCAGATGCTGAACTTGCGGTAGACGGCCCGCGGCCGCCCGCACAACTGGCATCGCCGGACCCGGCGCGTCGAGAACTTCGGCTCTCGGTTCGACTTGATCCGCTGAGCTTTGGTCGCCATGCCTGCTCCGCCTAGAACCCCTATGCCTCGCGCCGGAACGGGAACCCGAAGCCCTCGAGCAACAGGCGCGATTCCTCGTCCGAGCGGCTGCTACGGATCACGATCGTGATGTTCATGCCCTGCTGATACTGGACGTTGTCCACGCGGACCTCGGGGAACACCAATTGTTCGCTCACGCCCATCGAGTAGTTGCCGCGCCCGTCGAACGCATCCGGGCTCAGGCCGCGGAAATCGCGGAACCGCGGGATCGCCAGGTTGATCAGCCGGTCCAGAAACTCGTACATCCGCTGTCCCCGAAGCGTCACGACGGCGCCGACCGTCATCCCCTCCCGCAACTTGAACGCCGACACGCTCTTCTTGGCCTTCGTCAGGAGGGGCCTCTGGCCGGTAATGGCGCTCAGGTCGCTCGTCGCCTGTTCGATCCGCTTCGGCTCCTCGCGGGCCTTGCCGAGACCCGACGAGAGCACGATCTTGTCGAGGCGCGGCAGGCTGAGCACGTTCTGCCGCCCTAGTTTCTCCTGGAGCCGCGGCACGATTTCTTCGCGATAGCGCTGGAGCAGTCGAGCCATGGCCGATCACACTTCCCCGAGGTCGGCGCCGCACTTGCGGCACACGCGACGTTTCTTGCCCTTGTCATCGGTGCGGCGTCCGACCCGAACGCCCTTGTTGCACTTCGAACACACCACCAGGAGGTTCGACACGTCGATCGACGCCTCGATTTCGAGGCGTCCCCCCTGGGGGTTCTTGCGCGAGCGGCGCAGGTGCTTGTAGACGCGGTTCACGCCCTCGACGATGGCGCGGCCCTTCTTGGGGTCGACGCGGAGCACCTTGGCCCGGACGCCCTTGTCGTCGCCGGTTCTCACTTCCACCGTATCGTCGCGCCGAATGTGCATCGTCCGCTGGGCTCCCCTTCGTCAGACCACCTCGCTCGCGAGCGAGACGATCCGCATGTACTGTTTCACGCGCAGTTCCCGGGCGACCGCGCCGAACACGCGCGTGCCGCGCGGGTTCCCTTCCTTGTCGATCAGGACGACCGCGTTGCGGTCGAACCGGACGTAGGACCCGTCGGGCCGGCGCGTCGCGTACCTTGTGCGGACGACGACGCCGCGGACGACCTCGCCCTTCTTGGCCTCGCCGGTGGGCAGGGCCTTCTGGACCGACGCGACGACGATGTCGCCCAGGCCCGCGGTCGCACGATGGTAGGCCCCGCGGCGCGTCGATCGGCCCAGGACGCCGATCATGCGCACCGTCTTGGCGCCGGTGTTGTCCGCCACGTCCAGGATGCTCCGCATCTCGATCATCGCGTCTGTCCTTTGAGGCGCCTACGCGGTCGTCTGCTCGGGGGCCGGCGTCTCTGTCACGACCGCCGCCTCGGGGTTGCGCGTCACGACGCGTGCCAGCCGGAAACGCTTCGTCCGCGACATCGGACGGCACTCGACGATCTCGACCGTGTCGCCGACGTGGGCCTCCTCGCGCGGGTCGTGCGCGTGGACCTTGCGGCGGCGGCTGATCATCTTCCCGTACTTGGGGTGCGCGAACCGCCGCACCACCAGCACCGTGATGGTCTGGCGCCCCTTCTCGCTCAGGACCACGCCCCGGAGGGTCCGCCGCGTTGCCCGCGCTTCGGTCATGCCGTCTGGCTCCCCTTGGCCGCAGCGGCCGCCTCGGCCTGGGCCGCGAGTTCCCGCTGCCGCAGCACCGTCCGCATGCGGGCGATGTCGCGCCGTGCGTGCCGCAGTTCGCTCGGCACCTGGAGTTCCTCCGTTTCGGCCTGCGTCCGCAGGTCGAACACCTTCCGCTCCAGCGCCTCCAACTCCTGCCGGATCTGATCGTCCGACATGTCGCGGATCTCTTTCGGCTTCATGACGACCTTCCTGCCCGGGCGCTCCGTCCGCCCTTTCGCCCCTCGGGCCCCGCGGCCGTTACGACACGCGGCGCCGGCGATGGACCAGCCGGCACCGGATCGGCATCTTATTGGCCACACGCCGCAGCGCCTGCTTGGCCAGGGTCTCGGGCACGCCGCCCAGTTCATACATCACCCGGCCGGGCCTCACGCAGCACGCCCAGTATTCCGTCTCGCCCTTGCCCTTGCCCATGCGGGTTTCGAGCGGCTTGCCGCTGATCGGCTTGTCCGGAAAGACGCGGACCCACAGTTTGCCCTCGCGCCGCAGAAAGTGGGTGGCGGCCACGCGGCCGGCCTCGATCTGCTGACTGCTCAGCCACACCTGCTCGAGCGCCTGGAGGCCGTACTCCCCGAACGCCACATAGTTGCCGCGCTGGGCGCTGCCCTTCATCCGACCGCGCTGACTCTTGCGGAACTTGACCCGCCTAGGCATCAGCGCCATCAGCGGCCTCCTTGCTGCCCGACTCCGACGCGTACGGACCCAGATGGACCCAGACCTTCACGCCGATCATGCCGTAGGCGCACCGCGCCTCGGCGAACCCGTAATCGATGTGGCTCTGAAGGGTCGTGAGCGGGACGCTGCCCCGGCTGGCGACCTCGGTCCGGTGCATCTCCGCGCCGCCGAGGCGGCCTGCAACCCGGACCTTCATCCCCTTCGCGCCCGCGCCCATCGTCGCGTCGAGGGCCTGCTTCATCGTGCGGCGGAAACTCGCGCGCTTCTCCAACTGCTGAGCCACGCCCTCGGCCACCAACTGGGCCGACAGTTCCGGCTTCGTCACCTCGATGATGTTGACCGTGATCCGCCGGTCCGTCAGTTCCTCCAGTTGCTCGCGCAGTTTGTCGACCTCGGAGCCCTTGCGGCCAATGAGAAGGCCCGGCCGCGCCGAGTACAGGATGACCTTCACCTCCTCGCGGGTGCGCTCGATCTCGATCTGCGAGATGGCCGCGAACCCGTAGTTCGCCTTGAGGAACTTGCGGATGTGCTGGTCCTCGACCAGCAGGTGGCCGAACATCCGTTTCGGGGCGTACCAGCGGCTGCGCCAGGGCTCCGTAATGCCTATCCGGAACCCCGTCGGATGTACCTTCTGTCCCATAACGTTCCGCCTGCCTTCGGGGCGACTACTTCTTCCCTTTTCGTTCCTCGAGTTCCACGACGAGGTGGCACGTCGGCCGCCTCAGCACGTCCGCCGAGCCGCGCGACCGCGGCCACATGCGCTTCATCGTCGGCCCCTGGTCGGCCTTAGCCTGCGAGACCACGAGCGCGTCGAGGTCCGCTTCCTGTTCGTCGGCGTTGGCCATGGCGCTGCGGAGGACGCGGGCCACCATCTTGGCCGCTCGCTGCCGGCTGAAGTCCAGCGAGCGCAGGGCCTCCTCGAGCGGCTTTCCGCGGATCATCGTCATCACGAGCCCCGCTTTCCGCGGGCTGATCCGAGCAAACCGATGACTCGCCCGATACCCCATGGTCCGGCCTCTCCGTCGGTCGGCGCCTGGCGCGCCGGTGTCTCGTGCCCTATTCCGCCGGGCGCTTCAGGCCGCGCGGCGGCGGCCCCGCGCCCTCGGCGGGCGGGGCGCCCGGTCCGGCGGGCCCCTCGATCCGGCGCCCGCCGTGGCTCCGGAACGTCCGCGTCGGCGAGAACTCGCCCAACTTGTGGCCCACCATGTCCTCCGTCACCAGCACGCGCAGGTGCGTCCGGCCGTTGTGGACCAGGAACGTGTGGCCCACAAACTCCGGGACCACCGTGCAGTCGCGGGCCCAGGTCTTGATGGGCTCGCGATTGCCCGACGTCTCCATGCGCTCGACCTTGCGGAGGAGTTTCACGTCCACGTACGGGCCCTTTTTCGTCGAGCGTCCCATGGGCAGCGCGTCCTTCCGCTAACCGGTCTTCGCCTCGCCGTAGCGCCTCGAGATGCGCCGACGGACGATGAACTTGTTCGTCGGGTTGCGTTTGCGGCGGGTCTTGCCGCCCTTCGCCGGAACGCCCGTGGGCGAGACGGGCGGGCGGCCGCCCGACCGGCGGCCCTCGCCGCCGCCCATCGGATGGTCGACCGGGTTCATGGCGGACCCGCGGCTGTGGGAGCGGCGTCCCTTGTGGCGGGTGCGCCCGGCCTTGCCGATGCGCACCGTTCCGTGGTCGGCGTTGCCGACGACGCCGACCGTGGCGCGGCAGCGGATGTTGATCCGGCGCATCTCGCCGCTCGGCAGGATCACATACGCCCAGCCGCCCTCCTTCGCGCTCAGCATCGCCGAGCGGCCCGCGGCCCGCACGAGCCGGCCGCCCAGCCCAGGCACCATCTCGATGTTGTGGACCGGCAGGCCGGCCGGGATCGCCTCGAGCGGCATGGCGTTGCCGGTGCGCGGCTCGACGCGGTCGCCGCTCTCGACCGTCTGGCCGATCTGCATCCCCTCGGCGGCCAGGATGTACCGCTTCTCGCCGTCGCGGTAGTGCACCAGGGCGATGCGGGCCGAGCGGCGCGGATCGTACTCGATGGCGGCGATCTTGCCCGGCACGCCGTCCTTATCGCGGCGGAAATCGACGACGCGGTACATCATGCGGCTGCCGCCGCCCCGGAACCGCGCCGTCGTAAAGCCCTGGTTGTTCCGGCCGCCTGTGCGGCAGAGGCGCTCGGTCAGCCCCTTCTCGGGGGGCTTCTTCGTCAGGTCCGAGAAGTCCTGGACCTGGGTGCCCCGTCGCGCCGGGCTGGTCGGCCTGTACGTCTTGTTCGGCATGCCGCTATCCTTCGCTCGCCGCCGCCCGCCGCGCGCGGCCTCGACTAGAACAGGTCAATGTGGTCCTCGGGATGCAGCGTGACGACGGCCTTCTTCATGCTGGCCGTGCGACCGTGCGTGTACCGGTACCGGCGCTGCTTCCCCTGGCGGTTCATCGTCCGGACCTTCAGGACGCGGACCTCATAGATCGTCTCCACGGCCTCGCGGATCTGCGTCTTGTTCGCGCCTTCGTGAACCTGGAACGTGTATTGGTTCACCGTCTCGTTCTGGGTCGTGCCCTTCTCGGTAATCAGGGGCTTGATGACGACCTGGTACGGGTCCATCAGTTCTTCCTCGCTTCCACGAGCGCTTCGAACGCCGGGCGCGTGAACACGACCCGCTTCGGCCACAGGACGTCGTACGCGGTGAGGTCCGAGAGGGGGCGGACGCGGACGCCCGCCACGTTCCGCGCCGACTTCCAAAGGACTTCGTCCTTGCCCGGAAGGGCGAGAAGACACGTCCGGTCGGCCCCGACGGCTTTCAGGGCCTTGGCAACCTCGCGTGTCTTCGGCGCTTCGAGTTTCAGGCCGTCCAGGACGACGATTTCCGCGTCCATCATCCGGGCCAGCAGGGCCGAGTCGAGCGCCCGCCGGCGCATCTGCTTCGGCATCGTGAGGCTGAAGTCGCGGGCGACCTTGGCGAACGTCACGCCGCCGCCGCGGCGCTTGGGACTCCGCCGCGTCCCGGCACGGGCGCGGCCGGTGTGCTTCTGGGCGTAGAGTTTCTTGGTCGAGCCCTCGACCTGGCCGCGGCCCTTCGTGGCGGCCGTGCCCGCGCGCCGGTTCGCCTCGTGACGGCGGACCGCCAGGCGCAGGATGTCCTGGTGGACCGTGCCGCCGAACCAGGCCTCGTCCACCGCGATGCGGCCGACTTCGCCGCCGTCCGTGTTGTAGATGGTGACCTCGATCATCCGCGTCCCGTCTCGCCTACTTAGAGGCCAGCTTCTCGGGCTCCGGGCCCATCTTCTTGGCGCTGCGCACAAAGAGGTACCCGCCGTCGGGGCCCGGCACGCTGCCGACCACGACCAGCAGGTTCGCCTCCGTATCGACCTTGAGGACCCTCAACCGCTCGACGGTCCGGACGACATGGCCCATGTGGCCGGCCATGTGCTTGCCGAGCCGCACGCCGCGGCCCGGGATGCCCGCACCCTCGCCGATGCCGCCGGGCGAGCGGTGCTTCCGCTCCGTGCCGTGGCTGCCCGGCTGCCCGGTGAACCCCCAGCGGCGCATCGGGCCCTGGACGCCCTTGCCCTTCGTGACGCCGGTCACGTCCACGTGCCTGACTTCCGCGAAGGTCTCGAGCGTGATGGTCGCCCCGGACGGGTAGTCCGCGAGGGCATCGGTCCGGTACTCGCGGATGAACCGCTTGGGCGCGGCGTTGGCCTTCTTCGCGTGGCCCGCCTCGGGCTTCTTCACCTTGCGCGCGGGCTTATCCTCGAAGCCGAGTTGGACGGCGTTGTAGCCGTCCTTCTGGGCGGACTTGACCTGGAGCACCTGGCAGGGACCCGCCTCGATGACCGTGACGGGAACCTGTCGGCCCTGGTCATCGTACACGCTGGTCATCCCGACTTTCTTCCCTAAGATGGCTGGCATGGCCCTACGCCTTGATCTTGATGTAAACGCCCGCGGGCATGTTGAGTTTGTT
>CAYGZE010000072.1:2665-16731 GCA_964354185.1 uncultured Anaerolineales bacterium | reverse complement strand
GGCGGCTACGCCTCCTCCACGGTCCTCCTGTGCGGCACGCGGCGGTATCACGGCCTGTGGGTCCCGGCCCTGAAGCCGCCCGTCGATCGGCACGTCATCCTCTCGCACCTCGAGGAGCGGCTCGTCGTCGGCGGGGCCGAGGCGTACCTTTCGACCTGCGAGTACGAGGGCGGCTTCCACCCCGACGGGTCCGGCGCGGCCGAGCGGTTCGACCTGGACCCGCTCCCATGCCTGGAGTCGCGTTCGGGGGGCGTCGCCGTGCGGCGCGAGGTCCTGCTTCTGGCGGACGGCGCCGGCGTCTGCGTCGCCTACCACGTCCGGGCGGACGGGCCCTGGACGCTGGAGGTGGCCCCGTTCCTGGCGATGCGGCCGTTCCACCACCTGGCGGGCCGGCGCGAGGCCTTGCGCGTCGAGGCCCTTCCGGCGGCGCCCGGCTTTCGCTGCCTGGCCGAGGGGATGCCCGCGGCCTTCCTGTGGACCGACGGGCGGCCCGAGGTTGCGGTCGGCCCGACGTGGTACGACGGGGTCCTGCGGCGCGTCGAGCGCGAGCGCGGCTTCGACTTCCGGGAAGACCTCCTGGTGCCGGGGCGCTGGACGTTTCGCGGGACGGGCGCGGCCGCGTGGCACGTCTTCTGCTCGTTCGACCCGCCGCGGCCGATCGACCCGGCGCGCGAGCGCGAGGCCCTGCTGCGGCGGCGCGCGGACCTCGTGGCCCGCGCGGGATCGCCGGCCGACGAGCGTCTGCGGCGCCTGGTGCTGGCGGCCGACGCCTTCCTCGTCCGCCGCGTCGTCGACGGGCGGCCGCGCGCGAGCGTCATCGCCGGCTACCCCTGGTTCGGCGACTGGGGCCGCGATGCCATGATCGCCTTGCCGGGCCTCGCCCTGGAGACGGGGCGGCTGGACGCGGCCGAGAAGGTCCTCCTCGCCTTCGCCGGGGCGACTGACGGCGGCATGATCCCGAACGTGTTCTCCGAGGAGACGGGCCGGCCCGAGTACAACACGGTCGACGCCAGCCTGTGGTTCCTCCAGGCCGTGGCCGCCTACCATCGCGCCGGCGGTGACGCGGCCGTCGTCCGCGAGCGCCTCTGGCCCGCGGCCCTCCAGATCGCGGACCGCTACCAGGCCGGCACGCGGTTCGGCATCCGGGCCGACTCCGACGGCCTCATCACCGCCGGCTCGCGCGACACGCAACTGACGTGGATGGACGCCAAGAGCGGCGGCCGGCCCGTCACGCCGCGCCACGGCAAGGCCGTCGAGGTCAACGCCCTCTGGATCTCGGGCCTCGTCCAGATGCGGCGGCTGGCGGACGACCTGGGCCTGGAGGCGCCGCCCGCCGCCGCCGAGGTCGCGCGCGCCCGCGAGGCGTTCGCGCGGCTCTTCTGGAACGAGCACCTGGCATGTCTGTATGACTGCGTCCTGCCCGACGGGACGCGCGACCCGGCCGTCCGGCCGAACCAGGTTCTGGCGGTCGGCCTGCCCGACGCGCCGCTGGCCGCCGACCGCGAGCGCTCCCGCGCCGTCGTGCGCGCCGTCCGGGAGCGGCTCCTCGTGCCGCGCGGCCTGCGGACGCTCGCGCCCGACGATCCGGCCTACCGCGGCCGCTACGAGGGCGGGCCCGAGGAGCGCGACGCCGCCTACCACCAGGGTACCGTCTGGCCGTGGCTCCTGGGCCCGTACGTCGACGCGGCGCTGGCGGTCGAGGACCCGCGGTGCGCGCGCGGCGAGGCCGCCCAGATTCTCGAGGGCCTGCTGGACGCGATGGAGGCGGGATGCCTGGGGCAGATCGGCGAGATCTTCGACGGCGACCCGCCGCACCGGCCGCGCGGGGCGGTCGCCCAGGCTTGGAGCGTGGCCGCCGCCGTCCACATCTGGCGCCGGCTCGAAGCGACGGGAGGCGTGCCGTAGGCCATGACGCGCACCGCGCCCAAGACGCCGGTCGTCCGCCTGTTGGTCGGCTGCGCGATCGTCGCAGCGGCGGCCGCGGCCCGCGCGGCCGCGCCGGCAGGTGCCCGCCCCGGCACGGTCGAGGTTTCCGCGGCGCTCGACCTGACGGACGGCTATGCCCGCGTGGGGAACTACCTGCCCGTCCGCTTCCGCGTCGCCAATCGCACGGGCGAGCGGATCACGGACCTCCGCCTGAGCGCCGGCGGCCCCGTCGAGGTGGCGGCGCCGATGGAACTGGGCCCCGGCGATGTGGGCGAAACGGTCCTGCCCGTCCTCTTCGTCGGCAGCGTGCCGGCGCCGGCGGTCGACTTCTTCGCGGCGGGCCGGCACGTGGCCCGGGCGACCGTCGAGCCGCTCTCCGTCCGAAGGCTGGCGGACGAGGACGTCCTGGTGGCCGTGCCGGCCGGCGCGGCGGCGCCCGAGGGCGCGGACCGCGACGCCCTCGCCCGCGCCCTGGGTGCGCGGGCGGTGCACTGCGTGTCGCTCGAGGCCGACGCGCTCGCGCTCGCGCGGCGGTTCGGAGCGCTGGACGCCCGGATCGCCGCCTCGGCCGCCGACGCCGAGGGCGGCGGCCTGGTTGCCGCCAGGTCGTCCGGCGCGTGGCCGCTCTCGCGGCCGCGCTTCCCGCCGGGCGTCGAGTCGCCGGCCCAGCCCGAGGCGTATCGGCTCCTGGCGTCGGAGCCCTGGCCCGCGGCCGAGCGGGCGCGGCTGTGGCTCTGGCTCGGCCTCGTGTGCCTGGGCGTCCCGGCGGTCGGGCTGTGGGTGTCGCGGCGCCGGGCGGTCCTGGCGGCGGTGGTGATGCTGGTCCTGGCGGGGGCGGCCGTCGCCCTCGTCGCCTCGTTCGGCGACCTTCGCCGGACGCGGACGACCCACGCGCAGGTTCTGTACGCGGCGGCGGACCGGCTGGAGGTCGCGGTGGAGCACCTGGTGCTCCTGGAGTCGCGGGGCGGAGCGGCCGGGCGGTTCGACTGGGGCGCGGTGCCGCGCGCGTCGCTTCCGGTCCCCGTCCTCGCGTCGGCGGCCGACCTGTTTCGGCCGATCGGCACGCTCCGCCTGGCGGGCGGCGGCACGGGGGGCGCGGTCTTCGAGGCCGCCCGCCAGGACGGAGGGCGGGTCCTCCTGCGCATCCTCTCCGACTTGCCGCTGACTCACGCGAGGACGCGCGGCGTCCCGCTGTGGCGGAGCCCCGAGGACCTGGCCGCCTCGGACGCCGCCGTTCAGTCGCTCCGCGTGGAGGCCGGCGCCGGGCGCGACGCCCTCGGCGAGAGCCGGCCCCTGGCCGGCTGGGCCGCCGCGTGGCGCGACGCGGCCGACCCCGACTTGGCCTATGCCGGCCGCAGCCTCGCCTGGTGGGCCGCCCAGCGGCGCGAAGGCGACGGGCCCGTGCGGCTCGTCTGGTTCCGCGAAGGCCTCCGTCCCGCGGACCGAGGGGACCAGGCGGCGGTGGTCCCGACGCTGCTGGTCTGGGCGGAGTAGGCCGGCGCCGGTGGGCAGGCCGAATCCGGCCGTTGACCCGGTTGACCGCCGCCCCCGGAGCGTTTATCATGAGATGATGAGAGGGGCGGCCCCCCGCGGGGTTTCCGTGCCGCCCGTCCGGAGGCGGCAAGTCAAGCGAGTGAAAGAACTTAAGACCACCCGGCGAAGCGTCGTTCGAGAGCGGGCCCTCCTGGTGGAAGTCGAGGTGGTGGGCGATTGCGACTCTCCTTCGCCCGCCGGCGCAGCCGGCGGGCTGCGAAGAGCGGGCCGGCGCGACGGCCACCGCGACCGGCTGGAGGAACTCGCGCGGCTGACGGACGCGGCCGGCGCTGATGTGGTGGCCCGCGCCACCCAGCGGCGCACCAAGGTTCATCCCGGCACCTACGTCGGCCACGGCAAGGCCGAGCAGTTGCGCGACCTGGCCGGTCAGAGCCGCGCCAACGTCATCATCTTCGACAACGACCTCTCGCCCGGCCAGGTCCGCAACCTCGAGGAGGTGACCGCCGTCAAGGTCATCGACCGGAGCGAACTGATCCTCGACATCTTCGCCGCCCGGGCCCGGACGAACGAAGCGCGGCTCCAGGTGGAACTGGCGCAACTGGAGTACACGTACCCGCGTCTGAAGCAGATGTGGACCCACCTGTCGCGCCTGGAGGGCGGCGGCCTCGGCGCCCGCGGGCCCGGCGAAACCCAGTTGGAGACCGACCGCCGGCTCGTCCGCCTCCGCATCCATGAACTCCAGCGGCGCATCCGCGAGATCGACCAGCGCAGGGAACGCGAGGTCGGGTCCCGCGGCGAGTCGCTCACGGTCGGCCTCGTCGGCTACACCAACGCGGGCAAGTCGAGCCTCCTGAACGCCCTGACGGGCGCGCACGCCCACGTTGAGGACCGGCTCTTCGCGACCCTCGACACGCGGACGCGCGCCTGGCGCCTGCCGCACGGCCTGACGGCCCTCCTCTCGGACACCGTCGGCTTCATCCGCGACCTGCCGCACCACCTCGTCGCGTCGTTCAAGGCCACCCTCGAGGAGGCGATCCACGCGGACCTCCTCCTGCACGTCGCCGACGTGTCGACCGAGCACCTGGAGGCCGACCTCGAGGCCGTCGCGGTCGTCCTGGAGGAAATCGGGTGCATAGACAAACCCCAGTTGCTCGTACTAAACAAGGCGGACCTCGTTGAGGACGCGGTCCGCATGGACTTGGCCCTGCGCGCCCACCCGGAGGCCGTCGCGGCGAGCGCCGTCACCGGTCGCGGCTTGGACGACCTGGCCCGGGCCGTGGCGGAGCGCCTGGCCGGCCCCGAGGTGGAGGCGAGCGTCCGGGCATCGGCGGCCGACGGTCGGCTGCTGGCCTGGATCGAGCAGCACGCGACCATCCTGGCCCGGACGCACCAGGACGGCGACGTCGTCCACCGGCTTCGGATTCCCGAGCGCCTGCTCGACCGGATGCCGCGCGTCGCCACGCGCGACTTCGCCGTGACGCCCGACCCGCCGGCGCCTTCCGGCACGTGACGGGGGGAAACGCTATGAGAATCCTCACACTTCACGGACTCGCCCGGCGGGGGGCCGAGGCGGGGATCGCCGTGGCGGCCGTCCTCGCGCTGGCGGTCGCCTTGGGCCTGGCGTGGCCGGGACTGGCGCGCGGGGCCGAGCAGTGCGGCGGGATGCTTCCTGCGGCACTTGCCGAGGAGGGCGGCGAGTCCGCCAGGGAAGGCGAGAACCCCCCCAAGGAAGGCGACAAGCCGGCCAAGGAGGGCGAGAACCCGCCCAAGGAAGGCGACGGGTCGGCCAAGGAGGGCGAGCACCCGCCCAAGGAAGGCGACGGGTCGGCCAAGGAGGGCGAGAACCCGCCCAAGGAAGGCGACAAGCCGCCCGAGCAGCCGGGCGGCGAGGTCGAACCCCCCAGCGATCGCACGGCCGGCGGCGGCGACAACGAGAAAGCCGTCGTCCGCGGCGACCAGGCCAAGTACGAGGCCTGGCGGCTGCCCGAGAACTTCAAGAACCCCGACGGCTCGTTCAACCAGGAAGCCCTCATCAACCAGCAGAAGCGCCGCTGCGGGTTCATGAGCGAGAAACTCGCGGCCCCGTTCAAGATGACCGAGACGCCGCACTACCTCGTCCTCAGCAGCGCCGACGAGAACCTCACCAAGACCTTCATCAAGATGAGCGAGGCCCTCTACGCCAGCCTCCGGCGCCAGTTCGCCATCGAGGCCAAGGATCGCGTCTGGGACGCCAAGTGCATCCTGATGCTGTTCAACACGCGGGTCCTCTTCGAGGACTACGCCCGGATTTTCGACGAGTTCAGCGCCCGCGGCGCCGGCGCCTACTTCGCCTGGGAGGCCAACTCCCCCAAGGAGCCGCAACTGGTTCACATCTGCATCCCGCTGGACGACCGCGACGTCCGTCGCCTCCAGGAACTCTTCGCCCACGAGGGAACGCACGCGTTCTTCCAACTCTACCGGACGAGCGTCCTGCTGCCCCTGTGGCTCCACGAGGGGCTGGCCGAGTACATGACCGTCGTCAACGACCCGTCCCTGGCGCCCGTGAAGCAGGAGTGGGCCAAGTACATCGCCCGGGACGGCATGTCGATCGAGCCGATCCTCGAGCGCCCCTCCGGCATGGGGTTCTCCTGGCCGGCCTACAACGTGTCCTACACGCTGGTCGACTTCCTGCTGGCCGCCGGCAAGCCGAAGTTCAAGAAGTTCGTCGACGGCCTCAAGGCCGGCAAGACCCAGGAGACGGCCCTCAAAGAGGCCTACGGGTGGACGCTGGCCGACCTCGAACAGCGCTGGCGGGTCTACGTGAACGAGTACCTCTCGTCGAAGCGCCACTAGGGCGTCCCGCATGCTGGCGATGGGCGAAACGCGGCTCCTGTTCTACCCGGAGGGCCTGGCGAGCGCCGCCCTGGTGGCGGCCCTGGCGGGGGGGGCCGTGTTCACCGGCCTCCTCGCGCACTGGGTCGTGCGGGCCCGCGCGTGGGGCCTGGCGCCGCTGCTGGCCCTGCCGCCGGTCCTGGCGCTGGTGGGCTGGCTGCGCAGCCGCGCCGCCCGGAGCGACGGCGCCGAGGCCGCCCCCGCCCCCCAGCCGGTCCTGCCCTGGTGGCAGATCCTCGCGGGCCTGGTCCTGGCCGGCGTCCTCCTGGCGGTTGCGGCGGGCGCCTACGGGTCGACCGACACGGGCACGGGCCTCGCGCTCCTGATCCTGCTGGCCCTGGCGAGCGCCGTGTGGGTCTTCTTCTTCTACCTGCGGGTGTACACGGACCTGGGGCGCCTGCCGATGGGCGTCCTGCTGGCGATGCGCGTGGCGGCGATCCTGGTGCTCGTGCTCCTGATCTTCAAGCCCCTGCTGTCGTACGAGGAGCGGCTTGAGCATCGCACGGATCTCTATATCCTGATCGACTCGTCGCGGTCGATGTCGGTCAGCGACTGGCCCGACACGCCCAACCGCCTGGCGACGGCCGCCACCCAGGTCCAGGAGTACCTCGGCCGCCTGGCCGCGGCCTTCAACGTGAAACTCTACACGTTCGACACGCGGGCCCGCGAAGCGAAGGCCGGCGAGTGGCCCAAGCCCGTGGGCGACGCCACGAACCTGACGCGCGGCCTGAAGGACGTGCTGGCGGCCGCCCGGCGGGCCGACACCGGCGCCATCATCCTCATGAGCGACGGCCTGCACAACGCCGGCGGCAACGTCGTCGACGAGATCACGGCCCAGGGCGCGCCGCCCATCTACACCGTCGGCGTCGGCACCGACCTGACGGCCCAGAGCGGCTACCAGGACATCAGCATCGAGAACGTCCGCGCCCCCGACGAGAGCGTCGTCAACAACATCGCCCAGATCACCGTCGACGTCGACGCCGTCGGCCTGGCCGACCGCTCCGTCCAGGTGGAACTCCGCGAGGCCGACAAACTCATCGCCTCCGAGGACCTCCGCCTCGACGCCAAGCCCGGCGGCCAGGCCGTCACCCTCCTGGTCACCCCCGACCGCACGGGGCGCCACACCTACACCGTCCGCATCCCGCCCGACCCCGCCGAACGCCGCGCCGAGAACAACACCCGCGACGTCCACCTCCTGGTGACCGACCCGAAGATCCGCGTCCTCTACATCGAGGGCGTCGTGCGGCCCGAGTACAAGCCCCTCAAGAGCCTCCTGGAGACCGACCCCAACGTCGAACTGCTGGCCCTCGTCCAGGTCCGCAAGGGCGAGTTCCTCCAGGCCGGCAGCATGAAGGGCGTGACCCTGGCGGGCTTCCCGCAGACGATCGAGGACATGCGCAAGTTCGACGTCTATATCATCGGCGACGTCGACCGCAGTTACCTCTCCGCGCCCCAACTGGCGAACCTCAAGACGGCCATCTCGGAGGGGCGCGGCCTGGCGATGATCGGCGGGTACAACAGTTTCGGCCCCGGCGGCTACGAGGGCACGCCCATGGAGGAGATCCTGCCCGTCCTGGTCGGCCCGCGCACCATCGGCCAGGAGACCACCCCCTTCGTCCTGAAACTCACCCCCGAGGGCGCCGCCCACCCGATCTTCTTCGGCACCAAGGACTTCTTCCAGTACCAGCAGGAGACGCCGCGCGAGCGCCTGCCGCAACTCAAAGGCTGCAACGTCCTGGCGGGGGCCAAGCCCGGGGCGATGGTCCTGGCGGTCCATCCCGAGCGGACGGGCCCCGCCGGCCCGCTGATCGTCCTGGCGGTCCAGCAGTACGGCAGCGGCCGCACCGCCGCCTTCGCCGCCGACACCACCTACCAGTGGTACCTCCCGTTCCGGGCCGTCGGCCGCGAGTCGCCCTACATCAAGTTCTGGAGCCAGATGGTGCGGTGGCTGGCGAACAAGGAGGTCAAGGAACACGGGACAGAGCCGGGCGTCGACCTCCTGGTGCGCAAGCCGTTCTACAACCCGGGCGAGAAACCGATGATCCGCGCCAAGGTCCGCGCCGAGGAGGGCCGCGCCACCAACTACGCCGACGTCATCGGCGTCCTCCTGGGCCCCGGCGACGACCGCAAGACCTTCAGCCTGCCGCTGGCGCCCGGCGGCGTCGGCCTGTACGAGGCCGAACTCGACGCGCCGGACCCGGGCCAGTACAAGGTCGTCGTCGAGGCGAAGAAGGAGGGCAAGCGCCTGGGCCTCGACGAGACGGAGTTCAGCGTCGGGCGGCCGAACCAGGAGTTCGACCGCCTCTCCATCGACCGCGGCCTCCTGAAGGCCCTCGCCCAGGCCACCGGCGGCGAGTACTACGAGCCCGCCAGTTTCGGCGACCTCGTCCAGAACCTCCGCAACCGCACCATCACCGAGGACATCCACCGCGAACTCGGCATCCAGACCGTGCCGGGCCTCTTCGCGATCCTCTTCGGCCTGTTCCTCGCGATCGTCACGGGGGAGTGGCTGCTGAGGAAATACTACCAACTGAACTGAAATCCGGCACCTGCCTGCCGGCAGGCAGGCCTCAAGTCTCCGATGCGATCCCCAGCAAGTCCTTCCGCAGCCCGGCCGCCAGGTCGCGCGCGAGTTCCTGCGCCCGCTCGGCCGTCGCCGGGTCGCGCGACCCCAGTCCGCACGACGGCGTCACAAGGCTCTGCGCCAGGACCTGCTCCCGCGCGAAGCCCAGGGCCGCCACCTTGCCCACCAGGTCCAGCAGCCGCTCGCGCAGCGACGCGGTCGACAGGGCCGCGAGCGCCTCCGGGTCCGTCGGCACGATCCCCCACGCCAGCGTTCCCCCGCGCCCGAGGAACGACGCGATCGCGTCGCGGTAGACAAGGAAGTTCTTCGCGAACCCGAACGCGTCGAACGAGACGGCCGCCAGGCGGCTCTCCAGGAGGATGCCCCAGTCGGTGTTCGAGCAACAGTGGCTCCCCGCGACCTCGGCGCCCGACGCCACCGCCTCCAGAACCTCGCGGACCTGCTCGGCGCTCCAGCCGAAGAACGGCGTCCCGAACGACGCGAGGAACGGCTCGTCCACGAAGACGACGGGCGCGGCCCCAGCCTCGCGGATCCGTGCCGCCTGCCACCGCACCCGGAGGTGCAGGAACTTCACCAGGACCTCGCGCAGGACGTCGTCGTAGAGGATGGGGTTCCCATCCTCCGCAAGGATCGCCATGCCGACCGTCACGGGCCCCGCGATCTGTCCCTTCGCCTCGGCGGGCCGGCGCGCGCGAACTGCCGCCAGGAACGGCGCGATCCCGCGGGCCGCCTCGGCCGGCATCGCGCCCGCCGACGCATCGAGCGCGTCGTACGCCGCCAGCACCTTCTCGGCCGCCAGGTAGAACGCCTCGTCCTGCACCAGGCGCAGGCGGCCCTCGTGGACCTGGAGCCCCGGCAGCCTGAGGTTCTCCGTCCCGCCGACGGCCTGCTCGTTCATCCCCTCCTGGCGGCTTGCGCGGGGGAGTTGCGGCCAATAGGGCAGGGCCCTGGCGTACGCGAACACCGCGTCCACCGCCTCGGCCGCGTCGGTGTGCGGCAAACTCCCGACGCCCGTGGCGCGGCAGTTCCCGAGAAACGCCATGGTGCCTCCTCGATTCGTCCTATAGCGCCACTTCGCGCGGCGGGTCTTCGCACCCGCCGCGCCATAGCCCCAGGCGCGGTCAGAAACCCCATTCCTTGCGCGGTGGGTACGGAGACCCACCGCGCAAAGGCCAAGTGGCGCTGTAAGATTCGCCGCGCGGCCCTGCGGCGCGCCCCCGCGTCACTGCTTCGGCGGGACCGGCTTGTCCGGCGACGCGCGGATCACAGGCACGGCCGAGGCGGATTATAGCAGCCCCGCGCCGCCGACGCCAAGCCGTCCTGGCTGGGCGAGGATCCGATGGCAAAGCAGGGGGCCGCGGGACCGGCCCGTCGGGTGCGCCCGCCCGGCGGCGCCGCGGGCATTCCTCACGGGTTGACGCGGGGCGCGGCGGCGAGCGCGTGACGGACCGCCGCCGCAAGCGCCGCCGGCGTGAACGGCTTCACGAGGACGTTCGGGCCGCCGTCCGGTCTTCCCGGGCCGCCGAGGAGCCGGTCGGCGTAGCCGGTGATATACAGGACGGGCGCGTCGGGGCGGGCGGCGCGAACCTCCCGGACCAGGTCGGGCCCGCTCATGCCAGGCATCAGCACGTCGCTGACCAGGAGGTCGAAGGGTGTGGACGGGTTTCGGGCCAGCCCCAGGGCGTCCTGGGGGCTGGTCGCCTCAAGAACCGTGTACCCCGCCTCGCGGAGGACCCGCACGACGAGCGCCCGGACGGTCTCGTCGTCCTCGACCAGGAGGATCGTCTCGGTGCCGCGCGCCGCGGCTTCCGCGGGGGGCGGCAGGGGCGTCGCGGCCCCCGGTGCGGCGCGGGGCAGGTAGATGCGCAGGGTCGTACCTTCTCCCGGCGCGCTGGTGAGGTGGACGTGCCCGCCGCTCTGCTTCACGAAGCCGTAGACGATGGGGAGGCCGAGGCCGGTCCCCCGGCCGGACGGCTTCGTCGTGAAGAACGGCTCGAAGACCCGCTGGCGTGTCTCCTCGTCCATGCCGGTTCCCGTGTCGGAGACGGCGAGCATCACGTGGGGGCCCGGGGCGGCGCCGGGGTGCTGCTCGGCGTAGGCCTCGTCAAGGTCCACGTTGGCCGTCTCGACGGTCAGGGCGCCCCCGTCGGGCATGGCGTCGCGGGCGTTGGCGGCCAGGTCGAGGATGGCCTGCCGGACCTGGGCGGGGTCGGCCCGGATGGGGGCGAGGTCGGGCGCCCGGACCAGCGAGAGCCGGACGGCGTCGCCGAGCAGGCGCTGGAGGGGCCCGGCCATGTCGGCCAGGAGGTCGTTCAGGTTCATGAGGCGCGGCCTGAGGACCTGCTGGCGGCTGAAGGCAAGCAACTGGCTCGTGAGGTCGGCGGCCTGGCCGGCGGCGCTCAGGATCTGGCGCAGGGGTTCGGCCTCGGGGCTGTCCGGCGGCAGGGGGCGCTGGAGCAAGTCGCAGTAGCCCTTGATGATGGTCAGGAGGTTGTTGAAGTCGTGGGCGATGCCCCCCGCCAGCCGCCCGACCGCCTCCATCTTCTGCGCCTGCCGCAGCCGCGCCTCCGCCTCCCGCAGGGCCGTCACGTCGTCGTAGACGGCCACGATCTCGCCCGTGGGGAGTTTGTAGACGTAGTTCTCGCGCCAGCCGCGGATGCGGTTGTCCTGGTAGATGGCCGCCGGGAAGTGCTCCGGCCGGCCGGTCCGCCAGACCCGCTGGAAGACGTCGAACAGGCCGAACGCCTTCACGCCCGGGAAGACCTCCAGGACGCTTCGGCCGAGGACCCGCTCGCGCGGGACGTTGTCGATCCGCTCAGCGCCGCGGTTGAAGTCGACGAAGACGAAGTCCTCGCCGTCGCGGCGCGCCTCGTAGACGGCCACGCCGCTGCTCAGGTTGTCGACCAGACTCCTGTACCTGGCCTCGGCTGTGCGGACCGCCTCCTCGGCCGCCCGGCGCTCCGTGATGTCGCGGAAGGTCCCTTGGATCAGCCTTCGCCCTCCGGCCTCGTAGACGCTGGCGCTGACCTCGACCCACAGGATGCTGCCGTCCGCGCGCAGGACGGGCATTTCCTTGCCGGTCGATCCGCCGCACCGGACGTCGTCGAGGAAATGCTCCCGGCACTGCGCGCGGGCCGAGGGCGGATGGAGTTCGGTGTGGTGCATCCCGAGGATCTTCGCGATGGGCATGCCCAGGAGTTCGCCGGCCCGGGCGTTGCAGTTGACGATGCGGCCCGTCTCCACGTCCGCGATGAGGATCGCGTCCCGCGCGGCCTCCATGAGCCGCCGGTATCGCTCCTCCGACTCCCTCAGGGCCTCTTCCGCGCGCTCGTGGTCGCCCTGGATCATGGCGGGTGCCGTTCCTTTCGCCGGTTCGGACGCGGAAGGCGGGCGGCACGGAGGTCGGCGGGGGCCCGGCGCGCGGCCCTGGCGCGGTTTTGCCTCGTTGGGAAGTTGTGCCGACCGTGGCGCCCGGATGGGTCCGCTCCGCCCCCCCGACCCTCAGCAGGCATCAGGGGACATTGTGGCGTCCGGACGTCCCGAACGCAAGCGCTTGTTGGGCGCGGTCCTGCGTCCGGCTGCCCGCGGCCCCCGGTCGCTCGACCCGGAGGCTCTCGACGGGAGGAAGCCAGGGGGCGCGGGCCTCGCGACCCCCGCCCCCTGGACGCACTCATGGGCCCGTCACCACTGGTAATGGACGGTGTAGGTGACCTCGGCCTTGCCGTCCTTCGGCACCGCCACCTCGAACTCGATCGTGTCGGCGTCGACCTTCTTGAAGTCCTGGCTCTTCTGCGTCACGTCCCACTGGCCTCCCGTCAGGTGTTCCCGCACCAGGACCTTCACGTCCTCCGTCTTGTGGTTCCGGATCTCCGCCTTCACCGACTCCTGACGCCACCGCTCGCCCTGCTTGCGGTCCGTCACCGTCTGCTCGCCCACGATGTCGAAGGCGTCGCCCACGTACAACTTCAACTCCTCGTCCTTCGGGGTGTGGTCGATCTGGTCCTCCCCCACGAACTCCAGGTCGCCGTCGGCCGGGTCCCGCTTGTAGACGCGGACCTTGCCCTTCGGGAGGGGCATGCCCAACTTGGCCTCCTTGGAGTTCTTGAACTCGACGAAGACGTTGATCTTGTACTCGTTGGACTTGCCGTAGCGGGGGTGCCAGTAGCGGCCGCCGGGCTCGAAGACGTACCGCTTGAGGACGGGCACCTCGGCGGCCGACAGGAGTTCCACCTGCTTGACCTGGTTCTCGTTGACGGTGGTCGGGCGGCCCAGCGTATACATGTGGTACTCGAAAAAGGTCTTCTCCTCGAAGCCGCGGCCCGCGCCGTCGGCCATGGCCGCGGCCTTCTCCATGACCATGCCGCGCAGCCGCTGCACCTCGGGTTGGATCCGCCGCACGTCGCCGGCGATGAGTTTGACGCGGGCGTCCTTGAACGCCGCCCCGCACTGGTTCGTCAGCGTCACCCAGCCCCCGAGGTCCATCCGCGTGTCCTCGGCGTTGATGACCGCCGAGTAGTCCGCCGTCCAACTCATCCCCTGCGTCTGGTACGTCACCTGCGCCAGGTGTTTGCCCGGCTTCGCCGTCGCCACCTTCCACACCAGCGTCGGCCGCGTCAGCAGGCCCTCCGGCAGGGCCCCGAACTCGATGTTCTGCACGTTGTCGGGCCGCTGCACCATCACGAGGCCCGCCTTCCCCTTCAGGATCAACTGCTGCGGGTCGAACGACTGGAGGACCCCGTCGTAACTCTTCCCCTGCTTCGTGACGACGGTGAGGTTCTTGTCGATGTACTTGTCGAGGAGTTTGTCGGCGCTCACCAGGTCGAACTCGTAGTTCTGCTCCAGGACGGTGGTGCCTGCGGGGTCGGTCAGGCTCTTGAAGTGGACGCTCGTGGCGTCGATGAGTTTGGCGACGTCGCGGAACTGGACGGCGGCCTCCTGGCCCGCCAGGTCCAGCGCGCGGACCTCCTTGACCACCGCGAAGTTCTGGTTGTAGACCGTCAGCGACACCCCTTCCTGCGGCGCCGGCGCCGCAGCGCCCGGGGCGGCACACGACGCCACCGAGGCGATCACGGCGACCAGCAACCCATGACTCAGCGTTTTCATCCCTCGCTCCTTCCTGGCCGTCACCACTGGTAGTGGACGGTGTAGGTGACCTCGGCCTTGCCGTCCTTCGGCACCGCCACCTCGAACT
>CAYGZE010000072.1:0-2565 GCA_964354185.1 uncultured Anaerolineales bacterium | reverse complement strand
ACCTCCTTGACCACCGCGAAGTTCTGGTTGTAGACCGTCAGCGACACCCCTTCCTTCGCCTCCGCCGCCGGCGCCGCCCGGGCCGCGGTGCCCGCGAGCAGCATCGCGGCCAGAGCGGCCGACAGGACCCAGGGCAATCGTCTCATGCTCGGCTCCTTTCCCCTCGCTTGGCTTGGCCGGGGGGCGCACACGACCGGCGCCTCCCCGGATACCTCGTAGACGCCCCGCGCGCCTGGGCGGTTCCCGGAACCCGGCGAGGCCCCGTGCCTCGGCTGGGAGGGTCATGCCCGTTTCCCCGATGGGCAGGACGTGAAGGCCGGCCGGCGCCGCTTGGCCTCACCCCATCTTCGCGCCGCCGGGCCCCCCGAGGCAAGAAGATTCCGGTGCCACACCCGCGAGGGGGGGCACGCGGTCCACGCCCGCACGCCGGGAAAGACGCCGAGGCGTTTGACTAGGCTCTGTCAGACGGGACTTGGACATCGCGGAAGGGCGCCGCAGGGCGGACGTAAACGAAACGCGCGGCAGGCGTTGCGGCCTGCCGCGCCTCGTTTTCCAGGCGGCCCGCGGGACCCGGCCCTCAGGCGTGGCGGTACACGTCGTAGCCCAGGTACGTGTCGAACGCGTCGTCGATCGCCCGGGCCACCTCGCCCTTGGCGATGGCGACGTGGTGCTCGAAGCCCTCCGCGCAGATGTGCCGCAGCAGGCCCTGGAGGTTCGGGATCTGGACCACCCCGTACCCGCCGAACGTCTCCAGGGGGTCGTCCGTCAGCCGCCCCTCGCCCACGTAAGCCCGGATGCGGCCCTCGGTGTCGTCGGTGGCGACGCGGGCGTACGTGATGGGCCCGGCCGCCAGGCGGCCGACGATCGACCCGCACGCGTTCTCGGGCCCCACGCTGCCCGCGATGATCTCCTGGATGGCCATCTTCGCCTTCTTGAAGAGGCTCTTCGGCAGGTTCGAGCAGTGGAAAAACACGCACTTGTTCGGGTCGTCGCCGTAGTTGTTGTTCCAGTCGACCAGGGCCGCCGCCGACTGCGTCGCGTGCCGAAGGGCCAGCATCCCCACCAGGCCCCCCACGTCCACCTCGCACGCGCTCGGGAGGAGGGCGTCGCTCATCATGCTCATCAGGGCGCACGGCACGATGCCGTAGAACTGCTCCATCGAGGTCCAGCACTGGATGGCCGTCCCCGCCAGGTCCTGGTCGCGCATCCACCGGTCGATCACCACCCCCAGCCGCGCCATCCGGTCCAGGCCCTGCGGGTAGATGCCCTGGGTGTCGGTGTAGCCGCAGATCGCCCGCAGTTTGGCCCGGACGGCCGGCTCGGAGGCCTTCAGTTGGTTCGCCCGCCCCATCGCCTCCGACAGGTCCATCGTCTCGACGCTGATGCCGTGGGCCTCCAGGATCTTCTCCGAGTACCGCACAGTGTTGAAGGGCCCCGTCCGGGCCCCCAGCGCCCCCACCCGCACGCTCCCCAGGCCCCGCACCACGCGGCAAGTGGCGCCGAAGCGGGCGAGGTCGGCCCGGAACGACTTCGACTCGGGGTCCACCGTGTGCAGTTCCGTCAGGCTGAACGGCATGGCGTACTGGTCCAGGTTGTTCGTGACCGACATCTTGCCGCAGAACGAGTCCCGCCGGTTCGCCACGGTCATCTGCTTGGGGTCGTCGGGCCACGCGTGCACCAGGATGGGAACCCGCAGGCCCGAGGCCTTGAGGGCGTTGGCGACCGACTTCTCGTCGCCGAAGTTGGGCAGCGTGACCAGGACGCCGGCGATCCGGTCGGCGTGCTTCTTCAGCAGGGCCCCGCAGGCCCGGGCGTCGGCCAGGTTCTCGACGGCCCCGCCCGTCGCCTCGCGCGGGCCCAGGCAGACCGTGTCGAAGCCCTCTTCCTTGAGGATTCTGAGGATGTCCGTGCGGCCCTTGTAGGCGAGGTGGGTCGGGAAGAACCCGCGGGTCCCCACGACGACGCCCAGGGTCGTCCGCCGCTGCGTTTGCTTGGCCATGGCCGGTCCTTTCCGCGTTCAGGGAGGGGTGACAGGCCCAGCCTACCGGCCGCCGCGGGGGAATCAAGCGGATTTCGCGCCGGCGGCGGGCCGGGCACCCCGGCGCTGTTCGAGCCCGCCCCGGGAGGGGCGGGTTACATCCGCCCGCGAATCGTGCCCGGCCGCGCCACCGGAATTGCTGTAAGTCGACTTTTTACAATTCGAAAAGCGGGTTGGCGCGCGCGGAATTTGCCGATTTTTCGGGCCGCCGGCCGGCCAAAACCGCCCTGGCGCTAGCGCCAAGGGGGTCGGCCGTCGCGGATGTTAAGATAGGCAAGACGAAACGTGTCGTTTTACGATCGTTTTCCGATCGTTTTTTGACGTTTTGCGCTCGAACTCTGACACTTTCAGTCGGTTTTCCGACGTTTTACACCGTGTTTTTACCTAGTATGGCTAGCGATACGTCCATAACACTTACGGCAATTCGGGGACTGGGGACCGGGGACTGGGAAGGCCACGACAAAGGCAAAGGCGGGACTGGGGACCGGGACGAACGGCGCCGCGAGCCGCGAGCCACGAGCCGCGAG
>CAYGZE010000071.1:0-16797 GCA_964354185.1 uncultured Anaerolineales bacterium | reverse complement strand
GTTCTCGACGATCTTGGTGGTCTCCGACTCGATCGGGCGGTCCATGACCGTCAGGGGATAGTCCTTGGTGTTCAGGACCTCGGTCAGGAACTTGACCACGCGCTTCCGGGCCGCCGGGTTGCAGCCCGAGCACACGCGCCAGAAGTCGCGGATGCTCTTGACGTACTCGCGCCCCGGCATGACCCGCTCGAACGAGTGGGCCAGCAGGGGCGCCGCCTCCAGGCCGCGCGCGGCAAAGGCCTTCTTCAGGATCGGGTAGGCGACGAACTCGGTCGTTCCCGGGGCGACGGTCGTTTCGATCAGGACGAGGCACTCGGGCCGGATGCGGTCGCCGATGGTGCGCATCGTGGCCTCGAGGGCCGCCATGTCGGCCTCGCCGGTCCTCAGGTTCCCCAGGTCGTGCTTCGTGTAGTCGCACTGGACGTCGACGACGCAGCAGTCGGCCAGTTTCAGGCAGTCGGAGTTGTAGGTCGCGATGAGCGTCTTCTTCTCGAGGACGCAGCGGGCGATCATGGGGTCGACCTCGGGGTCCTCGGCCTTGACGGGCGACTGGCCGCGGTTCAGCATCGGGATCTTCCAGTAACTGCGCGGCGAGGGCCGCTGGCACCCGATGACGAACTTCGAGGGCTTCTTCGTTTTCTTGTCGACCGTGTCGGCGACGATCGCCGCCATGACGGCGCCGACGAAGCCGACGCCCATGACGACGACCACCTCCTTGCCCTCGGCGCGGGCGGCGTCGGCCAGGCGGCGGACGCGCTCGAGTTCCGCGGCATACTCGCCCTTCTCGGGGATCGGGAACTTCTCGCCGGCCGGGTTGGCGGAATACTCTGCCATGGTGCCTCCTCTTGTTCGATGGGCGGATCGGCCCTGCGGCCGCCGGGCGGCGCGGGCGCGGCCCTTGCGCCCGGAGCCTGCGCGCGGCCTCCGACGTAGAAGTCTATCGGCCGAGACCGGGGCCGGCCATGAGGAAGTGTGGCGGCGGGCCGAGGACGCCGCGTATAATGGCGCCGCGCGGGCGCGGAGAGCCCAGTCCATGAACCAGCAGGAGATGATGCGGGCCTACCGCCTGATGCGCCTGGCCCGCGGCTTCGAGAGCCGCGTCGCCGAGCAGTACACCAAGGGCCGCATCGGCGGCTTCTGCCACCTCTATTCGGGCGAGGAGGCCGTCGCCGTCGGCGCCCTGTGGCACCTCAGGCCCGACGACTACGCCGTCGGCTCCTACCGCGACCACGCCTATTACCTGGTGCGCGGCGGCGACCCCAAGCGGTGCATGGCGGAACTCTTCGGCCACCAGGACGGCTGCTGCAAGGGCCGCGGCGGGTCGATGCACCTCTTTGACCCGGCGATCCACTTCCTGGGCGGCTATGCGATCGTCGCGGGCGAGTGCCCCATCGCCGTCGGCCTCGGCATGGCCGCCCGATACCGCCGCGAGGACCGCGTCGTCCTCTGCTTCTTCGGCGACGGGGCCACCAACCAGGGCGTCTACCACGAGTCGCTGAACATGGCCGCCCTGTACCGCCTGCCCATCGTCTGGGTCTGCGAGAACAACTTCTACGCCATCGGGACGAGCGTCCTGAGGTCCAGTGCCGAGGCGTCGATGGCGAAGAAGGCCGCGGCCTACAAGATGCCGAACTGGACCGTCGACGGGATGGACTTCTTCCACATGCAGTCGGCCGCCGAGCGGGCCATCGCCCACGCCCGCGCCGGCAAGGGCCCCGCCTTCATCGAGGCCCGCTGCTACCGGTACCGCGGCCACTCGATGTCCGACGCCGCGACGTACCGCTCGAAGGAGGAGGTCGCGTTCTGGAAGGAGCGCGACCCCATCCCGCGCCTGCAGGCCCAGATCCGGCACGATTTCGGCGTCGGCGACGAGGCGTTCGAGGCGATCGACGCCGAGGTCCGCCGCCAACTCGACGAGGCCGTCGCCTTTGCCGAGGCGGGCAGCGAACTGCCCCGCGAGCGGCTCCTCGACGACGTCTACGCCGACTGACGAGGCCCCCATGGCGAGGAAGACCTACCGCGAGGCCCTGAACGAGGCCCTCCACGAGGAGATGGACCGCGACGACGCGGTCATCGTCTTCGGCGAGGACGTGGCCGAGTACGAGGGGTCGTTCAAGGTGACGCGCGGCCTTCTGGCGCGGTTCGGCCCGACGCGGGTCTTCGACACGCCCATCTCCGAGGCGGCCATCGTCGGCGCCGCCACCGGGGCCGCCCTGGCAGGCCTGCGGCCGGTGCCGGAACTCATGACCGTCAACTTCGCCTACGTCGCCATGGACCAGATCTGCAACCACCTGGCCCTGGCGCACTACATGTTCGGCGGCCAGTGCACGCTGCCCGTGACGATCCGCATGCCGGGCGGCGGCGGCCACCAGTTGGGCAGCCAGCACTCCCACAGCCTCGAGGTCCACTTCGTCCACACGCCGGGCCTGAAGGTCGTCTATCCCGCGACGCCGGCCGACGCGAAGGCGCTCCTCAAGGGCGCCATCCGCGACAATGACCCCGTCATCTTCCTCGAGCACGAGGGCCTGTACAACTTTGAGGACGAGGTGCCCGACGGCCTGGACGCCGCCGCGCTGGGCCAGGCGCAGGTCCGGCGCGCGGGGCGAGACGTGACCCTGGTCGCTTACGGCGCGATGGTGCACGTTGCCCTCGAGGCCGCCGCCCAACTTGCCGCCGCGAAGGTCGACGCCGAGGTCGTCGACCTGCGGACCCTGCGCCCGTGGGACGCCGCGACGGTGGCGGCGTCGGTGGCGAAGACGCACCACGCCGTGGTCGTCGAGGAGTGCCCGCCCACGTGCGGCATCGCGGCCGAGGTGGCCGCCACCGTCCAGGACCGCGCGTTCGACGACCTCGACGGGCCCGTGGCGCGCGTGAGCGGGGCCGACTGCCCGCTCCCCTATGCGCGGGACCTGGAGCAGGCGTGCATTCCCCACGCCGAGGACGTGATCGCGGCCGTGCGCCGGACGCTGGGCCTGTAGGGCCGCCGCCCCGAGCGGAGGACGCCATGTACGACGTGACGATGCCGAAACTCTCCGACAGCATGGAGGTCGGCAAGATCCTCGCGTGGAAGGTGGCCGAGGGCGACGCCGTCCACGAGGGCGACGTCTTGGCGGAGATCGAGTCCGACAAGGCCGCCATGGAACTCGAGTGCTTCCACGACGGCGTCATGGGCAAGATCGTCAAGCCCGACGGCGCCGAGGTCCAGGTCGGCGAGGTCATCGCCTACATCGCCACGGGCGACGAGGCCAAGGCCGCCGGGAAGGCCGGCGCGCCCGCGCCGAAGGCCGAAGCGCCGGCGAAGGCCCCGCCGCCGGCCGCGGAAGCGCCGCCGCCCCCTAGGAAGGCGAAGAAGCCCGCGCTGAAGGCGCCCGCCCCCCCGAAGGCGGAGGCGAAACCGCCGGCCCCGGCCGCGACGAGGCTGCCTGCGCCGCGCGATGCGGCTGCGGCGGCGGCCGCGGCGCCGCCTCCCCCGGCGGCCGAGGCGCGGGGGCGGGCCGTGCGCATCTCGCCCTACGCGCGGAAACTCGCCGAGAAACTCGGCGTCGACTACACGCGGATCGAGGGCACCGGCGTCGGCGGCCGCATCATGGCCCGCGACGTCGAGGAGGTCGCCGGGGCGGGGGCGGCGGGCGCGGCCGGGGCCCCCAAGCCGTCGGCCGACGAGGAACTCCCGCCCGTCGAGGTCGCCGAGGGCGAGGCCGAGATCGAGGAAGCCTCCTTCCGCCTCAAGACCCAGGCCCGCCGCGTCGTCGCCTCGAAGCACGTCATCCCCCACTTCTACATGACCGCAAGCGCCGACGTGACGGCCCTCCTCGCGCGCAAGGACGCGCTCAAGGAGAAGTACGGCGCGACCGTCACCCACCTCGTGATGCTCGCCTGCCTGAAGGCCGTCGCCGCCCACCCCGAGATCAACCGCACCTACGACCGCGGCCGCGTCATCAAGTGGAAGGGCGTCAACCTGGGCCTGGCGATCCAGACGGACCAGGGCCTGACCGTGGCGGTCGTGCGCGGGGCCGACCGGCTGTCGCTCGCGGGTCTCGTCAAGGGCGCGGGCGAGGTCGTCGAGCGGGCCCGCGCGGGGCGGCTCTCGGCCGACGACCGCCGGCACCCCACCTTCACGATCTCGAACCTCGGCATGTACGGCGTCGAGCATTTCGAGCCGATCATCAACCCGCCGTCGGCCGTGACGCTGGCGGTGGCGGCCGCGCTGCCGGCCCCGGTCGTCCGGGGCGACGGCATCCACATCGCCAAGGTCATGCGCGTGAGCGCTTCCTGCGACCACCGCATCATCGAGGGCGTGATGGCGGCCAAGTTCCTCCAGGACCTGACGGCCCTCCTGGAGGACCCCGACCGCCTGCTGGCCGGTCAGTAGCGCGGGGCGGGGCACTGGCGGACAAGCCGCCAGTGGCACCCGGCGCCCCGCGCGGCGTATCGCACGGCCGCACTGGCAAAGGAGACGAGCATGGGACGCATCGCGGGGATTCTGGCGGCCGCCGCGGCGGCGGTCGTCGTCGGCGGGGTCGTGATGCTTGGCGCGGGGCCGCGCACGCTTGCCGAGCAGGCGCCGGCCGCGGCAGCGGCGCCGGGCGACGCGCCGCCCGTCCCCTTCATCCGCCCCAAGGGCGAGTGGGACCGCTTCCAGATCCTCATCTGGCAATACCTGACGACCGCCGAGAAGGACCTGGACCTCTACAAGCAGGCAGGCTTCCACGGGTTCCACATCGACCGCGGCGCGGGCCAGGAGGCGACCGTCGCCTTTGCCAAGGAGGTCGGGTTCCCCTACTACAACGACCACGCGGCCGACAAGGGGTACCTGCACCTGACGGAGCGGACCGGCGTGGGCTCGATCAACCGGAAGAAGTCGCTCGTCCCGCGCCCCTACAGCCTGGCCGACCCGAAGACGCTCGACATCATGAAGGAGCACCTGCGCAAGAACATCGCCGTGACGAAGGAGGGGCCCGTCCTCGCTTACGCGTTCGACGACGAGGTGAGCCTGGGCATCTTCAACTCGCCCTGCGAGGTGGACTCGTCGCCCCTGTCGGTGGCCGGCTACCGCGCGCATCTGGCGAAGGTCTACGGGACGGTCGAGCGCCTGAACGCCGAGCACGGGACGGCGTACAAGGACTTCGCGGAGGCCGAGCCGGTGTCGTTCGAGCAGGTGCGCGGGGCCCACGCGGCGCCGCCGTTGGCCAGGTGGAACCTCGCGCGGTGGATGGACTGGCGAAGCTATATGGATACGCAGTTCGCCGACTGCGTGGGGGCCCTGGCGCGCTACGCCAACACGCTCGACCCGGCGACGCCGGCGGGCTTCGTGGGCGGCCAGCAGCCCGCCCCCTACGGCGGGTACGACTACGCCAAGTTCACCCGCCAGGTCCAGTGGATCGAGGCCTACGACATCAACGGGACGTGCGAGATCCTGCGCAGCCTGTGGAAGTGGCCCGGGCGCAAGCCCTACGTCCAGACGTGGTTCTCCACGGGCCAGCCGCGCGGCGACGCCTGGTTCCTCTGGTACTACCTGGCGCACGGGTGCCGCGGCGTCATCGCGTGGCCCGACCGCGACGGCTCGTGGTTCCACTGGAAGGGCGGGGGTCTGGCGCCCTTCATCGCCGAGAATGCCGAGACGATCCGCGAGGTCCAGGGCGACGTCTCGCGGCCGATCCTCGACCCCGACCGCCGGTTCGACGCCGACCCGATCGCCCTCTACTACAGCCACTCCTCGATCCAGGCCTCCTGGGCGATGGACGCCGTCGTGCACGCCGGGACGTGGCCGAATCGCTCGAGCAGCCTCGACAACGGGTGCCAGACGGCCGCCCGGAACCGCGCCGCGTGGATGAAACTCCTGGAGGACTGCGGCTACCAGTACAACGTGGTCACCGCCGGCGAGGTGGCGGCCGGGGCCCTCGGGAAGGAGAAGTACCGCGCGCTCATCCTGGACCGGGCGATCTGCCTGTCGGACGCCGAGGCCGCCGCCATCCGCGCGTTCGCAGAGCAGGGCGGCACCGTCGTCGCCGACCACCTGACGGGCGTCCTCGACGAGCACGGCAAGGGCCGCGCCAAGGGCGGCGCGCTCGACGGCCTCTTCGGCATCCGGCGCGACGAGTCCGCCGGCTACCTCGATGGCAAGACCATGGCCGAGATCAACGGCGAGAAGTACTCGAAGCCGCTCCTGGAGCGCCTGAGTTACGAGGGCGCCCTCCGCCGCGACGGCCTCGTCCTCTACGAGCGCGGGACGCGCGCCGGCGACGCCCCCGAGCCCGTCTACGCCCTGGCGACGCCCGCCGGCCGCGGCACCGCCGTCTACCTGAACCTGACGCCGGTGGCCTACTACGATGCGGGCGAGCGGCTGGGGGCCACGGGCGACCGCTGGCGCGACCTCGTGGGCGGCATCCTGAAGAAGGCGGGCCTGGAGCCGCGGGCCAAGTGCCTCGCGGGCGGGAAACCGGTCCCGATGGCCGAACTCGTCTGGTGGCGCAAGGGCGACTCGGTCGTCGTCGGCCTCGTCAAGAACCCGACGCGCGATGCCAAGATCGACAGCGCCGGCGCGATCGACGACGTCTTCGGCGAACCCCTGGACGTGACGATCGAGTTCGCGCGGCCGTTCAAGGCCCTGCGCGACCTGCGCGCCGGCAAGGACCTGCCCGAGGGCCGGACCGTCCGCGCCCGCTGGAAGCCCTGGGAAGCGCTCCTCTTCGAGGGGACTCAGGCGGAGTAGCGCGGGGCCTGCCGAAAGGCGGCGCGGCGGGTCAGGCGGCCTGCCTGCTGGCAGGCAGGCCCGTCGTGCCACATCCGGAGGAACCTCTGCCGAACGGCTCAGGCCGGCTTCCGCGCCCGCCGCTGCGACAGGTACGCCAGCGCCGCCGCGACGGCCGCCAGGCCGAGCGTCCCCGGCTCGGGTACGATGATCGGGCCGGAGCCCGCGACCCGGATCACGTCGTTGCCGCAGCCCCACGTGATGTGGGCCGTCACGGGCCCCGGACCGACGAGGCCCAGCAGGGCCGGGTCGATCGTATACTCGATCAGGTACGTGCCGTCCTCGGCGCCGCCGTAGTCGAACGTGGCGGTCGACAGGGCGGCCGTGCCGAGAAGTTGATCGGGGTCAATCGTGCTGCGGACGGCCCAGGGGCCGGCGATCTCGGCGACGGTCGCCGGCGGACCGTAATCGTTGGCGACGACGGCCGTCGACATGGCGTAACTCCGCGGCGCCGACTGAAGGGCCACGACGTCGGCGTCGCCGTTCAGCCGATAGACCGCCCCGGCCGCGAGGCCCTGCGTCACGTTCTGCGTGACGACGGCGAAGTCCTGCCCGTCGATCTCGATGAAGAGGTCCCCGAGCCAGTACGTGCTCCCGCCCACCGTGGCCGCCCCCGGCGAACTCGTGGTCACCAGGACCTGCAACCGGTCGTCGGCGAACCGCAGGTGCATCTCCTCGAGGTCGAAAACCTCGCCCCCCGACGACAGGCCCGGGCTCGGCTGGCGGCCGACGCCCGGATAGGCGATGGGCGCGTAGTCGTCGGCGATGGTCGACCAGAGGATCCCGTACGCCGCGTCGGAGAAGTTCGGCCGGCTGAAGGGCGTGACGCCCCAGTCGGTCACCGTGCCGGCGCCGTCGATGAGCATGCCGTAGGCGCCCCCGACAAGGGCCAGGTTCACCAGGGCGGCGACGAGCAGTCTGAACCGCATCGAAGCCTCCTCCGCCGGGACGACCGGCCTCGCCTGCGTGTGCGGCGTGCGCCAAGGGGAGGGGCGGCCGACTCGTGCTTCGGGGCGAACCGCGCTCCTGCGCAGAGGGGGAGAGGCCTGCCCCGCGGGACCGCTCATAACCTTACGGGCGCCGGGCGGCGAGTCAAACCGCCCCGGTCCGATGGTCGGCGACCCGGGCCGGCCGCCGCGCGCAGCACCGTCCGCGACGGGGGCGGAAACGGCCCTGGCACCACCGAAAACCGCGTTTTTCGCGCCGGCGGCAGGTCGGGGGCAGGGTCCCCGGGCCGGGGTCCCCTGGGGCAGATGCCGGCCCAGGTCGTGCGCGCCGGCGCAGAAAACCGCGCGAGAAAGCGGGCCCCCCGGCCCGCGCCCGGCCGCCGCCCGACCGGCCGTGCGGCCGCGGGCGAAAGGGATGGAAATGCCCGCCCCGCCGGTCTATAGTCGCCGGCATCGGAAGGGCTCCTGCGGAACGGAGGCATTCGGATGGCCAAGCAGGCGAAGGCGAAGCCGGCGGCGAAGGCGAAGAAGGTCGTGATCCTCCTGGGGAGCCCGCGCCGCAGCGGGAACAGCGCGGCCCTGGCGGAGCGAATCGCCGAGGGGGCCCGGGCCGCCGGCGCCGAGGTCGAATCGTTCTATCTCCACGGGATGACCATCAAGCCGTGCACCGCCTGCGAGGGGTGCCACCAGCCGGAGAGCAGCGGCTGCGTCATCCAGGACGACATGCAGCGGGTCTACCCGGTGCTGGCGGCGGCCGACGCCCTGGTCTTCGCCAGCCCGATCTACTGGTTCACGATGTCGGCCCAACTCAAACTCGCGGTCGACCGGTGCTATGCCCTGATCGGCGCGAAGGGCCACGCGTTCAAGGGCAAGCGGATCGGCCTGGCGTTTTCGTACGGGGCGCCCGACCCGTTCGACTCGGGGTGCGTGAACGCGATCCGCGCGTTCCAGGACGCCTTCCGGTTCATCGAGGCCCCGATCGTCGGGATGGTCTACGGAAGCGGCGGGGCGCCCGGCGAGATCCGCAAAAACACGGCTCTGCTGGACGAGGCGGCCGACCTGGGCAGGAAACTGGCCGCCGGCTGAGGCGCCTCGCCCCGCGGCGCGGGGCGAACGCAGGGGACATCGCCATGAAATATCTGAGCGCGTGCATCATCCTGGCGGCCCTGGGAGGGTCGATCGCCATGGCCAAAGCGCTGTACGACGAACCGCGTCAGTCGGAGGACCAGGGGCGGGCTCAACTGGCCGCCTTCGCCGCCACCTACCACACCCGCGAAGAATGGGAGGCCCGGGCCGCGCGCAACCGCGAGGCCATCCTGCGGGAGGCGCACCTGGCGCCGCTGCCCGCGCGGTGCGACCTCAGGCCCATCGTCCGCGGCCGCCAGGACCGCAAGGGCTACTCCGTCGAGAACGTCGCCATCGAGGCCCTGCCGGGCTTTTTCGTCACGGGGAACCTTTACCGCCCGGCCGATGCCAAGCCGCCCCTGGCCGGCGTCCTCTGCCCGCACGGCCACTCCGAGCGCGGGCGGCTGGAGCCCTACACGCAGACCCGCTGCGCGACCCTCGCCCGGATGGGCGCGGTCGTCTTCGCGTGGGACATGGTCGGCTGGAACGAGTCGAACCAGGTCAAGCACGACGATCCGAACGTCCTCGTGCTCCAGCACTACTCGAGCATGAGGGCGCTGGACTTCCTGCTGTCGCTGGACGGCGTGGACCCCGAGCGGATCGCATGCACGGGCGAGTCGGGCGGCGGCACGCAGACGTTCCTGCTGACGGCCCTCGACCCGCGGGTCAAGGTCGCGGTGCCGGTCGTCATGGTGAGCGCCCACTTCTTCGGCGGGTGCCAGTGCGAGAGCGGCCTCCCGATCCACCATAGCGCGACGCACGACACGAACAACGCGGACATCGCGGCCATGGCGGCCCCGCGGCCGATGCTGGTCGTCTCGTGCGGCGGCGACTGGACGAAGAACACGCCCGGCGTCGAGTTCCCCTACATCTGGAACGTCTACCGCCTCTACGGGGCGACGGCCAAGGTCGAGAACGTCCACCTGGCCGACGAGGGGCACGATTACGGCTACTCGAAGCGGCTGCCGATGTACAAGTTCCTCGCGCGGCACCTGAAACTGGACCTCGCGAAGGTGGCGCTGCCCGGCGGCGGCGTGGACGAGTCGGACGCGGTCGTCGAGAACACGGACACGCTGCACGTCTTCACGCCCGAGCATCCGCGCCCGGACGACGCCCTGAAGGACGGCGCCGCGGTCGCCGAGGCCCTCGAGAAGGCCCGCCAGGCGGCGAAGTAGGCGGCGCGGGAGCGGCGGATCTCGCCACGGCGCCCTTCAGTCGGCCACACCCCAGACGATCGCGACGCCGATCGCTCCGAGGAAAAGACCCCACACGGGGCACGCCAGCACGGCGATCAGGATGCCGAGGCGGCGTGCACGTGCGAGGTCCCGCGTGAGCCCAAAGGTCTTTCGGTGGCGGCGTATCCGCACCAGGAGGCGCAGGGCCAGGATGAACACGATCGGGGCGATCAGGCCGATCAGGAGCAGGTAGGCCATCCGCTGGGCCGAGCGGTAGTAGGGGTAGCCCGGGTCCGGCGCCGGATCCTCCGCGGGCTCCTCGGCTCGGTACTGTGCCCCGTCCTGCCTGGCTTGGCGCAGGGCCGCGCGGGCCTTCTCGAGCTGTCCCTGGGGCACCAGGACGCGAATGCCGCGCGGGTGGAGGGCCAGTTGCATGTGCCAGTTCCAGGCGGCCATGTGGCTGCCTTCGACCCACGCGGGGATTTCGGCCCCGCGCAGAAGGCCCGCGATCAACTCGGCCTGCTGAAGGTCGGGCGTGACGTGGGCGACCGCCAGGCCGCCGTCCTGGTAGGCCTCGGGGTCGGTCGGCAGGCCGAGTTGATGGGCCCGCCGCTCCAGGTACCTCCCGGGGTCGTCGTTGTCGGGCATCGTCGAGTTCCTCGTCGCGTCCGTCGGGTCTGAACAACCTGTCCGCTATGAGGGCCGCCGCCCGAGCGTGCGATGGGCAACGACCATGAGTATGGTCGCGATGACGAGCGTCAGGGGCAAGCCGACGGTCCAGAACGCCGCTTCCGGCACCTGGACGAATGCGCCAAGGAGAAGGTAAGTAACAGACGTAAGTATTGTTGCCAGGGCCCCGAATGCGAAGAAGGCGGCGAGGAAGTGCACCCACCGCCGCGGTCGGCGGGCGTCCTCCCCCTCCTCGGGGGCGGGGGCCGGCCGGTACTCGGCCAGGAGTTGCTTCGCATCGGCCAGGCGGCCCAGCGGCACCAGGACGCGGACGCCCCCGGGGAAGAGGGCGGGGCTGGTCGTCCCGTAGAGGTTGGCCACGCGGGGCGCATCGACCCAGGCCGGAATGCCCGCGCCCTTGAGCACGCCGGCGATCAGTTCGGCCTCGGGAGCGGTGTAGGCGGTGGCCGCCTCGGCCAGGCCGCCGTCCTGGTAGGCCTCGGGGTCGGTCGGCAGGCCGAGGTCGCCCGCCTTCACCTCCAGGGGGTCGGCGCGGCCGGGTGCCCGCACGGGGCATCCCAGGACGCCGACGATCGCCGCCGTCAGCGCCGCCCCGAGGAGCACGAAGGCCCCGGCGAACATGGCCAGGGCGGCGGGAAGGGACGCGCCGGATCGCATGGCCGCATGTCCCAGCCAGACGCTCAGGCCCAGGAGGGCGGCGGCGCCAGCCAGGCCCAGGACCCGGGTGGCAAAGGGCCAGCCCGCGCCCCCCGTGAGGTCGACCGAAGGACGCGGCGCCGGCGGCCCGCCGCCGGGGACCTCCGCCCCGTCCGGCCCGCCCTGCTTGTCGCCCTGGGCCACGGCCGTGCCCTCCCGGCTTCGCTGCGGGTCCGCCTCCACCAGCATACCTATCATAGGGGCTGGGACTCCATCTTATTCGCGCTCGGCCCTCGCGAGCGCTGCGCCCCGCCGCGCGGCGGGAAACCTTTGACGCCCGGGCCGCGCGGCCGCATGATGGCGGCAGTCGCGGACGGCATACGACGGAAGGAGGCGCGCATGCTCCAGATGGTCGAGGTCGTCGGCACGAGCCCGACGAGTCATTACGAGGCGGTGAAGGCGGCGGTCGACGGCCTGCTGGCGGCCGGCCGCAAGGTCCACTTCTTCACGGTGACCGAGCACCGCGGCGCGGTCCGCGCCGGGAAGATCGAGTTCCAGGCGGTCGTCAAGGTGGCCGTCGAGGGTTGAGCGGCGCGGGCGGGCAGCGCTCGCCACGGGCGGGGGCCGGGCGAAAATCGCAGGCCGAAGAGTTTGCATCCGGCCCGGTCCTGGTGTATCGTATAAGAGGATGAGGGGACGGGCGCGCTTCCTCGGGCAGGGGTTGGAGGAAGAGGCGCCACACGAACCGCCGGGGGAGCCTGCGGAAAGGGTGGTCCCATGCGGCGTTCCCTCCTTCTGGGTCTGTTCCTGTCGGTCCTGCTGGTCACGGCGGCCGACGCGAAGAACATCTGGCGCCTGACGGACATCAACCCGGGGTCGCAAGGCTCGTACCCCTCCTACCTGGAAGTCTTCGGCGACACCCTCTACTTCCGCGCCAACGACGTTCCCAGCGGCAACAACGTGGAACTGTGGCGGTGGACCGGCACGACGGCCGAGAAGGCGGCCGAGATCCGGCCGGGCCTCACCGGCTCCGACCCGGCGTACCTCACCGCGTACGGGGCGGGGCTGTACTTCGCGGCGAGCAGCGACGGCACGAGCCCCAAGATGTGGAAGTTCGACGGCACCGCGGCCTCGCTCGCGCCCGGCTTCACCGTGGGGAGCGCGTTCCCGCAGGGGATGACCTCCTACGGCGGGTACCTGGTCTACCAGGAGTCCCACTTCGGGGCCGACACCGAGTTGCGGAGGTACGACGGGGCGGCCCAGGCGCCCATCTACCGGGTGGGCGGCGGCAACGTCCTCAACCCCGAGTTCTTCTGTGAGTACAACGGTCTTCTATACTTCAGCGCCGCGGGGCCTGCCGGCGGCGAGGAGCTCTGGCGCACGAACGGCAGCACGGCCGTCCAACTCACGACGATCCTGCCGCCGGACGGCGGGTCCAGCCCCGGCAACCTCGCCGTCTTCAACGGCGACCTCTACTTCTCGGCCTACGACGGCGTCGCGGGCAATGAACTCTGGCGCTACTCGAGCGCGACCAACACGGCCTCCCTGGTGGCCGACATCCGTTCCGGCGGCTCGGGCAACCCGCACGACCTGCGCGTCTACGACGGTAAACTCTACTTCGGCGCGAACGACGGGGTCCACGGCGACGAACTGTGGGCCTACGACGGCACGGACCCGCCCGAGATGGTCGCCGAGATCAACTTCACGCCCGACCCCCTGAACGGCGACGACTGGGAGATGGACTCCTCTCCCCGGAACCTCATCGTCTACGAGGGCGTCCTCTACTTCACCGCCACCGACGGCGGCGACCCCGCCGAGGGCCAGCACGGCCGCGAGATCTGGAGTTGGGACGGCACGCAGGCCGAACTCGAGTTCGACATCTACCCGGGCCAGTACGGCTCGGAGATCACTGAGATGATCCTCTACGGCGACAGCGTCTTCCTGGACGCGGACGACGGCGTGAACGGGCGCGAACTGTGGCGGATGACGTTCCCCGAGCCGGCCACGCTGGCGCTGGTGGCGGCGGGAGCCCTCGGGGCGATCCTCGCTCGCCGTCGGCGTCGGACCTGAGCGACGTCGCAGACGCTTTGCGAGCAACGAACGTGCGGCGGGTCAACGGGCCCGCCGCACGTCTTTCGATCGGCGGCCCGCCTGCGCGGGGCAGGGGGCAGGTCGCTGCCCGCGCCAGGCGTCCCCTCAGAAGCCCTTTAGGTACCTCCGTTCGGCCCGGAACATCCGGTCGAACATCTCCTGGATCTCGGCGGGGGAGCAGACGGCGCTGGTGAGCGGGTCGAGGAGCAGGGCGTGCAGGGCCTTCCGGCGGTCGCCCTCCAGACACGCCTCGGCGGTGAGTTTGTTGACGGCCATGTGCTGGCGGTTCAGGGCCGCGCACTGCTCCGGCAGCGGGCCGTAGTGGCACGGGTTGTAGCCCGTCTTGTCCACCAGGATCGGGACCTCGACCACCCCGTCGGTCGGCAGGTTGTCGATGAGGCCGGTGTTCCAGGTGGACCCGTGGAAGACGAACGGCCGGTCGGTGACGATGGCCTGGATGATGCTGGAGGCGTACTCGTGGCTGCGGCCGACCTTGAGTTCCTCCTTGCCGGCCATGAGGCGGCGGCGCCACTGGTCGGCCTTCTTGCGCCAGGTGGGCCACTCGTCGGCGTAGAAACTGTCGCCGCCGAGGTAGCCCGGGCGGCAGTAGCGCCGGCGCACGTCCTTGCGCTTGCGGTAGTAGGGGACGTACTCGCTGAAGTGGCCGCTCGACTCGGTGACGAAGTAGTCGAAGTGGAGCATGAAGTCGAAGCGGACCGGGTCGCGCTCCCAGAGTTTGCGGTCCCGCAGGACGCGGCGCTTCAGGGCCGGGTACAGGTCCTTCCCCTTGTGGGCGAGGTGCGTGAACCAGGCCATGTGGTTCAGGCCCGCGCACCGCCAGGCGAGTTCCTCGTAGGGGACGCCGCAGTAGTCGGCCATCAGGCGGCTCGTCCCCTGGACGCTGTGGCAGAGGCCGACGACCGGCCGCCGCGTGGTCCGCAGGGCCGCGTGCGTCATGATGCTCATCGGGTTCGTGTAGTTGAGGACGCAGGCCGTCGGGGCGAGGCGGTCGACGTCTTTCAGGACCTCGATCCAGACGGGGACGGTCCGCATGGCCTTGAAGATGCCGCCGGGCCCGATCGTGTCGCCGATGCACTGGCTGACGCCGTACTCCAGCGGGATGTCGTTGTCGATGCGGACGGTCTGGACGCCGGAGACCTCGATGGTGTTGATGACGAAGTCGGCGCCTTCGAGAACGCGGCGGCGGTCGGTGGTGGCGGTGATCTTCCAGGCGTACTCGCGGCCGAGGCGCTCGGCGATCTTGTGGACGAGGCCCTCGGCCAGGCGCAGGCGCCGGGGGTCGACGTCGACAAGGCCGAGTTCGCCCCCCTCGATGCCTTCGAGTTGCATGATGTCGCCGGACAGGTTGTGGGTGAAGCCGCTGCCGGCCCCGAGCATGACGATGCGGACCATCGAACCTCCCTCTTTGGGCGTGCCGGGTGCGGGGACGGGGCCTGCCGCCGCGGCAGGGGGCCCGTCGGCGCCGGTGCGCCGCCGTGGAGGGCCTAGCCTACCGGGGGCGGGGGGGATGTCAAGCGGGATTGCGGGCGGGGCGCCGGCGCTGCACTGGCGGGCTGCGCGGCCTGGCGGGCGCGTGATGCAGAACCGCGACCGGCCGGCACGCTACTTCTTCTTGGCCGCCGGCGGGGGATAGGTGTACCGGATGGTTCTCTTGGCGTTCATCACCACGTCGAGGCGCACCTCAGGGCCCTGGGCATCGGGCTTGGCGGTCCCGACGCAGTGGCCGGTGGCCAGGCTGGTCTCCTCCACGCGGCCGAGCGCCGTATCGACGGGCAACTTGATGCGGTAGTCGATCCGCGTCGAGCCCGACTCGTACTCGCAGCCCTCCGGCAAGGAGAAGGGGACCCTCTTCATCGTCACCACGCAGTGGAACAGAAGGCAGTCCACGCCGCCCGCCCTGACCGTCTGGTCGAGGGTCGCCGTCCCCTGGATGGCGCTCTTGGCGGCCGCCTCGGCGTTGAGGTTCCATCGGTCGCCTGGCTTCTTCCGCTCCTTGGTGCCGAGGACCTCGTCGTCCGAGGGGCCGCCGCCGCTGAGCGGAACGGCCGCCTTGAGGACGTCCTTGAGCGCGGCAGGCGCGGACTTGCCCTTGACCTCGAACACCCTCTCGTCGGGGCCCTTGGCGCTGGCGATGACGCTCGTACTTTTCTCGATGAGGTCGGTGGTCTCCTTCCCCTCGGTTCGGGTGCACTTCGTCAGCGTCAGGGAGAGCCGCGTGGGCCTGCCGATTTTGTCGACGGCCAGGACCTTGGCGCTGGCCTCGACCTCATACGCGAACTCCTGGGTCTTTTTCTTGGGCGTCTTGTCGCTCACGGCGGTTATGGCATAGGTGACCTGCCCCGTGGCCGTGAAACCGAATTCCTGCCCCACCCTGAAGGGGCGTTCGAACTTGATCTCGTAGTCTCTGCCGAAGGCCGCCGGGGCCAGGGCCAGGGCGAGGCCGAGCATCGTTGCGGCAAGGACGAGCGGGCGGGGCATGGGCGTTCCTTTCTTCCGGAATACGCGGCCCAGGCTTGCAGGAATGAGGATACCGCGATAGGGCGGCGTGTCCAGGAAAAAGCGGCGGGACGCAGGGGCGGAGCCCGTGCGGCGCGGCAACGGCGGGCCGTGCGGCCTGGCGGGCGCGTGATGCAGAACCGCGACCGGCCGGCACGCTACTTCTTCTTGGCCGCCGGCGGGGGATAGGTGTACCGGATGGTGTTCTTCCTATCAAACCACGCTTCAAAGTGCACCTCAGGGTCCGGGGGCTCTGGCTTGCCGCTCGCGACGATATGCAGGGAGGCCTGGTAGCACTCCTCGATGGGGCCGAGCGCCGTGTCGATGGGGAGTTTAGTGTAGAGATCAACCTGCGTCAAGGTCGACTCGCACGTGACCCCTTTCGGCAAGGTGGCGGGCATCCCTTTGATCGTCAGCACGCGGTGCAGCACGAGGCAATCCACGCCGCTCTCCTTGACCGTTTTCTCGAGGGTCGCTGTCCCTTGGACCTCCTCCTTGGTGACCTTCATGCCGAGCTGCTGTATGTCCTTGGCGGCCACTTCGGCGTCGATGTTCCACCGGTCGCCGACCTTCTTCCGCTCCTCGTTGCCGGGAATCTCTCTGTTCGACGGGGGTCTGTCGCTGAGCGACACAGCCTCCCGAAGGACCTCATCGAGCGCGACGGGCACGGGGTTGCCGTTGATCTCGAACACCCCTTCGCCGCCCTTGGCGTAGGCTAGGACCTCCGTGCCCTTTTCGATGAGCGGCTTCGTCTCCTGCCCCTCCGTCCGGTTGCACTTTGTCAGGGTCAGGGCGAGCCGCGTGGGCCTCCCGACCTCGTTGATCTCCAGGACCTTGGCGGTGGTCTCCATCTCATACGCGAACC
>CAYGZE010000070.1:10081-16799 GCA_964354185.1 uncultured Anaerolineales bacterium | reverse complement strand
TTTTGCCGTTTTTCTGGGCTCCCGGAGGGCCGAATCGGCCCTGGCGCTAGCGCCAGGGGGGTCGGCCGTCCCGGGTGTTAAGATGGGTAAGGCAAAACACGGCGGTTTTCGATCGTTTTTTGACGTTTTGCGCTCGAACTCTGACACTTTTGGTCGGTTTTAGTACGCTTTTGACGGCTTTTGGCGCTCGATGGGTAGCGATGCGTCCATAACACTTACGTTCATAGCGGACTCGCCTTGTCCGAAATAGGGCCAGAAGAGGAGTCGCCAACACGTATTTCGAATAGGCGGGACTGGGGGCCAGGGAATGGGAACATGGGCAAAGGCGGGGGACTGGGCAAGTGCGGAGTCCGGAGTGCGGAATGGACGGCACCGGCCACGGCGGCGGCACCGGATCGGCGAACGGGGGGGACGTGATTCGACTAGCCCCCGACGGCAGTCGGGGGTCGCCGTGCCATTGCGAAGTGAACGGCCACAACAAGGCGGCTCACGCAAAGGCGCAAAGAGCGCAAAGAGAAGCACTTGCGGTTCTTGGTTGTCGTTACCCTGGCGGCTTTGCGGCTTGGCGTGAGACCGTTGTTTCTGTTTGACGGCGGCTCACGCCCGCCCGCCTGCCGGGGGGAGACTCCGTCACTCCGTTCCTCAGGTACTCAGGTACTCCGGTACTCCGGTACTGGACTTTTGCCCCTTGCGGACGCATCCAGAACCGTTACGATGGTGGCATGGGCAGGGCCGGGGCGGCCTGGCAGCGGGCGCTGGACGGCCGCCGCGCCCGTCCCGTATTCAGTTGTCCGTCTATTGATCTATACGGCCGGCGCTGGCCTGATGTAAGAGCGGAAGTGAGAATGTATTGGCAAAAACCGAATTCGTCACGTATAAGACCAGTACAGCACCGGCGTGAAGCACCGCTCTGCGTGACAATTCGGTACGCCTCATCTAGATCAAGTGGAAGGGGATGGTTGTGGAGCGCTCCGTGGTCTTTCACTGGGTTCTCTGTGCAAGCCTGGCAATTCCTCTCGGGGTTGCGGCCGTGTTCCTATTCTGGCTAACGTCAATGATGGCCAAGGATGCCTTGCGTTCTCTCTGGCTCAAGGGTCTCCTCCGCAAGGGGCGATGTCCCCGTTGCCACGGGCGTTTGAAGGAGGACACAGTCGTGTCCGGAATCTTGACGCCGGACTCAGACATCTTCGGACAAGCGGAGTGGGTCAACTACACATCACACCTTGCCTGCACTTCTTGTGATTGGGGTGACGATCTGTACACCGGTGTGTCCCATGAGTTTTCGCTAGGAGCCTTCGCCGCTCTGGTCCTTATGCTGCTAGGGCTGCTTCTCATCTTGGGCCTATGGGTATGGAGCTTCGCGACTTAGAGCACGGCAGCTGCTGTGGTGCTGGAGGGTGAGAATGGCAGAACCACGGCTCCGCGACAGGCAAACGGAGGATTTCGGAAATCGGAAAGCGGCTTGTCAGAGCCCGGAGAAGGAGCGGGATGGTCGCAAGTCCGGTGAAGATCGTCGATAAGAGTTCATGTGGGAAACGTCGGTTGACAATCTCCTGGGGGCTAGCATGCTGAACTTCAAGTGTCCACAGTGTCATGTCGCCCTCAAGGTTGCAGACGATAAGGCTGGCCAGAAGGGCAAGTGTCCCAAGTGCCATGCCCCTTTGGTTGTGCCAACCCAGGAGCCCGCGCAGGAGGTAGCACCACAGCCGCTTGAGACGGGTCCGGCCAGGGCCCCCGCCCCGGCGATGGACCCGTATATTGTGTGGAAGGTGATGGCCCTGGCCCTTGTTGCTATTTTTTTTGTGGCGATAATTCAGAAGTCCTGCTCACCACCCGCAGTCACAACCGAGGAGAGCGAGTCCGTTCTGGAATTGCTGCCCAAGGAGGGGGCCTACGGTGCTCCTATTGGCCGTGGCGCCCCATACCAAGATCCCATCCACGGCTTCTTCCAGGTCCAGGTGCCGGAAGGCTTCCAGATATATGAGAGGCGCGACAAGGCCACGGTTACCACCGGCCCGGATTCTCCGCGACCCGGCGTGGTTCTTCAGAGGAGTTGGGTTGACTTCAAGCACGATAAGGCCAACATCTGCGCCATCGCACGTAGAACTCTAGGTGGCACGATAGAAGAAGACATCGACTTCGTGAAAAAAGAGATGCGGGAACGTTTTCCCGAGATCAACTTCGTGCGCACCCGGTCCGTCCAGATCGACGGGACCAATGGGGCCGAAGTGGTCTCCTCATGCACGGGCTTGCATGTGATCCTCGTGAGATACAAGAAGCACGGTCTGGACCATGCCATCATCATCACCTGTCCCGCTGGAGAATTCAGCAGGGCCACCTACAAGGAAGCCCTCGTGGCATTCCTGCGTTCGTACCGCAGTTTGGAGCCCGCCCCGGCGCCGCCTTCGGGCAACTCCTAGTGGCATTGCGTTGGGCCCGGTAATGCGCCTGCCGAAAAATCCGCTTGCACGCCCCCTCGCGGCTGTGTGGAATTCCGGGGACGCCATACGGAATGGCACGAAGCGTCATGTTTGTGCCACGCCCCGATGCGGCTCGTGAAGGTTCAACCGCACCACGGCGGCGAGCGGGGCGCTGGCGCTGGCAGGGGTCTGGGCCGTTTTTGTGGCAGCCCCAAGTTCGGGAAACGCCGTGCCTTGAGTGCCGGAGGCACGACTGTTCTCTAGCCCAGGCCGCAAGGCCTGGGAATGCGACAGCACACGAACCACCTTCTTCTGTCCGTCAAGCCCCGTAGGGGCGACTGAGCGGGTCAGTCGCCCCTACGGGGCTTGACAGAAAAGAAAACAGGGCCGCGTGTGCCTTGGGTTCCACGGGCTGCGCCCGTGGCTAGATAACAGTACGCCCCTAACGGGGCTGCCAGAGAAGAGAGTCACACCCCTGTCCCCGTCTTCCTCCGGATTGTTCTTGTGGCCTTGGGGCGGGAGGGGACAATGACGATTCCGAGCGGCGAGCCCCAGGCGACAGGCCCCAAGCCGCAAGCCACGGCAGCCGCGCCCCTCACCGTGAGCCACCGCTCCGTGACGGGGTAACGAGGTAACGAGGTGAGTCCGTAACCCAGTCACCTAGTCACCCAGTCACCTCGTGACCCGGCCTGGCTGCCGACAGGCAGGTGCGGAGGGTGACGTTGACGGCGCGAAGTGCGTTGACGCATAGGGGAAGGGGAAACGCATGAAGAAGACGGATGCCGAGATGACCCGTCGCCGGTTCCTTGGGGCGTCGGCCGCCGCGGCGGCGCTCGTCCTGGTGCCGCGCCACGTGCTGGGCGGGGCGGGGTTCGTCGCGCCCAGTGAGAAGGTGCGTATCGCCCTCATCGGCGCCGGGGGGCGGGGGCGGATCCTGGCCCGGGCCCTCTTCGAGGAGGCCGACGCGCGGATCATCGCCGTCTGCGACGTGGCCGAGAAGACGGACTTGAGCGGCTTCTACTACGGCGGCCTGGCCGGCCGCGGGCCCGTCAAGGCCGAGGTGGAGGGGCACTACGCGAAGCAGGCGCCTGACTTCCGGTGCGCCGCGTACGAGGACTTCCGCCTGCTCCTCGAGAAGGAGAAGGCCGTCGACGCGATCGTCTGCGCCACGCCCGACCATGCCCACGCCGTCATCTGCATCATGGCCATGAAGATGGGTAAGCACGTCTATTGCGAGAAGCCGCTGGCGCACAACGTGTGGGAGGTCCGCCGGATGGCCGCGGCGGCGAAGGAGACGGGCGTGGCCACGCAGATAGGCGTCCAAGGCCACTCGGGCGAGGGCATCCGCCAGACGTGCGAGTGGATTGGGGACGGGGCCGTCGGCCCGGTGCGCGAGGTCCACGCCTGGAGCGACGACGTGGTGGGCGGCTGGAACGCCGTGCAGGGGCTGGGGTCGTGGGTCAAGGGCCCGGGTCGGCCCCGGGAGACGCCGCCCGTGCCGGCCGGGCTGAACTGGGACCTGTGGCTGGGGCCGCGCGAGGAGCGCCCGTACCACCCGTCCTATGCGCCGTTCACCTGGCGCGTGTGGTGGGCGTTCGGCACGGGCAGCATCGGCGACATGGGCTGTCACAACATGGACCCCGCCGTGACGGCCCTGCGACTGGAGCACCCGACGAGCGTGGAGGCCACGGCGGCGGGGGTGGACGGCGAAACGACGCCGTTCGGCGCCATCTACATCTATCGCTTCGGGCCGCGCGGCGACATGCCGCCCGTGACGCTGACGTGGTATGACGGCGGGCTGCGTCCGCCCACGCCGGAGGGGCTGGACCCCGACGACCCCAAGCAGCGCCTGGGCGAGGGGACCAACGGCATCCTGTTCGTCGGCGACAAGGGCTTCATCACCTGCGCCGGGTGGGCGGGGATGCCGCGGCTGCTGCCCTTGTCCCTGCACCGCGAGTACAAGCGGCCCGCCAAGACGCTGCCGCGAAGCAAGGGCTACCTGGCCGACTGGCTGGCCGCGTGCAAGGGCGGCGAGCCGGCGAGCGCGAACTTCGCGTACGGCGCGCGGCTGACGGAACTGGCGCTCCTGGGCAACGTGGCCCTCCGCGCGAGGAAGAGGCTCGCGTGGGACGGGGCGAACATGAAGGCCGCGAACGCGCCGGAGGCGGATGCGCTGCTCAAGGAGCCCTACCGCAAGGGGTGGGAGATTGGCTGAGAGAAGGGAACCAGCCTACGGTTTCGGCGGCGCGGGCGGATAGCACTGGCGGGCAAGCCGCCAGTGGCACCCGGCGCTTCACGGCGCCGGCGTGGCCTAGGCGGGCGCGGGCGAATAGCACTGGCGGGCAAGCCTGCCCTGAGCGAAGTCGAACGGGCCGCCAGTGGCACCCGGGGCTTCACGGCGCCGGCGGGGGGGCCAGGGCGGCAGGAGCGCGGCAGCACGTGGCATAAACATATCCGCGTGGGTGCAAGCACCCACCCTACGGTTTCGGTTTGGGTTTCGGCGGCGGGGGCGGCTGGATGCGTTTCAGGGCCCGGTCGGCCTGGGAGCGGACCATCTCGTTCGGGTCCTTCAGGGCCTCGGTCAGGAGGGGCACGGCCTCGGCGGCCGCCGGGCCGATGTAGCGGAGGGCCCGGATCTCCTGCCCCTTCGTGTGGGGGTCCGGTTCCTTCGCGACGGCGGCCATGAGGGCCTTGACCGCCGGGGCCGCGTCCGCTCCATACGTGGCCAGGGCGTTGGAGGCCCAGAGGCGCACGAACTTCTCCGGGTCGGCCAAGGCGTCGGTCAGCGCGGGCACGGCGACGCCGGGTTCGGGGTGGAGGGCCGCGAGGGAACGCATGGCCTCGGCGCGGACGCCGCCGTCCGTGTCCTTCATGGCGGCGGCCACGGCGGGCGTCAGGGCCTTGAGGCCCGGGCCGAGGACGCGGACCATCCCGGCCGCGCGGCGGCGGATCTCGGGATCCTTGTCCTGGAGCATGGCGGCGACGAGTGCGACCGAGGCGGCGCCGTCGGGGTCGATCCGGGCGAGGGCGACGGTGGCCTCGTAGCCGACGAGATCGTCGACGCTGCCGTAGCCGTCGCGGACCGCGTGAAGGAGGGGCGGGACGGCCTCGCGGGCGTCAGGGCCGACCTGGCCGAGGGCGGCGATCATCGCGCGCCGGGCGAAGGGGTCCTTCTCCCCGGGGAAGGCGGCCAGGAGCGCCCCGCCGGCCCCCTTGGCCCGGGGTCCGAGGCGCCCGATGGCGGCGGCGGCGTCCATGCGGACCTGGGGCGCGTCGGCCCGGAGGTTCGCGAGAAGGGCGGGGAGGGCGTCGGGCGACGGCGCTGCGGGTGGGGGCGAGGAAGCCGGCGCGGGCGCGGCACTGGCGGGCAAGCCGCCAGTGGCACCCGGCGGCGCGGAAGGGGGCGCGGCCGGCGCGGGGGCAGGCGGTGCGTCAGGCGGCGTCGGCGCGGCCCCGGGCGCGCCGGCGGGCGGCGGGACAACCGCCCGCTTGTGCGGCTCGCGCAGCGAGCAAACGACCCACTGTGTCTCGGGCGCGCCCGGCTTGGCGCGGCAGGGGACGACGGCCTCCTCGCCCCGAAGGAGCGTCCGGCAGGCCTCGGCCAGTTGGGGGACCGACCCGCAGAACCCGCACTCGAAGAAGACGTTGGCGATCCGCTGGATCCGCGACCAGCCGGTGGCGCGGTCCCACGAGGACACGTACCAGACGCCCTCGATCATCGTGACGGCGCGGCCCCAGGGGTCGTCGCGGAAGAGGACGGCCTTCTGGCCGACCTTCAGGTCCTTGAGTTCGGGCGGGACGCGGTTGCCGAAGGCGATCAGGTGGTTGATGCCCTCGGGCGGCGTGTGGCCCTGGAAGAGTTCGAGGGGCTTGAAGCGGACGGCGCCCTCCTGGAGGTCGAGACTCTCGACCTCGAAGAGCCCCGCCGAGCGGAACTCGAGCAGGAGCCGCGGCAGGGTGAACTGCTCGGGATTCTGGTCGATGTAGCCCTGCGCGGCACCGAGGCCCACGAGCCAGGCGGCCACGCAGGCCGCGACGGCGGCAAGGCGACGGCGCGTCGACCGGGCATCCAGGTACATGCTCATCTCTCCATGCCAACTCACGGCACCCCCGGCTGACGCCGGGGGCTAGTCACGCCACGGCACCCCCGACTCACGTCGGGGGCTGGTCACGCCACGGCACCCCCGGCTGACGCCGGGGGCTGGTCACGCCACGGCACCCCCGACTGCCGTCGGGGGCTAGTCACGCCACGGCACCCCCGACTGCCGTCGGGGGCTAGTCACGCCACGGCACCCCCG
>CAYGZE010000070.1:0-9981 GCA_964354185.1 uncultured Anaerolineales bacterium | reverse complement strand
CACGCCACGGCACCCCCGACTGCCGTCGGGGGCTAGTCACGCCACGGCACCCCCGGCTGACGCCGGGGGCTAGTCACGGCACGGCACCCCCGGCTGACGCCGGGGGCTAGTCACGCAAAGACCTCACGCGACGCGAAACAGGCGCCGCAGGACCGAAACGAACGGGATCGCGATCACCAGGTACGCCACCAGCCACGGCGGGAAGCCCAGCCAATCCATCCCGCCCACGAGGCCGAACAACTTCACCGGCCGCATCCCGAGTTCGATCGACCGGACGGGCCCCGCGTCGAACGCCGCGACGGCCGGGGCGTACGTGCGGCCGCCGACGCACAGTTCCTTGCAGAAGGTCTCGCCGCCGAAGCGGAACTGGAGGTCGTAGCGCGGGCGGCTGCCATCGCCCGCCAGGCGCCACACGGCGATGCCGCCGGGCGGCGGCGTCATCCCGCACAGGTCCCGCAGCCACGCGCTCGCGGCCGCCCAGGCGCCGTCGGGCTCCTGCGGCACCTCGTCGGCGACCTGGCGGACCCAGCCGCCCTCCGACGCGAGGCCGCCCTGGGGGACGACGTGGATCGGCCGCCCGACGGCCGAGGTCGCCAGGTGCACGCGCACCTCGACGGGCTCGCCCGCGCGCGGCGGATGGAACTCGAGCCGCCCGAAGCACCAGACGGCCAAGAGGACCACCGGCACGACGGCGTACAACAGGGGGCGGGCCTCGTAGCCGAGCGCGCGGCGCTTGATGAGGCCGAGCACGGCCCTGTGGCGGGCGAGGGCGTCCTTGTCGCGGCGGCGGCGGGCCTCGCGCGCCAGGTCGCGCAGGCGGCGCGTGTCGGCCGCGGCGCGGCGGAGCCAGTCCTGGTCGGTCGCCACGCGCCGAAGGAGCGTCAAGAGGCCCGACGTCAGGATCGCGACCAGGATGACGGCCGCATCGCTCGGCAGGCGCAGCAGCCACCCCAGCGGCCAGTCGAGGGCCGCGAGGATCGCGCGATGGACGGTCTCCCACATGTCGCTGCGTCTATGCCTCCTCCAGCAGGGTGATGCGGCCGGCGTTGCCGTCGAGGCGGATGGTCCGGCCGTCGGGGATCGAGCGCGTCGCGCCCGGGCAGACGACCGCGGGGATGCCGAAGTCGCGGGCGACGATGGCCCCGTGGCTGAGCATCCCCCCCTGCTCCACCACCAGGCCGCGCGCGTGCACGAACAGGGCCGTCCAGCCGGGGTCGGTCGAGGGGCAGACGAGGATGTAATCGGTCAAGGCGCCGGCGGCCTGCTGGGGGTCGAAGACGACCCGGGCGACGCCGGTGACGACGCCGGAGGCGATGGGCTCGCAGGCGAGGTCCGAGCCGCCCGGCGCGCGCGGCGCCAGGCCGAAGGCGTCGAGGCGGTCGGAGTCGATCACCTCAGGCATGTCGATGCGTCTGGCCGACTGCCAGCGGACCTTCCGGGCGGCCGCCAGCGCGGCCAGGCGCTCGCGGTCGGCCTCCCAGCGCGCCAGTTCCCCCAGGCGCAGGAAGAACAGGTCGCGCCCCAGGTCCCACCGGCGCGCGAGTTCCACCGCCGCCCCGCGGATGACCTCGTAGCCCATCATGAGGTAATGCTTGCCGGCCTCGCGGTACGGGAGGAGGTCCCACGCGTCGCGGAGGTCGGCCTCGACCTCCTCGCGGAAGGAACTGCCGCCCCAGCGGCGGAGGTCGTCCGCGAGCGCGGCGCGGGCCTCGAGACGGCGGCGGACGTTGGCCTCGTGCATCGCCTCGGGCGAGGAGGCGGAGGCGTCACCGTAGACCGCGAGGATCTGCCGCACGTAGGAGTCGTCCTCGCGCCAGCGCGGCCGCGCCAGTTCCATCTCGCCCACCGCGCGGTGGCCGAAGCGGTCGAGGAACGCGTCGAGCGACATCTCGCCGCGCGCCGCGCGGCAGAGGGAGACGTTCTGCTCGACGGTCGTGTCGCCGTCCAGGCCCTGGGTGAGCGTGAGGCACAGGGCCGTGCCGGCCTCGCGGCCCATGAGTTGGCACAGCCGCGCCTCGAGCGACGCCAGCGCCAGGCCGCCGAAGAAGCCGGGCTTCAGGGACTCGGCGCCGAAGTCGTCGAGGACCCGCGCGATCCGCGCCTCCAGCTCGGCGAGGACCTCGGCCGTCGAGAGCGCCGCCAGGTCGCGGCCGCGCCGCTCGGCCACCCACGCGAGGTACGGCGGCAGGACCTCGTCCCGGAACCGGCGCGCGGCCCCGGCGCGCAGGCCCTTCAGGCGCCGTGACGCGCGGACCATCGCCGCCACCAGGCCCGGCAGGCGGAGGAAGAAGCGGCCGCCCGCGCGGTCGGGGTCGAACCGCGTCGGGGCCGACTCGAGGGCCTTCGGGTTGGCGGCGACCTCGGCCAGGTCGTAGGCGAAGGGCATGCCGCCCCAGAACAGGTCGGCCGCCCGATCGGGGTCGGCGTAGATGCGCCCGCACACGAGTTCGAGGAAGCCCTCGCGGCAGACCTCGGGGCTGGGGCGGTAGCCGAAGTCGCGGTACATGCGGCCGAGCCCGCCGTCGCCGCTCATGAAGCGGCGGATGACGTCCCACGTCAGGGGCGTCGGCCAGGGGAGCGTCTCGCCGAGGTTATGGAGGACCCAGACCTTGCGCCGCCCGGCGGCGAGTTCGCGCAGGCGCAGGGCCTCTTCCTGGCGGCCGATCTCGACGTCCTCGGCCACGTCCAGGCCGCGGATCGGCCGCGCCTGCAAGAGCGCGAACCGCCCCTCCGCCCAGCCCCACTCGATGTCCATCGGGCGGCCGAAGAACTTCTCCACCCCCAGGGCCAGCCGCGCCAGTTCCAGCACGCGCGCCTCGTCGAGCGACGGTGCGTCCGGGTCGCGCTGCCCCGGCGCGCCCAGCGCCGCCGCCACGTGCGCCTTGTGGCCGACGGCCGTGCGCTTCACCGACAGGTCGCGGCGGTCGACGATGAACCGGTCCGGGTCGACGTCGCCCGACACGACCGACTCGCCCAGGCCGTAGGCCGACTCCATGACCATCTCGTCCGCGTTCAGGTCGTTCGGGTTGATCGTGAAGACGATGCCCGAGACTTCGCTCGGGAACATGGCCTGGACGTTGACGGCCGTCCCCGCGCAGCCGCGCACGTCGTGCTCGCGGCGGTAGGTGACCGCGCGGGCGCTCTGCCACGAGCGGAAGACGGCGTCGATGCACTGGACCAGGGCGTCCCAGGGCCGGGCGGGGAACGGGCGGCCGGCCCGCTGCTCGTAGAGTTCCAGATATCTCTCAGCCAGGTTGCTGTCGGGGACGGGCGCCGGCCCGCCCGCGCCGCCCGGCGCCGCCAGGGCCGCGAACGCCTCGGCCGGGATGCCCGCGACCGTCCCGGCGAACGCCCGGATGAACTCCAGGTAGACGCGCCGCGCGGCGGGCCCGCCGGCCGCCGCCGCCTCCGCCGACAGGCCGCAGTTGAGGATCGTGTCCATCATCCCCGGCATCGACACGGCCGCCCCCGACCGGACCGACACCAGGAGCGGCCGCGCGGCGTCGCCGAACCGCCGGCCCGCGGCCTCCTCCAGGCGGGCGAGGTTGCGCCGGACCTCGTCCTCCAGGCCCTCCGGCCACACGCCGCCCGATTCGAGGAACCGCCGGCAGCACTCGGTGGCGATGGTGAAGCCGGGCGGCACGGGGAGGCCCGCGCGGGTCATGGCGGCCAGGCCGGCCCCTTTGCCGCCGAGCACGTCCTTGCGGTCGGGCTCGCCCTCCGCGCCGTCCGGACCGAAGAAGTACACCCACCGGTTGCCCACGCGCATCCCCCGAAACGGGCGTCGGTCCCCTGCCCCGCTTTGGCGCGCGGCCCCACCGGGCGCAGGAGACCGACCTCCTGACAGTTTAACGCCCGGGGAACGCATCCGGTGTCTGCAAAACGCGCCGCCGCCGCGTGGGATGGACCCTAACGACGGCGCAGGCGCCGCGCGAACGGCCGGGTGCCACTGGCGGCCCATTCGACTTCGCTCAGGGCAGGCTTGTCCGCCAGTGCTTCGCGAGGGCAGGCGCCGTCACGCGCGCCGGAAGCGCCGGCGTCCGACTAGGCCGAGGGCGCCCCCGGCCACGAGAAGGAGCGTCGCCGGCTCCGGGACGCCCGAGAGGAAATCGTCGTACGCCTGCATCGTGGCGGCGTCGGCGCCGCCGGCGGCCAGCGCGGCGCCCAGCGGGGCTAGGTCGGCGTCGTCGACGAGTCCGTCGCCGTTCGTGTCGGCGGCCGGGTTGAACAGGGCGTTGCGGCTGTAGTAGACGGCCGAGAACAGGTCGACATCGGCCGGCGTGAACAGGCCGCTAAAGTCGAGGTCGCCGATGCCGCGCCCGAAGATCGTGTCCGTGAACACGCCCGCGAACCGCTGGACGTTCCAGGTGCCCGTCATCTCGAACGTCACGACGGTCAGGGCGTGGTTGCCGCGCGTCAGGCCGGCGAAGTACCGCTTGAACAGGTCGCGGTCGATCTCTTGGGCCCGGTTGCCGTCGCCGACCAGGGCGAGGACCTGGGCATCGTCCAGGGCGGCCCCGAGGTCCAGCAGGACGTGTACGCTGTCGGCCGTCTGGTCCGCCGAGCGGACCAGGAGGTCGCGGTTCTCGTTGACGCCGGCGACGGCGGCGTTGAACGACGCGATGGCGCTTACGGGCGGCAGGCGATCGACGTACAGGACCTCCTTCCAGTCGGTGTAGATGGCGGGGCCGCCGTCCGCGCGGTGGCGGAACGCGCGGACCGTCAGGTAGTGCATCCCCTCCGACAGGCTCACCAGGTCGATCGTCTGGGCGTAGGCCCCCGTGCCGCCCGGCGTCCCGTAGAGCGGGCTGTGCAGGTCGACGAACCTCTCGAAACCGTAGGAGGGCGTGTCGGGCTCGACGAAGTCGACGTGCCCGTTCGCGTTCAGGTCGACGCCCTGGTCGATCCTGAGGAGCGCGTTGTCGCCGTCGGCCTCCGCGTCGCGCCAGAAGCCCAGGAGGTTGACGGGGGTCGTCTGGAGTTCGACGCCGAGCATGTCGCCCTTGACGACGCGGACGTCCGCGAGGCGCGTCGTGGCGTTGGCGTAGGCGTTCTCGTCGGCCGTCCCGTCCAAGGGCGGCACCGTGCCGGCGATCGTGCGGTCGACGCCCGCGAGCGCGAGCGACCCCTCGGGCGACGCCAGGCCGTAGACCAGGTACCCGTTGCCCGTGAAGTGGTCGCCGGAGGAGTTCCGCAGGAACCGCAGGTTCACCGTCCCGTCGCCGTTGACGACCACGAGTTCCGGGATGTCGTCGTACGGGTCGGTCCACGGATTGGCGGCGTTGCCGGTGAGTTCCACGAGGGGCGTGCCCGGGGCGAAGTGGGTGGAGAGGGTGCGGCTGTCGTAGCCCGAGTCGAGGCGGTTGGAGAGGAGCACCAGGCAGGAGCCGCTCCGCTCATAGGCGAAGAGTTCCTTCTCGATCCAGCGTTCGACGTAGTCGCCCTGGCCGTACCGGTTCCGGAGGTCCACCAGGCGCGTCACGGCCTCACCGTAGGCCCCGCCCAGGGCGTCGCCGCGCCCGTCCTTCGGGAAGTCGCGCCCCGTGCCGAACTCGCGGGCGCTAAAGTAGACGACGGCGCTTCCCGGATGCATCAAGACATACGCATGGGCCACGTTGCCCAGGTACGGCCCGAAGTCGTCGTGGCTCTGGACGAACAGGACGCCCTGCGAGCCGTTGTGCATCCCGTCGTCGTGCAGGTCGAGGGCGGCGTCGCGGACGTTGTACCAGTCGTTCACGTAGCCGCCGCCCGTCAGGTTGTCGCGCAGGGCGAAGAAGAGCGGGAAGTCGAGCGTGTCGCGGTTCGCCCCCAGGACGCCGATCTCGGACGGGTCGATCGTCTTCTGCACGAACGTCTGGAGGTAGTCGCGGTTGCCGTCGTACGTCTCGCAGAACGAGAAGACGTGCTTCTGGTCGCCGTTCAGGAGGTAGCGGAAACTGGAGCGGTAGACGGCCCGGTCGAAGTAATCGAGCGCGAAGCCCTCGACGTGCTTGGCGGCGTCGAGGCGGAACCCGTCGACCCCGATCGCCTGGACGAGCCACTGGGCGTTCCGCATGAGGTAGCCCATGGCGTTCTCTTCGACGGGGTCGCCCGCCGTCGGGTCGGCCGCGTTGAAGGGGTAGATGGCGATGTCGCCCTCGCCCGTCTTCGGGTCGTAGACCATGATGGGCGTGAGGTCGCGGTCCGGGTAGAACCGCCGGTTGTCCTCGTCGGGGACGTTGGCCAGCCGCCCGTAGGCCGGCACCGTGCCCGCCGGGATGTTGTCGGCGTAACCCGGCACCGGGCTGCGGACGGCCGTGATGTTGGTTCCGTGATTGATGTCGATGAGTCCGGCCACGCGGCCGTTCTTGTCGCCCGAGTCGTAGGCCGAGTGGAAGTCGCCGTCCGTGTACTCGGGCCGCCCGAGCGGGTCCACGAGGAACATCCCCGGGTAGCCGCCCGCGGCAAGGAAGCCGGGCGTCCCCAGGTCGGAGTAGCCGTTGTGGTTCAGGATGAAGTCGACGTAGTAGTCGGCGAACTTGTGGACCTCGGCCACGGTCGCGCGGATGCCCGTCTCGGTGCCGTACAGGGTGAGGCTGCCCGGCTTGCCGAGGTCGAAGCGGTCGTACGGGTCGTAGCCGACGGACCAACTGCCCTGGTCGGCGCGTCCGGGGGGCGGCGTGTAGACGGCGCCGTAGCCGGCCAGGAAGACGTCGGGGGCGCGGCGTTCGATCGTCGCGCAGGTGCTCTCGAAATACTGGAGGATGGCGGGGGCCGAGCGGTCCGCCGCCGCGGCCGTCCCGCCGGCCGCCGCCCACACGAGCGCCGCCAAGAGGCCCACCGCGCCGGCGCACGCCAGGCGGCGCGGCCGATGCACACGGACCTTCCCCGCCCTGCCTTCCCTGGGCATCCCCTAACCTCCCAGCGCTCGTCCGCGTCGGTGAGACCGCACAGCCGACCCCGGAATACCTAACTATACCCGATGAAAGGGCCTGCGTCAAAAATCGGCGGACTTTGCCGGCGCCCGTTCCGGCATAGGCGGTTGGAGGCGTAAGTCTTTGTTCGGCAAGGAGTTGCGCATCCGCCCTGACGGACGGACCCCCTCGCGCGGCCGGCGGACCCCGGCCTGTTCGGCGCGCCCAGCGCGCGGCAGCGCGGCCCGGGGGCGACAAAGGACCGTGCCACCCAGTGTTTCACAGCGCCCTGTTGGGCCTTGCGTGACGCCGACCGCACTGCCATAATGCCAGATATGCGTAACGCTGGGGCGCGGCCTTGGGGGAGACGGCGCGGTGAAGTCGCCGCGGCGGTCGCCCACGTGCGACGGGCGTTTCCCTTCGGGCCGGCAAGGAGGAGCGCAATGAGGACACGGACGGTTCTGTACGGGTTGGGCGCGGCGGCCCTGGCCGCAGCGCTGGGGCTGGCCGGCGGCTGCGGCGACGAGGGAGGCGATGCGGAGGCCGAGCATCTGAAGGCCCAGGTCCGCAACCTGAGCGACGAAAACTTGGACCTGAAGCGCCAGGTCTTCGAGGCCAACCACAAGGTGGCCATCGAACAGGACGCGGCGTCGACACTCAAGAGCGACCTGAAGAAACTCCAGAAAGAGCACGCGGACTTGCAGCGGGACTACGAGGAGTTGGCGGCAGACGCCCAGACCGCCTCGGCCGCCGCGGAAAAGAGGAAAAAGGAGGGCGAGGCGAAACCGCCGGAGGCGGCGCCCGCCGTGGCGAAGGCCTCGGAGGACCCCGAGCCAACAGACGCCGAAGGGTCGCGCGTCAAGGAACTGACGACGCAGCAGGCAGACCTCGAAGCCAAGATCACCAAGATCCAGGCCGCCATCGGCGTCGGCCAGGCCAAGGTCTCCTCGCTGGCCCGGGCGACGGTCGACAAGAAGATGGAAGTGCCGCCCGGCGGGAAGATCGAGAACGGCCAGGTCTATCGCCGGGAACCATGCACACATAGTACGTGGTACGATGGGCGATATGTCAGGCGCGGCTGTCCCGATTGTCCCCACTACGCTGCCATCGGCCCGGCGGTCGTCCGAGGCGATTACAGGACGGCCGCGGAAAAATCGGCGGCCATCAACGCCCTCCGGGCCGAGTTGGCCCCGCTGCACTCCGAGTTGCGGTCGCTCAGGGACCAGTTGGACAAGGTCAAGGCCGAGTTGGTCGCCCTGCGGAAGAAGGAGACGCCGCCCGCCCCGGCCTCTGACCCCGCGGCGGCCCCGGGCGCGGGCGAGTAGCGCCGACGCGGCCTCAGGCGCCGGAGCGCCGCCGCCCGTTTGTCCAAGATGACAGGCGGCGAACCGGCGAAGCGCGAAAGGAGATCCCATGAGACGCGCAGGCCGTGTCCGTGTGCGGCTGGTCCTGGTGTCCGCCTTGGCGGCGGTCCTGTCGGCGGGCGGGTTGGCCCGCGCCGATGAGGCGTGGATCCCGGCGGCGAACAACGCCTTCGCGGCGGACCTGTACGGCAAACTGGCGGCCACGAAGGGCGGCCTCTTCTTCTCGCCCAACAGCATCGAGACGGCGCTGGCCATGACGTACGCCGGGGCGCGCGGACGGACGGCTCAGGAGATGGCCAAGGTGCTCCACCTTCCCGCCCAGGGCGAGCAGGTCCACCGCGACTTCGGCGCGTTCCTCAGGCGCCTCAACGCCGAGAAGACGCCCGAGGGCAAGCCCCGCGGCTACCAGTTGTCGGCGGCCAACGCGCTGTGGGGCCAGAAGGGGTACGAGTTCCTCCCTGGGTTCCTCGACCTCCTGAAGACCGCCTACGGCGCGGGCCTGACGGAAGTGGACTTCGCGGCCCACGCCGAGGAGGCTCGAAAGACCATCAACGCCTGGGCCGAGAAGGAGACCCGCGACAAGATCAAGGACCTGGTCCCGGAGCGCGTCCTCAACCCCGAGACGCGGCTGGTCCTTACGAACGCCATCTACTTCAGGGGCGACTGGGCGGAGAAATTCAACAAGGCAGATACCAAGGACGCGCCGTTCCTCCTGTCGAAGGACGGCGCCGTCGAGGCGCCCCTGATGAACCGGACCGGCACGTATGACTACACGGAGGCGGAGGCCTTCCAGGCCCTGCGGCTGCCCTACGCGGGGAACGAACTCGCGATGGTCATCCTGCTGCCCAGAAAGACGGACGGCCTGGCCGACCTCGAGAAGTCGCTGACGGCCGCCAACCTGGCGGTGTGGCTCGCGCGACTGGAGAGCCGCGAGGTCCGCGTCTCGATGCCCCGCTTCAAGGTCGCCGCCCAGTTCTCCCTGGCCGATCCGCTCAAGGCCCTGGGCATGACCGACGCGTTCGCGCCGGCGGCGGACCTCTCGGGCATGAACGGGCGGCGGGACCTCTTCATCTCCGCGGTCGTCCACAAGGCGTTCGTCGAGGTGAACGAGGAAGGCACCGAGGCCGCCGCCGCCACCGCCGTGGTCGTCGGGCGCGAGAGCGAGCCGCCGCCCCCCGTCGTCTTCCGGGCGGACCATCCGTTCCTATTCCTCATCCGCGAGGAAAGGACCGGGACGATCCTCTTCCTGGGCCGGCTCGTGAGCCCGTCGGTCTGACCGCGCACCCGGTCGCGCGGCCTCAGCGGCGGCGGGTCCCGCGCCTCCTCCGCCGCTTCTTCGCTTCCGCGGCAGCGCCCGCCAGGAGGTCGATGCCGCGCTCCCGCAGAAACGCGACGACCTCCGGCAGGCGCGGGATGCCCGCGCGGCCGCCGACGTGCCGGCACTTCATCGCCGCCACCGCCGAGGCGAACGCGAGGTTCCGCTCCAGCGCGAGGCCCAACAGGAGGCCGCAGCAGAACGCCCCGTGAAAGACGTCGCCCGCGCCCGTCGTATCGACGACGTCGACGGGAAAGGCGTCGAGGCGGCCGAAGCGGTCGCCGTCGAGGTACGCCAGGCCCTTGGCCCCGAGGGTCACGACGACGCGCGTCGGCCCGAGGTCGCGCAGGGCCTCGCACGCCCGCCGCGCATCGCCGCCCGCGCCCAGGTCCCGCGCGCACGCCTCCGA
>CAYGZE010000069.1:0-16879 GCA_964354185.1 uncultured Anaerolineales bacterium | reverse complement strand
GGGACCATCACGCACGACCAGGCGGTGGCCAGCCTCCAGGCGTTCCTGGGGGTCCTGGACGCGGGCCTGCCGCCCACCCAGATGAACCGGTCCATCCTCGACCGGTTCGACGTGTACATCTCGGTCGGGTGCGACCAGCGGGGGACGGTCCTCTTCACGTGCTACTACACGCCCATCTTCCAGGGGTCGCCGGTGCGGACCGAGAAGTTCCGCTACCCGCTCTACAAGGCCCCGCCGGACCTCGTGAAAGGGCCCGACGGCACGCCGACCACGCGCCTGCCCGACCGGCGGACCATCGAGACCAGCGGCATGTACGCGGGGAACGAACTCGCCTGGATGGCCGACCCGTTCGAGGCCTACGTCGCGCAGATCCAGGGCTCGGTGAAGTTGCGGATGCCCGACGGGCGCCTGGCGACGGTGGGCTACACCGCCAACAACGGGCACGAGTACCAGAGCGTGCGGGCGGAACTCGTGAAGGACGGGAAGATCGGCAAGCGCGACGGGCTGCCGGCCATGATCCGCTACTTCCGGGCCCACCCGGGCGAGGTCGCGCCGTACACCTGGCGGAACCCGCGTTACGTCTTCTTCGCCCCGGTCGAGGACGGGCGTCCGCGCGGGTGCCTGAACGAGCCCGTGACGGCCCGGCGGACGGTCGCCACCGATAAGAAGATCTTTCCGCCGGCGTGCCTGGCGGTGGTCTCGACGAAACTGCCCGAGCGCCGCGGGGCGGACATCGTCGACGTCGGTTACAGCGGCTTCGCCCTCGACCAGGACTCGGGCGGCGCGATCCGGGCCGCCGGCCGGTGCGACCTCTACCTGGGCGTCGGCGATGAGGCCGGCGAACTGGCCGGCCGCGCCCAGAACGAGGGCAAACTCTACTACCTCTTCCTCAAGCCGGGCAAGGCGGTCCCGACGAATCTTGCGCCTACGTCGCCCGCGCCGGCGGCGCCCCGCGCGGGGCCGTGAGGGAGACGGGCGCGGCCGCCGCGCCCCGCGGCGCCTGGCCGCGGCAACCGCCGGGGGGGCTCGGATGAACGCACTCGCACGAGGGGCCTGGGGCCTCGGCCTGGCGGCGTGCCTCGCCCTGGGCCTGGCGGCCGCCGAGGCCGAGAAGCCCGCCTCAGAGAAGCCCGCCAAGGAGAAGCCCGTGACCTTCGGTCCGCCCGCCGGCGCGCGGTGGGAGGTCCTGCCCGACTTCACCGACGAGTTCGAGGGCAAGGCCCTCGACCGCCGCAAGTGGCACCCGACCAACCCCAAGTGGCAGGGGCGGCAGCCGGGCTGGTTCGCCCCGGAGAACGTGACCGTCGCCGACGGGAACCTCGCCCTGGCGATGCGGCGCGAGGACCGCCCCAACCTGCCCGAGGGCTACCACACCTACACCTCGGCCGCGGTCAAGAGCACGCGGACGGTGCTGTACGGCTACTTCGAGGTTCGGGCGAAGCCGATGAAGTCGCGGGGCTCGAGCGCCTTCTGGTTCTACGACGACGCGCCCGACCGGTGGACCGAGATCGACGTCTTCGAGATCGGCGGCGGGTCCCCCGGCCACGAGCGGAAGTACTACATGAACGTGCACGTCTTCCGCACGCCCGAGGAGCCCAACCGCCACTGGGACAAGCCGGTCGTCTGGGAGGCGCCCTGGGACCTCGCCGACGATTACCACGTCTACGCCCTGGAGTGGGACAAGGACCGCCTGCGGTGGTACGTCGACGGGGTCGTGCGGCGGACGCAGGAGAACACGCACTGGCACCAGCCGCTGTACCTGAACTTCGACTCCGAGACGATGTCCGAGTGGTTCGGCCTGCCCGAGGCGGGGACGCTCCCCTCGACCTTCCGCATCGACTACGTCCGCGCGTGGAAGCGGGCCGACGGCCAGGCGCCCGCCGGCCAGGGCGACGCCGGCCCCGAGGATGCGAAGGCCCCGCCGCCGAAGGCCGAGTAGCCGCGCCGCCCTACTTCGCCGCCTTGCCGGGCTTCTTCCCCGCGATGGGGCCGATGTAGTCGGTCGCCACGACGACGTCGTCGAAATGGACGCGGTTGATCTTGTTCTTCGTCCAGCGGTCGGTGATGTAACTCATCAGCCAGAAGGCGTTGATCCGGAGGTCCGGGGCGGTCCGCCACTCGAAGCCGCCGAAGTCGCCGACGAGTTTGCCGTCGATCCAGAACGCCTGCCGCCCGTCGTCCTTGCCGACCGTGTTGGCCTGGACCATCATCTCCATGCAGTACCACCGGCCGCGCTCGGGGACGCGGGGCGTCGCGGGGGCGAAACTGTTGCCCCAGTACTTGCCGTCGCCGGACTTCTTCATGCGGTGCCAGTAGGTGTAGAAGTTCCAGCCGCCGGGCGGGGGCAGTTTGGCGTCAAAGCCGCAGGGCTCCAGGCCGGTCGAGAACTTCTTGTCGCCCGCGGGGCAGAGGCCCGCGCCGCCGGTGGGCCACGGAGTGGGCGGGTTCTCGGCCACGATGTGGACGAAGTGGTGGATGTAGTCGCAGTCGGGGGCGAACTTGACGTAGAAGCGGCCGTGCATCCGCTCGACGCCGGGCTTGAAGCGGCGGAAGAGGTGCCCGCCCGTGTTCTCGCCGAGTTTCGCGGTCACGAGGAGGCTCCTGGTGCCGGCCGAGTCGGGCGGGGCGTCGTCCGCGAAGGAGAGGGCGCCGGCCTTGTTCGAGATCTCGCTCCAGCGCTCGGTGTCGAACGCGCCGGCCTCGAAGTCCTCGTGGAGGAGAACGCCGGGGTCCTTCTCGATGAGGGCGTCGCCGGGGTACTTGGCGGCGATGCCCTGGCCGCCCTCGGGCAGTTTCTCGGCGGCCGTGGCCCGCTGGGCCGCCGCCGCGAGGGAGCACGCCGCCAGCACGATCGCCAGGTTCCGCATGGGTCGCCTCCCCATTCCGGGGCGCCGCCGGCCGCGAGGCCGCGCCGTCACCCCCCCATCGCCTTCCCGAGGGCCGCCAGCGCCTCCTCGACCTGGGCGGCTGTGACGTCCAGGTGGGTCACCGCGCGGATGGCGTCGGGCGCGGTCGCCAGGACGGCGACGCCGACCTCCTGGAGCCGCGCGACGAGGTCGGCCGCGGGCATGGCCGTCGTGCGGAAGATGACGATGTTCGTCTCGACCGTGGCGGGGTCGATCTGGAGGCCCGGCGTGGCAGCGATGCCCTCGGCCAGGCGGCGGGCGTTGGCGTGGTCCTCGGCCAGGCGCTCGCGGTGATGGTCCAGGGCCCACAGGGCGCCGGCGGCGATGACGCCGGCCTGCCGCATCATGCCGCCGAACATCTTCGCGAACCGCCGGGTCCGGGCGATGAAGGCGGCCGTCCCCGCCAGGGCCGACCCGACCGGCGCGCCGAGCCCCTTCGAGAAGCACACGCTCACGGTGTCGAAGTGGCGGGCGAACTGGCGCTCGGGAACGCCCGTCGCGACCGACGCGTTCCACAGCCGCGCGCCGTCGAGGTGCATCTTCAGGCCGGCGTCGCGCGCGGCCGCGGCGACCTCGGCGACCTGGGCCAGGGGCCAGACGCTGCCGCCGCCGCGGTTGTGCGTGTTCTCGACGCAGACGAGTTTCGTGACGGGGAAGTGGAGGTTCCGCGGCCGGAGGGCGGCCCGCACCTCGCGGGCGGTGAAGCGGCCGCGGTCGCCCGCGAGGAGGCGGCACATGACGCCCGACAGGGCCGCCGGGGCGCCCGACTCCAGGAAGTAGGAGTGGGCCTGGGCCTCGATGAGGATCTCATCGCCCGGCTCGGTGTGGGCGCGGATGGCCACCTGGTTGGTCATCGTGCCGGAGGGGAGGTAGACGGCCGCCTCCTTGCCGAGGACCTCGGCGACGCGGCGCTCGAGGGCCAGGACGGTCGGGTCGTCGCCGAGGACGGCGTCGCCGACCTCGGCCTCGGCCATGGCGCGGCGCATGGCGGGCGTCGGGCGGGTGACGGTGTCGCTTCGCAAGTCGATCATGGTCGGCCCCCACGAGCGCGGCCGCACCGGTCTAGGGACGCCAATCGCGCGCCCCGTGGACGACGCCCGTGATCCAGACCTGGCCGCCTTCCAGCCGGTACATCACGCGGTAGTTGCCCACGATGACCTCGCGGCAATCGGGATGGGCGATCTCGGGAATGACCCGGCCCGACTCGGGAAACTCGGCGAGCCGGTCCGTCGCCTCGATGAGCCGCGCGACAAGCAAGGCTGCCTGGTCCGCCGAGTCGCGCGCGACGTAGGCGGCAATGTCCTCGGCGTCCTTGAGGGCCGCGGGGGCCCAGATCACCGGAGCCATCGGCCGAGGCGCTCCTTGGCCTGCTCGTGCGGCACGCCGCGCCCTTCACGGATCTCGCGCTCCCCGTGCTCGAACTTCGCGCGAACGTAGAGGGCATGGATGATGTCGTCGAGGGTGGCGTTGTCCGGCAAGGCATCAATGACGTGCTTGGCGGCTTCCTTGGCGACCATCGCAGGGCTCCGCACCGTGTACCGCAGGAAGTATAGCCGATGGCGTAGGCCGCCGCAACCCCCGCGCCCCCGCGCGGCTCAGGCGAGTTGGGCGATCGCCCGGAAGTCGTCCTTCAGCGACCGGTAGAGCCGGCCGTACATCGGGTAGAGGGCCTCGTAGCGGGCGATGTTCTTCTTGTTGGGCACCGTCTTGGCGAGCGTCTTGATGGTGGCGTCGCACGCCTCGGGGACCGACGCCCAGACGCCGGTGCCGACGCCGGCCAGAAGGGCCACGCCGTAGGCCGGCCCCTCGGCGCTCGAGACGGTCCAGACGGCCTGGCGGTAGATGTCGGCCTGAAGGCCGCGCCAGAACTTGCTCCGCGCCCCGCCGCCCGAGACGCGAATCTCCGTCACCGGCACGCCCATCCCCTGGATGATCTCCAGACAGTCGCGCATGGCGTAGGTGGCGCCCTCCATGACGGCGCGGGCCATGTGGGCGCGGGTGTGCATGTTCGACAGGCCGATCCAGGCCGCGCGGGCGCAGGGGTCGGCGTGGGGCGTGCGCTCGCCCGTCAGGTATGGGAGGAAGTAGAGACCGTCGCTCCCGGGGGCGACGCCGGCCGCCGCGGCGGTGATGAGTTCGTACGGGTCCACCTTCCTCTTCCGCGCGGCCGCGACGAGGTCCTGACAGAGGGTGTTGCGGAACCACTGGAGGCTGCCGCCGGCCGCCAGGACGACGCCCATCACGTGCCACTTGCCGGGGACGGCGTGGCAGAAGGTGTGGACGCGGCCCTCGGGGTCGGTCTCGACGCGGTCGGCGTGGGCGAAGACGACGCCGCTCGTGCCCAGGGTGGCCGAGATGACGCCGCGCCGGACGATGCCGTTGCCGACGGCGCCGGCGGCCTGGTCGCCGCCGCCCCCGACCACCGGAATGCCGGCCACCAGGCCGGTCGCCTGGGCGGCCGCCGTCGTGAGGACGCCGGTGATCTCGGGCGACTCGTAGACGGCCGGCAGCAGGGCCTCGTCGATCCCGAGGAGGCCGAGGAGTTCCTTCGACCAGCGGCGGTTCTTCACGTCCAGCAGGAGCGTCCCCGAGGCGTCGCTGACCTCGGTGGCAAACTCGCCCGTCAGGCGGTAGCGGACGTAGTCCTTGGGGAGGAGGATCCGCGCGGCACGGTCATAGATGCGGGGCTCGTGGCGGCGGACCCAGAGGATCTTCGGGGCGGTAAAGCCCGTCAGTGCGGGGTTCGAGACGAGGTCGATGAGGCGCCGCCGGCCGCCGGCCGCCTGCGTAATCTCGTCGCACTCGGCGCCGGTCCGCTGGTCGTTCCAGAGGATGGCGCGGCGGAGGACCTTGCCGGCCTTGTCGAGGAAGACGGAGCCGTGCATCTGGCCCGAGAGGCCGATGCCGGCCACTTCGGCGGGCCTGGCCTTGGCGGCGCGGAGGGCCTTGCGGATGCTCTGCTGGGTGGCCCGCCACCAGTCGTCGGGGGCCTGTTCGCTCCAGGCCGGCTTGGGGGCGTAGGAGGGATACTCGACCGTGACCGAGGCGCGGATGCGGCCGCGATCGTCCACCAGCAGCGTCTTCGTCCCGCTGGTGCCGATGTCGATGCCGAGCAGGTAGGACATGCAGGTCTCCGATCAAGAAAAGGGCCCCCGTGCGGGAGCCGGGATTCCACGAGGCCGCCGGCGGCGAGGGCGGCGCGAGGTCGCGAAGAGGCGGGGCGAGGCGCCCCCGCTAGGGGCCGCTAGCCGGCGTCATCCTCGTCTTCCCACTCCTCGTCGTCGTCCCACTCCTCCTCGTCGTCGTCCTCGTCCTCGTCGTCGTCCCACTCTTCTTCGTCTTCCTCGTCCTCGTCGTCGTCCTCGTCCTCGGTGTCGTCCGACTCCTTGTCGTCGAGGTCCTTGTCTTTCTCGTCGCCCTCGGGGTCTTTCTCCTCCGCCGCATCGCTGTCGAGGTCGTCGAGGTCCTCAAGGTCCTCGGCCTCTTCGCCGAAGGTCTCTTCTTTCTCTTCCAAGGGGTGGCCCTCCGTTTTGCTGGACTCCAGTTCGGCAATCAACTCCGCGGCTTCGTCCGCCATTTCCTCCGGCACCAGGACGGGTACACCGGCCCCGACGTCGGGGATTCCCGCGACGGCGGCGCTTTCGCCTTCGAGGACGGCGGGGATCCCGTGGGCCTTCAGTTCCATCTTGTAGAGTTCCGCCTCCGCCATGGTGGTAGCGTGCGCCACCAGGACCAGTTCGACGAACTCCGGCCCCTCCTCCTTGGGAGGCAGGGCGGGGGCCGGCGGTTCGGAGTCCGCGGCGTCCGCTCCCGGCTGCCTGCGCCGCTTACGCGACATACCGGCGCCTCCTCCCTGGCTCCCGCCTACCGCGCGCGAAGTGTAGGAGCCCCCTCGGAACCTGTCAAGACGAAAACCGCCCCCGCGCCGCAGGGCAGAAGCGCGGCCCGACCAGCCCTCGGCACGGGGCGGCCGCGGATCGGGCCCGGGCCGTCCGGACGCCCCGCAAGGGCCTTGCGCGCCCTTGCGTCGCGCCGCGCCCGCCTTGCCGGACCGGTGGCTCGCGCCCTGCCCACCCCCGCGCGGCCGCCGCGCCGACGATAGGGGGCTCAGGACACGCCCCCAGGCGAGACCGGCCCGCGAGGACGCCGCCTGCGCCACTGGCGCCAGACCCACACCGAGGCCCCGGCGGTCGCGATGACCAGGATGACCCAGAGTTCGTAACGCTTCACGTCGGCCAGCAGCGCCTCCGCCGCCGCGCCGAACAGGTATCCCACGAACGCGACGGCCGCGGACCAGATGGCCGCGCCCAGCACGTTCAGCACCACGAAACGCCCGAGGCCGATCGAACTGGTGCCCAGGGCAAAGGGGATCACGGTCCTCAAGCCGTAGAGGAACCGAAAGCCCAGCAGGACCCAGGTGTGGTAGCGGTCCACCAGGCGGTTGGCCCTCTCGATCCGTGGCCGCCACGATGCCCGACGGCCGAGGAGACGCTTGCCCTGCCAGCGCCCGAGGAGGAAGAACGTCTGGTCGCCCAGGAGGCTCCCGGCAAAGGCGACCGCCATGACCCAGGGGAGTTGAAGATGGCCGGTTCGCGCGGCAAAGCCGGCCAGGACCAGGACGGTCTCCCCTTCCAGGAAGGTGCCGACCAAGAGCGCCCAGTACCCGTACGTCGTGATGAGGTATTCGAGCGACATGGGACCGTTTCCGCCCGCAGCGGCCGCCGGTCGGCGCGCACGGCCCACCTTATACCTGCCGCACCCGGAGCCGCAAGGGATTCCCCGCCGGCGCCGCGCGCGGCTCCGGCGCCGCGCGCTCGCCTGGGAGGGAACCGTCGGGATCGATCACGAGGGGCCGCCGGCGCCGCCCGGGGGCCGGGACGCCGGCGCGCGTCAGGAGGCCGTCTCCCACCGCCAGGTGCCCGCGATCGGCACCATCGGGCCCGGCGTGTAGTAGCCCTCCGGCGGACTGTCCAGCAGGCTTCGGTTGGCGTACAGGACGGCATTCCCCCCCACCGTCATCGGGCCGTGACAGATGATCGGGCCGCGGCACTTGAAATCGCCCGAGATCGCCACCGTGTAGAGGGTGCCGATGCTATGGATCCTGCCGCGGACCTCGCACGGGTACGCGTCATACAGGTCGCTGTCCGACACGCCGTTGTAGGGCGTGCCGGACGGGTTCAGGTTGACGCCGATCTCGGCCTCGCCGAACCAGCCCGACGAGGCCCCCAGCGTGACGGTCGCAGAACTCGCCGATTTGACGATCAGGGCCGGCTGGCCGGCCGACGGCGTCTCCCAGAGGAGGTTGCCCGAGGTGACCAACTTGGCCGTGGCATTGAGGTAGACCACCAGCGTCGCCACCAGGCGGGAGTTCCGGAGAGTCATGGTGTTCAGGGCAGGCACCGAGATGTAGTAGATGCCCTCGCTGTTGGCCGACCCGTACGGGTTCGACGCAGGGCTCAAAACCACGCCGCCCATCGTGCCGCTCGAGAGGCTGTAGTAGGAGATCGTCGTCGCCCGGGCGAGGTAGGTGTCGTAGAGGCTCGTCGAGGGCATGGGCTTGACGGGGGCACCCGAGGTGATCGTGCCCGTGACGGTCCCTCCGCAGGCGACGGCCGGGGCCTCGACGTCGCCGTTCACGACAACGGCCACCGGGACGGTCAGGGACGCGTTGGACGACAGCGGGCCGCTGGAGACGGTGCTCGTCGTGTTAGCGACGACGCTGCCTGCCGCGTGGGCCGCGCACCGCAGGACGTCGAGCGGAACCTTCTTGCACTTGAGTTCGACGCTGTAGACCCGGACGGCGGCGCCGGCGCGCCCGTAGCCGTACAGGCGGACGTTGTCCATCGGATCGTCCGAAAGGCTGCCGTCACCCTCGTCGACCAACTTGAACGTGATGGCGCCGCCGCCCAGGGACTTGGCGGCCGTTTCGGTGCCGCTCGTATACGTCGTCCGCCAGTTCGTGTTGTCGGCGAGCGCGCAGAGGGCGTACTCGATGGCGCTCTCGGCCAGCGCCTCGGCCTCAGTCGCGTCGCCCGCCTCCTGGCTCAGCCGCGTGTTGAGCCGCACCAGGGCCACCACCGCCAGGCCGATGACGGTCAGGAGCACGCCGATGCCCAGGACGAAGACGTACACGGTCCCTGGGCGGCGTCGGGGCGAGGGCATTCGATCTGGAAGGGTCCGTGTCATGGCACCTGGTTCAGGAGGTTGGCGCCGGAGGCGGCCCCGACGGTCGAACCGGATCCGGCCTGGACTGCCAAGCCCATCCAACCGAGGTACGTCGTGCCCCGGTTCGGTTCCTGGTCATAGCCGCTGCTGCGCGACCGCAGGGCCACGAGGACCGTCTGGCGGTCGGTCGGGCTGGTGACGGTCACGGTGATGCGTTTCAGCCCCGTCTCCGAGCCGCTACTTGTCTGCGGGTTGCTCCGGTCGGCCCGGGCGACGCTGGCATTCCACGTCCAGCCGTCGTAGCCCGGCACGGCCCCGCCGGTCTTAAAGCGCGGCGGGATCTCCACGTACCCGTTGTAGTCATCGACGTCGTCGAAGGTCACCCGGACCTCGCCGGACTCGGGGCCGAACCCGGTGGGCTGGTCCGCGTCGGCGTAACGGCACGGCCTGATCTCCGACAGCAACTGCCGCGCCAGGCCCGTGGCGCTCGCCTGCTCCCGCTGGACGATCCGCGCCTTGGCGGACGCGCCCATCATCTCGAGGCCGACGACGACCATGGTCGTCACGATGGCCAGCGAGATGACCGCCTCGACCAGGGTGAAGCCCCGGCCGGGCGGCCGAGAGGTCCTGGTGCCCGTTGCGCTGCTCATGGTGCCTCGCTTACTGGGTCGTTACGGTCCCGTATACGTAGAAGCGCAGGTGCTTCGTCGTGTCGGGCGTCGCCCAGGAACTGCCGGAGTCGCTGGTCGTCGTCCACCGGTTGTCGGTCTCCGTCACGTTCTCTTCCCACATGATCCTGGCCGCCCTCTCGGTGGTGGCTGCCTGCCGGATGACCAGGCAATACCCCTTCGTCGGGTCCAGGCCCGAGGCGGTGGTGAAGGAGACTTCGGTCCAGGCGTACGAACCCGACAGCGAGTACTCGCTCACGGCGGCGGCGTCGATCACCGACCACGTCGGCTTCATGGCCGCGTCGGCCTGCCGGAGTCCGACGATAGCGAACCCCTCCACCCCCCCCTCCTGCTTGGCGACGAACCAGACGCGCGTGATCTTCCACGACACGGCGTTGGCCGGTAGGGAGGGCTTGAAGTACGTGGCGCACCACTTGGTCGACTCCAGGATGTAGTCTTTCAGGGAGCCGCCCGGAGGGTCGTCGTGGTAGAAGAGCAACTGCTCGGCGCTCTCCGACTCGGCCGGCGGACCCGCCTGCCTCAGCAGGGAACTCAGGGTCAGGGCCTGGACGTTCTCGAGGATGGCGGCCGCCGGGCCGCCGTTGTACGACCGGGTCAGCGGATCGCCCGGCGTGCCCGACCAGGCGTAGACGAGCGTCTCGGGTGTGCCGTCGCCCGTGCGGTCGGGCACGGTGAGGGCGGCCGTCGTCGACCCCGCCTGGACGACGGACGTGGCCACCCGCAGGTCGGCGGTGACGAGGTCGACCGCCTCGCGGGCGGAGGCCGCCTGCACGGGGGCGCTCCCCGGATCGTTCAGGACCAGCGCCCGCTGCGCCACGACCAGGACGCTGACGCACGCCAGCATGATGATCGCCAGGATCGCCGTGCTGATCACCACCTCCACCAGCGTGAAGGCGCGCAGGCGGCCGCGGCGGACCCGGCCGGCACCGTCCTGACCCGTCAGACACCTCATGGCGTCGAAACCCTTCCCGTGTCGGGGTTGAGCCTGATGGTCTTCGTCACGCCGCCGGCCTCGACGACAACCGTGCCGCCGCTGTCCGGGAAACCGTACGCGCTGAACGTCACCGTCGAGCGGCCGGCGAAATCGGCCGACAGAAGCGTGACGCGGTACGGGTCGCCGCCGAGGTCCACCGCGTAGGTGCCCGTCGCGCCAGGGAGCGGCGCGACGCCCGGCATCTCGTAGCGGTTCGCGGCGACGTCGAACACCACCGTCTGGCTGGCGCTGGTCGTCTTCGCCCGCTGCCGTGCCACCGCCAGGTCTACCGCGATCCGCCTCGCCGCCACGCCCAGCCGGTAGTGGGTGATGGAGGCGACGTACCGCGGCACGGCGATGGCGGCAACGACCGCGATGAGGCTCAGCACGAGGACGACCTCGACCAGCGTGAAGGCGCCTCGGCACGTCCCGCGTGAGCGCATGCGCACGTCCATTCGGTCATCCCCCGCGGCGCGGCTCAGGGGGCCCCGCGCCCGGCGCCGCCGGGTGCGACGCCGCCGGCCTGCCGCCACCCAAAAGCAAGCCGCTCGGCCTGGCGTTGGCGAGCGGCTGTGTGGCACGTCCCTGTCGTGCGCCGTCCTCGTCCTGGCATCGGTCGAGAGCCGATCGCCCAGGCTCGGCCCGGAGGGCGGGCGCCGACTAGTAGGTGTTGTAGGGCTTCTCCGCCACGTCCACCTCGGTATCGGCCAGGTTGGCCCTCAGTTCGGGGGTCGTCTCGTTGTAATACCAACCCGCGGAATCCGTCCCAAGGGGCATCGTGGCGGTGAAGGTGTCCAGGTTCTTGTTGGAGCCCACGGGGAGTTTCGGGATCTTCCGGATGTACGGGCCGAACGGATGGTCCTTGTCCTTGGTGGCGACGGGGGACGACGTGTTGCTGCTGTCGGTGTACTGGGTCAGTTGGGCGGCGATCGAGGCGAGTTTGGGCGGCTTGCCGTCGTGCTCGGCCGTGAACAGTTCAATGGCGTTCCGGAGGACGGCCAGGTCGCCGGCGAGGGCCGCATCGACCGCCCCTGCGGTGCCCCGGCTCATGCGCGGGATGGCAATGGCCGCCAGGATGCCGATGATCACGACCACAATGACCAGTTCCAGCAGACTGAAACCACGCCTTCGGGTGTGCCGTGCCCTCAACATGTCGCTCTCCTCGGCCGAGCAGAAGCCAGCCAGTAAACCCGTGAACTGTTTCCCAACGCGTACCGCTTATATCGGCCATCTACGGAGATGGCTTTACCGATTTTGGGGGCCGGAAACGCCCTTTTCGATAGTGCCAGCGGCATTCTTGTCGCCCGGGGGGCTATTCCTGTGGGTGCCGGGCGCCGCCTTCCAGGTGAAGCCTCAACTCTACCCGCTCCTGGCCGCCCTGGAAGACCGCGCACTCCCGGGCCAGGCTCACGAGTTCGAAGCCGTCCACCTCCTGGCCGACCTGGACCACCTTGCCGTTGACGACCGCGCAGCCGCCCTTGCCCGCCAGGAGCACCGCCGTCAACGTGTGCGCTGCCGCGAACTTCTCGGCCGCGCTGGGCTCGACGACCTCCGGCTCGGGCGACTTGACTTCCGCAATCCACGACGGGGGGGGCACGAAGGCGTCCCTCATGCCGCCCACGTCAACACCGGGGTCCTTCGCCAGCGCGTCCAGCCGGGCCGCCAGGGACGGGCGGTCGGAAGGCGGGACCGCGACCGGCGGGGCGGGCGCCGGCATCGCCGGGGGCCGGGCGGCGGCCGGGCCCGGCGTGTCGGCCGCGGCCCGCGCCGGAGCGGGACCTCCCGAGCCGGATCTCAGAAACACCCGGTCGACCACGAAGGCCGCCACGGCGATCACGCCCAGCGCCAGGTAGATCTTCTGTGTCTTGGAGAGTTGCATATCACTCTCGCCACAAGGGGTTACCCGCCCTCCGTCACGACCGGCAGGCCCTGCTTCCCCGCGGTCGCCGGCTTGGGCGCCGCATACCACTCCAACGCCACGCGGAATTTCCCCGCCGCCCGCGGGTCGGCCACGCTGCCGGCCAACTCGAGCGACGAGACGCTCGTGTCGGGGAACGCGCGACGCAACCGGCTGAGGAACGCGGTGCAGTCCCGGTACGTTCCCCCACCGGCCATGTAGATGGGCACGGCCTCGCACTGGACGCCCTCGGACGCCGACCCGGTCTGGACGTCATCGATCTGGAGGCCGCTCTCGACGGCCAGGGCCGAGATCGACGCCACGTGGATGTTCATGCTCGACACGGGCTTCAGTTGCAGGGGGTTCACGGCCAGCGCGCCCCGGACGCCGTCGAGCCGGTGCCGGATCGCGACCCGCGCGGCCTCCAGCCGGGCGGCCTGGGTCTGGAGGACCGACAGGGCCTCTCGGCGGCCGTCCAACGCGTCGTGGCTCTGTCGGAGCGGCCGGAGGCCTCCCAGGTAGACGGTCAGGGTCAGGGCGACGCAGACGGCCACGCCCGCCACCTCCAGGTGCCGCCCCTCCCACTTGGTCAGGTCGATCTTCACTTCGGGCCTCCCCCGTTGCTCCCCAGCGAGCACTCGATCTGGAAGGCAACGGCTTGCGTCGACAGAAACGGCTCGCGGTTCGTCTTGATCAGCCGGACCTGGTCAAACAGCCCCAGCCGCTCCAGCGCCAGGACGAACTGCGACACCGCCGTCATCGTCTTGCCATAGCCCGCGACCGCCAGCACGAACGGCCCCGGCGCGGCCGCCTCCCTGGGCACCGGGGAAGGCGGTCCGGCGGCAGGCGGCCCCGCGGTCGGCGGTACGGAGGGGCGCGACCCGGGCGCCGGCGACCCGGCGGCCGCAGTCTCCAGGGCCTGTCCCGGCCCGAGGTCGCATCGGTTCAGCACGACCTCGTCGCCGAGGCTCCTGGCCACCAGGACCAGCAGCACGCTCCAGTCGGGCTGGTCCGCCAGGGCCTGGTTGGCCTTGAGCGTCGCCTCTTCGGCCGTCAGTTCCCCCTGAAGGGTGCTGATGGCCCGCTTGGCCTGCTCGATGCGGAGGCTCGTCTTCCGCTCCTCGTCGGCCATGGCCGCGTGGCCGCCGCCCCAGAGGGCATACGAGCACGCGTACGCGCCGATCAGCAGCATGGCGTAGACGCTCACCGTGACGGCCCATCGGTTCATGCGGCGCCGCCGCTGCTTGGCGGCGATCCGACGGGCCGGGATGAAATTCACGCTCTGCATCTGGCGCCCCCTTATCCGGGGAACTGGGCAAGTCCGATCGGGACGATCATCGACGGGTCGCCCGCCGTGCGCCCGAACGCTTCCGGACACTCGACGACGGCCGGCGGGGCGACCGTCCGCACGTTCGTCCCCAAACGCGACTGGAGGTACTCGCCCACGCCCGGAACGGCCGCCCCCTGCCCCACCAGGGCCAGGTGGTCCAGGACCGAACTCGGACACTGCTGCGCGCAGTAGGCGAAGGGAGACTGCATCGCACTGGCGATGGCGTCCAGGTGTTGGCGGATCACGGCCGCCACGGCGCCGAGCGACGCCTGGTCGCCCCAGGCCTGCCCCGCCTTCGGCGTCAAGCCGACCTCTGCGAGGAGATAATCGACCGCGTCGTCTTCCACGCGGAGGTTCTTCGTCAGGGCTTCCGCCAGTTGCCCGACGGCGGCCTCCGCCATGACCCACTTGTAGATGACGGTCCCCTCGTGCAGGAGGACCAGCATGGCCCGGTCCCACCCCAGTTCCAGGACGGCGGCCATGCCGGAGGGCGGAAGCACGGGCCCGCAGCCCCGCACGAGCGCGTGGAGCCGGCTGTCCAGCACCTGCACGTCCAAGCCGCCGCGCTCGAAGACGTCGAGAAGGGCTTCCGCGTCGGCGTGGCGGCAGGCGACGGCCATGGCCTGCGTCACGTCCTTCTGGCGGCTCGAGGCCGGAAGGTCCCAGCAGGCCATCTCGGCCGCCTGGGGATCGAAGTCGTGCATGGCGGCCAGTTCGGCGCGGGCGATGACGTCCACAGGCGCTCCGGAGGCGCGCGGGGGCAGTTCCAGGACGCCGGTCACCATCTTCTCCTCCGGGACGGCCAGCACGATCTGGCGGCCCTCGAAGCCCTGGCGGGCGAGCGCCCCGGCCAGTTGGACGGCCTCCTGCGAATCGAACTCCGCGCCCGGCAGCATGCGCGGCAGGTGCAGCGCCGCCGACAGCCGCCACGCCCCCGGGGACCCTGATAGTTGGGCCGCCCGGACGAACCGCCCGTCGAACTCCACGCCGATCGGCCAAGGCCGCTTACCGAGCCCCAGGTGCATCACCCGCCTCCCTGCGCAATCGCCGCCAGGTCAAAGAGCGGCAGGAACATGCTCACCGCAACGACTCCGACCAGAACGCCCATCAGGACGAGGATCACCGGCTCGATGATGCTCGTCAGCGACCGCACGACCACCTCGTTCTCCTCGTCGAGAAAGTCCGCGATGTTCAGGAGCAGCGGCCCTACCTGGCCGTTCTGTTCCCCGTTGCGGACGGCTTCGCACACCGACGGGCTCACGAGGTCGGTCTCGCTGAAGGCCGCGCTCATGGGCTTGCCCTGCACGATCGCGTCCTTCGCCCGGTCCACGAGCGCCACGTAGTGGCAGTTGCCGACGGACTCGCGCGTCAGGCCCAGCGCATTGAGGATCGACACGTGGCTCTCGAGCAACTCGCCCAGCACGCGCGCCATCCGCGCGGTGCAGAAACTGCGGGCGGCGCGGCCGACCTGCGGCAACCGCAGGACCACCGTGTCCAGCGCCCGCCGGCCGGCCGGCCGGACCAGGTACATCCGGAGGGCGACGGCCGGCGCGACGACCAGGACGAGCGCCAGCCACCAGTAGGACCGCAGGGCGCCGCTCACAAGGATGAGGGCCTGCGTCGTCGGAGGCAGCGGCACGTCCATGCTGGCGAACAGTTCCGCGAAGCGCGGGATGACCAGCACCATCAGCAGCACCAGCACGACGGCCGCCACGCCCAGCAGGAGCGCCGGGTAGACCATGGCGCCCCGGACCGCGTTACGCGTGTGCAGCCGCTTGCGGGTCATGGTGGCGACCCGGTCGAGCATGGCCGCCAGGTTCCCCGACGCCTCGCCGGCGGCAATCAGGCTGCGGCAGACGGAGTCGAAGCAGTCGGGCCGGGTCTCCATGGCCGCCGACAGCGACGCCCCTTCCTCGATGCGGCCGCGGACCTCGGCGAGGGCGTCGCGCCAGGGCCCCTTTTTGGCCTGCCGCTCCATTGCCCCGAGCGCCTCGACCAACGGCGTGCCGCAGGACACCACCGCGTGCAGATGGCGCGTGAGCACGGCGAGGTTCTTCAGGCGCCGCGACTCCCGGCCCGCTCTCCGCGTGCGGGACGCCGCCGGATGCGCCTTCACCTCGCCGCCCGAGATCTCCGTGACGTACAGCCCGCGCCGCCGAAGGACCTCGGAGGCCTCGGCGATGCCCCCGGCCTCGAGGCTGTCCGACACCCGGTGCCCGGCCTTGTCGAATGCCAGATACGCCACTTTCACGTCACACTCTCCTCCGGCACTTCCGCTTCTCGCGGCTGCGGCTCGTCGTCGCCGCGCGTCACGCTCAGGATCTCCTCCAGGCTGGTCTTGCCCTCGAGGGCCAGCAACACGCCTTCCTCGCGAAGGGACAGGCAACCGACCTGACGCATCCGGTCCCGCAGTTCATGGGCCGGGGACGCCTGGTGGATCATCCGCCGTATCTCGTCCGACGTGGTCATGACCTCGTAGACGCCCGTCCGGCCGTGGAAGCCGGAGTTGTGGCACTGTTCGCACCCAGCCCCCTTGCGGAAGGTCTGGTTCGTCTTGCCGGCGAGTCCCGCGTCGGCCAGGACGTTCTCGGCCGGGTAGTACTTCGTCGCGCAATTCTCGCACACGGTCCTGGCCAGCCGCTGGGCCACCGCGCCGTTCAGCACGCTGGCCAGGAGGTACGGCTCGATGCCCATGTCGATCAGGCGCGCGACGGCCCCCGGAGCGTCGTTCGTGTGCAGCGTGGCCAGCACGAGGTGGCCGGTGAGCGCGGCCTGGACGGCCACGGAGGCCGTCTCGGCGTCGCGGATCTCGCCGACCATGATAACGTCGGGGTCCTGCCGCAGCATGCTCCGCAGGACCTTTGCGAACGTCATGCCGATCGACGACTGGACCTGGATCTGGTTGATCGAGTCGAGTTG
>CAYGZE010000068.1:0-16912 GCA_964354185.1 uncultured Anaerolineales bacterium | reverse complement strand
TCCTCGGTCTTGAAGTAGTAGCCGCTCAGGCGCATGGCGTCGACGTTCATCGCCAGCATGTTCAGGAGGTTGTGGTCGACGAACGAGTCGGGGTCGGCCCAGGCGGCGTAGCCGAGGAGGGGGTCGCGGAAGTTGGCCCCGGAGGCCGCCGCCTCCAGGTTGCTGATATAACTGTCGATGTAAGTCCTCTGAGAGGAATTGGGGACCTCCGGTTCGACATAGGGGGACCCGCGGTCGTTCTTCCAGATGAAGCCGCCGTGGACGGGCACGCCGCCGGCCCCGGACGAGAGGGGCTCGACGTCGACGCGGTCGTCGCCCGCCTCGACGACCTCCATGATGGCGTAGACGCCCACGTAGTCGGAGGCCGTCACGACGCCGCCGCTGGAATCGAGGTACATCTCGACCCACGTCGTCCGGAGCGCGTAGCGGCCGACCTGGTTGCTGAGGTCGTAGATGAGGGGGTTGTTGATCAGCGCGCGGTCGTACTCGCCCGGGCCGTAGAAGATCCAGTCGGCCTCGGCGGGCATGCCGAGCAGTTCGACCTTCCGGTCCTCGTTCGCCTCGTCCCAGAACTCGACGCGGTACTGCTTCTTCCAGAAGCCGGCCGAACTCGAGCCGCGGATGTGGATGCCCGCCCGGGTGCCGACCGTCATGGGGCTCGTCAGCCAGGTGCGCCCGTCCTCGCCGGGCTCGAAGAACGCCATGAACGTGTCGCCGAACGTGTACGAGGGCACGCCGTCGCCGAACGCCTGCACGATGACCAGCGGGAGGTTCGAACTGGCGCTCGCCACGGCCTCGCTCAGCGCGAGGTACGTCTGGCCGACCACGCGGCTCGACTTGCCGCTCGTGCTGATCGACACCGCCCGGAGCATCGTGCTGTCCGTGAACGTCTTCGGGCCGGTCCAGACGGGCGAGGCCGCTGTCGGGACCGACTCGCCGGTGGTGTAGTGGATGGTGTCGGTCGGGTAGGCGGCCGCGAGGTCCACCACGATCGAACCGACGAAGGTGGTGCTGGCCACGCTGAACCGCGGCTCCTGGGGCACGTCGTTCGCATTGTCCCAGCCGGGCGTCGGCTGGGGGAAGTAGCGTTCCTCCCCGTCGGCGTTGATGCCGTAGGACGTGCCCTCGATCTGAGTCGGGTAGTCCTCGTAGGCGAAGACGACGTTGCCGCCGGCGTCGGCCAGGACCACGTCCTCGCCGCCGCTGTCGACCAGTTTGAAGTCCGCGTGCAAGTAGCCGCGCTGGTCCAGGAGGGGATTCGTGATGCTCTCGCCCGAGGCGAAGACGATGAGGTACCCACCCGGGGCGATGGACGTGCCGGTCGGGAACCTCCACCCGTCCGGGTTGTCGAGATCGTCGGAAAGGTAGAAGCCGTCGAGGACGGCGACCGCGTCGGTGGGGTTGTGGATTTCGATCCAGTCGGGGCTCTGGTAGTCTCCCACGAAGGGGTCGGAGGGGCTGCTGCGCGTCCGGGTCAGCAGCGTGGTGGCGTTGTCCGCCATGAACTCGGTGACCTGGAGCGGCGAGGCCGCTGTGGTCTGGAACGAGAGTGACGGGGTGGCCCATGCCCCGCCGACGGCATTCCGGGCATACGCCGTGCAGAAATACGTGGTCTCGGGTTCGAGGTCGTCGACCGCGGCCCAGAACTCGCCGGACTGGACATCGAGTTCGATCGCGTGATCCCAGGCCTCCGGGGCCGTTCCCCCGTCGTTGTCGCCGTAGTAGATCGTGACGAGGGGGGAGTCGTTGCCGGTGTCGGTCACTTCGCCGCCGAGCCGGGCCGAGAAGGCGCCGACGTCGGTCGCGGGCAGGTTGACGACGGCGGGGGTGCTCGCGATCAGCGTGGTGAACGACTCGGTCGTCGGCGCCCAGGCGGCGCCGATCGAGTTCTCGGCAAACGCGCGGTAGAAGTACGTCGTGCCCGGGCTCAGGCCGCCCGCCAGTTCGGCGAAGGGGCCGTCCTGCGGTCCCAGGTCGACCCAGCCGTCCCAGTCGTCGTGGACGGCCCCCCCGTCGTTGTCGCCGAAGTAGAGCCGGACGTCCGGGGTTTCGCCGCCGGTGCTGGTGACCTCGCCGCCGATGACGGCGGAAAACGCCTCGACGTTCGTTGCCGCCGTCGTGACGACCGCGGGCGGGGCGCTCGGGACGTTCTCGATCAGCCGCACGCCGTTCAGCCCGTAGCCCTTGCTTCCGTCGGCCACCCCGTCCGGATCGACCGACGTCGGGATGGGGCCGGTGTACTGCTGCGACACGACCTCGAACTCGCCGTCGGCGCCCGGGTCGATGTCGAGCCACTGGACCACGAACCCCTGGCCGGGAAGGTGGTTCGCGCCCGTCCACAGGGCGACTTGGTTCGCGGCCAGACCCGCCGTGACGATGCCGTCGCCGCTGGAGTGGGCCGCCGCGAAGGAGTCCGCGCCGAGCAGCGTGACCAGCGTCCAGCGGTCCGTGTATCCGCTGCTGCCGCGGATGGCGGTGCCGGCGAACTCGCAGGTATTGCCCGGGTCCAGGTTCTCGAAGCGGTAGGTATACGTGGCGCTGCCAGACATCTCGATGGCGTTGCTGCCCCACGCGGACGTGAAATCGACGTACCCGCCGAAGATCGCGTCCGCCGGCGTGCCGCCGGCCGGATTGGCCCCGGTGCCGCCGAAGCCCACCCCCACACCGATGGTTGTCAGGATGACCGGCGTGTAGGTGCCGGTGGCGACGTCCCTCAGTTGCCCGGCGGCTGCCCCGCCGTTGTCCGCGTACAGCGTGGTGTACTCACCGGTCAGGGGGCCCGCGACGGTATCGTTGTAGGCGGTGAAACCGGAGAGCAGGATGCGGGGCTCAAGCGGGTCGAAGGTCGGCTGAAGGCACGATGCGCTCGCGGCCGGATTCATCTCGGTTCCCCTGGTGCTGGCTTCAGGCTGTGCTCGGCCGGGCCGCAACGCGCTCGAACCCAGGACAGAGACCGTCTCGCAAGAGGCGCCACCATGTATGGGAGTATACCCACTGTTCCGGGTGGAAGCAAACGGGTACGAGCCCTGCGGGGACGAGATTCCCGCGGGTGCCTCGGGAAACGGCCGAGGATGGGGGACGCCGTTCCGTTGACGGCCCTTTCATGGTATAAGCTGGGGGACACGGCGCGCGGCGGAACTGGCCGCCGGCCTCCGGAACTTGGGAGGAGACCCGATGGCAAAGGGCAGACTGCGAGTGGGTTTCATCGGTACGGGCATGATCGCGGTCCAGGCGCACATCCCGGCCTGGAAGGCGCAGGGCGAGCACGCCGAGATCGTGGCGGGGGCCGACATCCTGCCCGACCGGGCCCGGAAGGTGGCCCAGCGCGAAGGCATCCCCCGGGCCTACGGCGACTGGCGGGAGATGCTCCGCAAGGAAGACCTGGACGTTGTGGTGGTCTGCACGCCGAACAGTTACCACAAGGAGCAGGCGGTGGCGGCCCTGCGGGCGGGGGCCCACGTCCTGTGCGAGAAGCCGGCCGCCACCAGTGCCCGCGACGCCGCCGCCATGTTCAAGGCCGCCAAGGCCGCCGGCCGGCACCTCTTCGTCGGCCAGAGCGCGCGGTTCCTGCACCGCGCGAAGGCCGCCAAGCAGATGATCGACGCCGGGCGGCTCGGCGAGATGTACTTCGCCGAGGCCGTCGCCATGCGCCGGCGCGGCATCCCCAAGTGGGGGCAGTTCCACATGAAGCAGCACTCCGGCGGCGGGCCCATCTACGACCTCGGCGTCCACGCCATCGACATGTTGTACTGGCTCATGGGGAACCCGAAGGTCACGGCCGTCTCCGCTGCCGCCTACACCAAGATCGGCAACCGCGACGAGGGCATCATCACCTCCGACGTCGACAGCGGGGCGTTCGAGGGCGTCGTGACGCCCCGGCCGTACCGGTGGCGGGACTTTGACGTCGAGGACATGGCCGCCGGGTTCATCCGCCTCCAGGGCGGCGCCACCGTCCTGCTGAAGACCTCCTGGGCCGCCAACGTCCCGAAGCAACTGGGCGGATCCATGATCCTGGGCACCGAGGCCGGCCTGGGCCTCGACCCCCTCGTCCTCATCGCCAACCTCGGCAGTTACCAGGTGGACGTCGAGACCCAACTGCCGGAGGAGCCGCACGGCTGGTTCACGGGCCAGCACCGCGAGGCGGCCCATTTCGTCAGGGTCATCCGCGGCCGGGAGCCGCTGCTGGTGAAGCGCGAAGAGGTCATTAACGTGGTGAAGACGCTCGACGCCTTCTACCGTTCCGCCGAACTCGGACGCGAGGTCCGCGTGAACTGAGCCGTCCGACCGAGGCAGGCGCCGCCGGTCGCGAGGCCGGCCGCGCCTGGCGCCATGGCGCGGCGGGCCTGCCTGCCGGCAGGCAAGTGCGGAGACCCGCCGCGCGAAGCAGCACTACAGGATCAGGAGACCCGCCATGAGCAAGACGTATCGCGTCGGTGTCGTCGGCTTCGCCCACATGCACATCAACAACGTGCTCGCGCTGTTCGGCAGGCACCCGCAGGTACAGTTGGTGGCGGGGGCCGACACGGTGCCCGTGCGGCCGGAACTCCGCAAGGGGCCCTACACCCGCCGGTGGAACCTGGAACACGCCGTCAAGGACCTGGGTCTGCCTAAGGCCTACGATGATTACCGCGGGATGCTCGCGCGGGAGCGGCTCGACATCGTCATCGTGACGTGCGAGAACGCCCAGCACCCGGCCGTGGTGGCGGCGTGTGCGGCCGCGGGCGTCAACGTGTGCGTCGAGAAGCCGATGGCCATGTGCCTTTCCGACGCGCTGGCCATGGTCCGGGCCACGCAGGCGGCCGGCACGCGCCTGCTCGTCAACTGGCCCATGACGTGGAACCCGGCCGCCCACAAGGCCAAGGAACTCATCGACGCCGGGGCCATCGGCCGCGTCATCGAGGTCAAAGCACGGCTCGGCCACACGGGGCCCCTCGGGTCCGGGGCCAAGCACGAGGGCGTCTCGCAGGAAGCCGCCCCCCTGAGCGCGACCGAACTGGGGGCCGTGTGGTGGCACTCGCTGGAGGCGGGCGGCGGGGCGATGCTCGACTTCTGCTGCTACGGCGCCATGATCGCCCGCTGGCTCGTCGGCGAGCCCGCCGTCGCCGCCGTCGGCATGCGCGCCAACCTCAGCAGCCCCTTCGGCGACGCCGACGACAACGGCGCCATGATCGTCCGCTTCCCCCAGGCCATGGGCCTGTTCGAGGGCACCTGGACCACGCAGGACCACGGCGTCGGCGGCGGCCCCATCATCTACGGCACGGACGGCACCCTCGTCATGGAGGACCGGGAGGGCAAGCCGGTCGTCCGCCAGGCCGGCGGCGGCAAGGCGAAGGTCCACAAGTGCAAGCCGCTGCCCAAGGGCCGCCACGACATCGCCCACGAGTACGTCCACCACCTGGCGACGGGCCAGCCGGTCCACCCGACGCTCGGCATTCCCGTCAACCTCGACGCGATGGCCATTCTCGACGCGGGCCTGCGTGCGGCCGACTCCGGCCGGCTCGAGCCGGTCCAGAACGCCCGCTGGTGCATCGGCTGACGGCCGGGCAGGGCAGGGGGCGGCAGAACGGACGGCCGACACGGAGCCGTGCGGCATGAGGGGCCTGGTTGCCGACATTCAGCGGTTCAGCCTGCACGACGGCCCGGGCATCCGGACCACCGTGTTCCTGAAGGGCTGCAACCTCCGCTGCGCCTGGTGCCACAACCCCGAGACCCTCCGCCCGGAGCCCGAGGTGCAGGAGTTCCCCGAGAAGTGCATCGGCTGCGGGGCCTGCCTGGGGGCGTGCACGCACGGCGCCCGTGAACAGGTCGACGGCCGGCTTCTGTTTCACCGCGACCGCTGCGTCGCGTGCGGCGCGTGCGCCGGGGCCTGCTATGCCGGGGCCCTCGTCCTCGTCGGGCGCCGGATGACGCCCCGCGAGGTCCTGGCCGAGGTCCTTGAGGACCGGGCGTTCTACGAGGCCTCCGGGGGCGGCCTGACGCTCTCCGGCGGCGAGCCGCTCGCCCAGGCCGCCTTCTGCCGCGATGTGCTCGCCCGCGCCAGACGCGAGCGCCTTCACACGGCCGTCGAGACGAACCTGGCGGCCCCCTGGGAACACGTGGCGGCCCTCGTGCCGGTCACCGACCTGTTCCTGGTCGACGTCAAACTGGCGGACGCCACGGCCCACTGGCGCTGGACGGGCGTATCGAACGAGCGCATCCTCGGGAACCTCGTGCGGCTGTCGGGCCGGGGCCGGCCGCTTATCGTCCGGACGCCCGTGGTGCCCGGCGTCAACGACACGCCCGAGGCCATTGGCGCCATCGCCGACTTCCTCCGCGGGCTCGACCGGCTGGACGGATACGAACTGCTCCCCTATCATCCCCTGGGGGCGGCCAAGTACCGCCGCCTGGGGTTGCCCTACCGGGTGGACACGGCGGCGACTCTTGCGCCCGGGCGGCTGGAGGCCCTGGCGGGTGTCGCGGCCGCGCGCGGCGTTGCCGTGCGCACGGCCGAAGGGCAGGTGACCAGCGGATGACGACCGGGCGTCTCACCTATGGCGAGCGGCTCGACCTCCTGCGCGAGAAGAAACTCGCGCAGACGCGGGCCAAACTCGACAAGATCGGGTACATGGACGAGGATGACTACGGCACGGTCCTCCCGCCCGACGGCTTTCACTGGGAGCCCATCGCGACCCACCCGGACGGCTCCTTCTACGGCGCGGCCGGGTGGGCCCGCAACTTCCGCTCGCTGATGGAGGTGCACCCCACCTACGTCGACCCGCTCGACGCGCTGGCGGGCCGGTGGATGTTCTTCATGAGCCGCCTGCGCCCGGCGGCGTGGCCGCCCGAACTGGATTACTCGCACCTGGTGCCGACGCAGCAGCGCTACGGCATCCGCGCGGGCATCGGGGCCGACTCGCACTTCGGGCCCGACTACCGGATCGGCCTGGCGCTGGGTTGGGGCGGACTGCTGGAGAAGGTCCGCCGGTTCCGCCGGCAGCACGCCGGTGACGCCGAGAAGGAGGCCTTCTACCAGGCCGAGGAGGACGTGATCCTGGGCGTTCAGTCGTGGATCCGCCGCACCGTCGAGGCCATCCGCGAGGCCGAGCGGTCCGAGGCGCGGCCGCCACTGCGCCGGAACCTGCGCGAGACGGCGGCCGCCAACGCCCACCTCGTCGACGGGCCGCCGCGGTCCCTCCGCGAGGCGTGCCAGTGGATCGCGCAGTTCAACATGGCCTCGCGCACCTACAACCGCGACGGCGCGGGCGGGCAACTCGACGAACTCCTGCGGCCCTACTACGAGCGAGACGTGGCGGACGGACGCATCGACGACGAGGAGGCCGTCTTCCTCATCGCCTGCCTCCTCCTGAACGACCCGCACTACTACCAACTGGGCGGGCCCGGCCCCGACGGGAAGGACCTGACAAGCCACGTCTCGTTTCTCGTCCTCGAGGCCGCCCATCGCCTGGGCACCTCGTGCAACCTCACGGTCCGCGTGCACGAGGGGATGGACGAGCGGCTGCTCGTGGAGTCGGTCCGCCACCTGCTCCGCGACCGCCGCGGCTGGCCCCGTTTCTGCGGCGACAAGGGGCTCGTCGAGGGATTCATGCGGAACGGGTACCCGGCGGAACTGGCGCGCGAGCGCATCGCCGTCGGCTGCCACTGGATGGCCATCCCCGGCCGCGAGTACACGCTGAACGATTGCGTCAAGATCAACACGGCCAAGGTGCTGGAGGTGGCGCTCGGGGAGATGCTGGAGGAGCCCGCCGGCGCCCCCAGCGTGGCGGCCCTGTGGCGGCGCTTCCGGACGCACCTCCGCCGGGCCGTGCGCTGCACCGCCGAGGGCATCGACTTCCACCTGGATCACCAGCGGTTCAACCAGCCGGAACTGATGCTCAACCTTCTGTGCCACGGGCCCATCGAGAAGGGCCGCGACGTGACCGACTCGGGCGTCGAGTTCTACAACCTGGGCGTCGATGGGGCCGGGCTGGCCACCGTGGCCGATTCGTTTGCCGCCCTCCAGCAGCGGATCGAGCGCGAGGGGGTCGTGGGGTGGGACGAGATCACCTGCCACCTCCGGAGCAACTGGGCCGGCACGGACGGCGAGCGCGTCCGCCGCATGATGCGCGGCGCGGAGCGGTTCGGCCGGGGCAGGGGCCTCGGCGACGCCTGGGCCGTCCGCGTCTCGGACTGCCTCACCCGCCTGGTCAAGGAGAGGGCGACGCCCGGCGGCCGCAACCTGATCCCCGGCTGGTTCTCCTGGTCGGCCACCATCGCCCTCGGCAAGGAGGTCGGCGCCACGCCCAACGGGCGGCGCGCGGGCGAACCCATCTCGCACGGCGCCAACCCCGACCCCGGCTTCCGGCCCGACAGCGCCCCCACCGCCATGGCCAAGGCCATCGCGGCCATCCAGCCCGGCTATGGCAACACGGCCCCCATCCAACTGGAACTCGACCCCGGCCTGGCGGCCCAGGAGGGCGCCGTCGAGCAGGTGGCGGCCCTCATCCGGACGCACTTCGACCTGGGCGGAACGCTCTTCAATATCAACATCATCGATGCTGACACCCTGCGCGAGGCCCACAAGGACCCCTCGCGGTATCCCGACCTCCTCGTGCGGGTGACCGGCTTCACGGCCTACTTCGCGAGCCTCTCGCCCGAGTTCCGGCAACTGGTCGTCGACCGCCTGATCGACGCCGGCGGCGGCCGCGCGGGCGTCTGACGAAGGCCCGCCGCGCCCGCGCCCCCTGGAAGTTCGAAACTCCGGCGGGCCGGGGGCGTCCAACCTGTCGGGGCCGCCGCCCCATGGGTCCGTCCCTATGGGCTTGATTTCCGGGGCTTGCGCGGCCATCCTGTCTAGAGAAGGACCGCGCGGGGAGCCGCTTGCCATGGATGCCATCTTCAGGAAACGCCTGGCCGAGGTCCGCCGGCGGTGGGGCCTGGATCGCCTCTTGAGGTACGCGGCCGACGCGGCGCTGGTCGTCGGGGTCGCGGCCGTCCTGGCCGTCGCGGCCGAACGGGCCTTCGCCGTGCGGCTCATCATGCCCCTCTCGGCGGGCGTGTTCCTGGGCGCCGTGGCGGCGCTGACCGCCGCCCGGTGGTGGCTCGGGCGGCCGAGCGCGATGCAGGCGGCCCTGGCGCTGGACGAGCGTCTCAGCCTTCGCGAACGGTTCTCGACGACGCTGGCCCTGGCGGCCAGCGAGGACCCGTTCGCCGTCGCCGCCCGCGAGGAGGCCCGCCGGCGGGCCGACCCGCTCGACGTGGGCCGCGCCTTCCCCATCCGGCCGACCTGGCGATGGGCCCACGCGTCGGCCAGTTGGGCGGCGCTGGCGCTGGTGGTCCTCTTCATGCCGGCGCTCGACCTCCTGGGCCGCAAGGCGGCGGCTGCCGAGATCGCGCGGCAGCAGGAAGCCGTCGAGCGGGCCAAGGCCGACCTGGCCAAGGCGGTGGCGCGCGTCGAGGAGGCGGCCAAGCCGCTGGGCGCGTCCGACCTGGCCGCCGAGTTGGCCGCGCTGAAGGACTTCGACGCCCCCGCCGAGCCGCAGGAAATCCGGCGCCAGGGCGTCCATGCCCTGGGCGACATGGCCGCCAAACTTGACGCGATGCGAAAGGGCGACGAGGCCGAGGCCGCCCGGACCCTCCAGGAGATGTTGAAACAACTGCGCATGCCCTCCGAAGGCATCTCTCGCGACTTGGCCCGGGCCCTGGCGCGCGGCAACTTCGACAAGGCCGGCGAGATCGCCAAGTCCCTCCAGGACCGCCTCGCCCGGGGCGACCTCTCGCCCGAGGCGCGGGAGGCCTTGTCGAAGGCGCTCGGCCAACTGGCCGACCAACTCCGGCAGATCGCGGCCGACCGGAAGTCCCTCGAGGAGGCCCTCGCGTTCCACGGCCTCGACAAGAAACTGGCCGACCTCGACGAGGCCGCGCTCCGCGACGCCCTCGAAAAGAGCGGCCTCAGCCCGGAGACGATCGAGAAACTCCTTCAGCAGGCGCGGGCCTGCCGCGCGGCCGGCCAGTCGTGCAACAGCCTGGCCAAGGCGCTCGGCAAGTGCGCCGGCGCGGGGCTCTCGCCCACCGACCTCGCGGCGCTGGCCGACCAGTTGAGCGGCCTGGACGCGCTGGCCCAGCAACTGGCGCTCATGGACGTCCTCCAGTCGGAACTCGATGCGGCCATGGCCATCGTCGGCGCCGGCCTGGGCATCAGCCCCGGCATGGGCGCGGGTCTCGGCTCGTACCAGGCCGGCATCGGCCAGGGGACTGGCGGAACGGGCGGGCCCGGCCGGGGCAGCGGGCCCGTCGATACCACCGCCGAGCCCGTGAAGACCCAGGGCATGCGTGTCTCCGGCCAGGCGGGGGCCGGGCCGATCATCGCCACCTGGAACACCCAGGAGGAACAGGTCCGGGGCGAGGCAACGCGCGCCGCCGCCGACGTCCTCCAGGCCGCCAAGGACACCGCGGCCGAAGCCGTCAGCGAGAACCGCATTCCCTCCAGGTACCACGAGGCCGTGAAGGCCTATTTCGGGAGCCTGGGGCAGTCGGCCCCCCGCGAAACGGAGTAGCCCGTGCGGACCCGAGCCTGCCGGCCGCGCGCCGCCCCCGGAGCCGGAACCCCGATGGCACGGAGCGCGCCGCGGCCGCGCCGCGCGGCCCTCGGGCCGGTGGTCCTGCCGCTCCTGGTCCTTGCGGCGTGCGTGCCGGCGGCGTGCCGGTCGGCGCCGCCGCCCGAGGCCGCCCAGCAGGTGGTCGTCTACTGCTCCGTCGACCAGGAGATCGCCGAGCCCGTGCTGGCCCGGTTCGAGAAGGACACGGGCGTCAAGGTCCTTCCCCGGTTCGACACCGAGGCGGCCAAGACGGTCGGCCTGGTTCAGCGCCTGCGGACGGAGGCCGCCCGGCCCGCCGCCGACGTCTTCTGGTCGGGCGAGGTCTTCCACACCGTGCGGCTAGCCCAGGAGGGCCTTCTCGCGCCTTACCCGGGTGCGGGCGAGGCGCCGGTGCCGTGGCCGACAGGCTTGGCCGACCCCCAAGGGAGGTGGCACGGCTTCGCGCTGCGGGCCCGCGTCATCGCCTACCACACCGGCCGCGTGAAGGCCGACGAGGCCCCGAAGCGAATGGAGGACCTCCTGGACCCGAAGTGGAAGGACCGCGTCGTCATGGCCTCGCCGGAGGCGGGGACGACGAGCGGCCACGTCGCCGCCCTCTTCGTGTTCTACGGGCCGCAGGTCGCGGAGCAGATGCTGAAAGGCCTGCGCGCGGGCGGCGTGCGGCTGGTCTCGGGCAACTCGACGGCGGTCCGCATGGTCGCGACCGGACAGGCGGACGTCTGCCTGACCGACACGGACGACGTCTACGCGGCCCAGCGCAACGGCTGGCCTGTGGCGATGCACCTGTGCCGCCACGGCGCGGAGGGCGCGCTGGTGATCCCGAACACGGCCGCCCTGGTCAAGGGGGCGCCGCATCCCGAGGCCGCCCGGCGCCTGATGGCGTTCCTCCTGGGCGAGGACGTCGAGCGGAGCCTGGCCGCGAGCGACGCGCACACTACCCCTGTCCATGAGTCTGTCGCGAAGGAGTTCCCTGCCTACGCCATTCCCGACCGCCTGCCCGTCGACTACGCGAAGGTCGCCGACATGCTGCCCGCGGCGATCGAGACAGCCACGAAGATCCTGAGATGAGGCGAATCCCCGGCGCACATGGGCTGCTGGCCGCCGGCGGGGCGCTCCTGTGGCTGGCGCTGCTGCTCGTGCCGCTCGGGACGCTTGCCGTAGCGGCGGTCGGCGCCGACGTCGACATGGGCCGCTACTGGCCGCTCGGCAAGGCGGCGGCCCTCACGGCGCGGAGCCTCGCCCTGGCGGCCGCCATCGCCGCCGTGTCGGTCGCGCTCGGCTACGTGCCGGGGCGCGTGCTCGGGACGGCGCTTCGCGGCAACACGTTCCTCTTCTGCCTGGTGGTCGCGCCGCTCCTCCTGCCGCGGTACGTCCTTTTCTACGTCTGGTCGCTGTTGCTGACGCCGACGACGCCTCTCGGGCGCCTTCTGGCCGAGCAGCCCCAGTCGGTGGCCGTCCGGATCGGCGAGGTCACGTCGTCGGCCGTCCTCGTCCTGTGGTACTGGCCGCTGGCGGCGCTCGTCCTCGCGCAGGGCTGGCGGAACCTGGATGCCGAGGTCCTGGCGGCGGCGCGGCTGGAGGCGGGTCCGTTTGTCCGGTTTCGCCGCGTCATCCTGCCGCTCCTCGGCGGACCGCTCGCCCTGGCCTTTGCCGTCTCGTTCGTCCTGGTGCTCCTGGAGTACGGTACGTTTCACCTGGCGGGGGTCCGCACGGTCGGCTCGGAACTCGGCGTCCTGTACGAGCAGACGGGGTCGACGGCCGTGGTGGCGCGGGCCGCGTGGCCGCTGGTGGTCGTGGCGGCGGCGGTGGCGGCGCTGGTGGCGCGGCGGCTGAAGGACCTCTCGGCCGACGCCCCGCTGGACCGGCCGACGCCGCCGGCCGGCCTCGCGCGGTGGGCCGTCTTCGCGGCCCTCTTGGGCGCGTCGCTGGCGGCGCCGCTGGCGATCCTCGCGTCCAGCGTCCGGGACCTGTCGGGCCTCAGCCAATTCTGGCGGCTTCAGAGCGACGGGCTGGCGAACTCGCTGGCCTCGGCCGTCGTGGCGGCGGCGCTCGCGCTGGCGATGGCGGCCGGGGCGCTGGCCTGCGAGGGCCTCGGGGCGCGCGGCCGCCGCCTCGCCCGCGTCATGCAATTCACGATCCTCCTGGCGGCCCTGCTGCCGGGGGCCCTGGTCGGTGCGGCCATCCTGGAGACGCAGGTCGCGCTCGGCCCCTCGCCGACAGGCCGGGCGGCGGGGGTGCTGCTGGTCGCGGCCGGGCAGGCGGCGCGGTTCGCTGGCGTCGCCCTGGTCGTCCTGATGCTGGCGCGCGGCGGGAGCGCGCGGCACTACCGCGAGATGGCGGGCGTCGACGGCGCGGGGCCGCTGGACGCCTGGCGCCACGTCCACCTGCCGCTTGTGTGGCCGCTCGTCCTGGGGGCGGGCGTCGTCGTCGCCATGTTCAGCCTGACGGAACTGCCGGCGACGATGCTCCTCTTGCCGCCCGGCCTGGCCAACTTCACGCAGCGGCTCCTGAACCAGATGCACTACGCCCGCGACCAGCACGTCATCGCCTCCTGCCTGCTCCTGGCGGCCGTCTACCTGGGCCTGGCAGTCCTCGTGGCTGCGCTCAGGGGCTTGGCCTCGGCCCGGTCGGCGCGCGTCCTCCTGGTGGCGGCCGCGTCGCTGGGGGCGCTGGGCCTGGGCGGCTGCGAGTCGGGCGTCCCGGACGCGGGCGAGCCGGACGTCCTGGCCGTCATCGGCTGCACGGGCGGCGGGCCGGGCGAATTCCTCTACCCGCGGGCGATCGACCTGGCGGCGGACGGGACGCTCTGGGTGGCCGACAAGAGCGGCCGCATCCAGCACCTCACCGCCGCCGGCGAGGAGATGCGTACCTTCCGCATGCCGCTCATCGAGAAGGGCAAGCCCGTCGGCATCAGCCTCGGCCCGGACGGCAACCTCTACGTCGCCGACACGCACTACCACCGCGTGATGGTCTTCGCAGCGGACGGCACGGTCGTCCGCGAGTTCGGCTCGTTCGGGACCGGCGACGGCCAGTTCGTCTACCCCACGGACGTGGCGTTTGCGCCGGACGGGCGGCTGTTCGTGAGCGAGTACGGCGGCAACGACCGCGTGAGCCTCTGGACGTCCCAGGGGCGGTTCCTGGGGAGTTTCGGCCGCCCGGGCGGCGGCGAGGGCGAGTTCGCCCGCCCCGCGGCCCTGGCGGTCGACGCGCGGCGCGGGGTCCTCTATGTGGCCGACGCTTGTAACCACCGCGTGGCCAAGTATACTTTCGACGGCGTGTTGACGGGCTATCTGGGCGAGTTGGGGCAGGAGCCGGGGCGGCTGCGCTATCCATACGGCCTCGCCCTCCAGGCCGACGGCACGCTCCTGGTGAGCGAGTACGGGAACAACCGGCTCCAGAAGTTCGCGCCCGACGGCCGGAGCCTCGGATGCCTGGGCCGGGCGGGCCGGGCGCCGGGGCGGCTGGCGTGTCCGTGGGGGGTGGCCGCCGACGCGCGCGGCAGGGTCTACGTCGTCGATGCCGGCAACAACCGCGTCCAGGTGTGGCGGTGGTGACGCCGGCGTGTGTCCGCGGGTGACGTCCGGCAGGCGTGGCCGACCGTGCTGACAGCCTACGCATTCCGATTTCTGCATCCGTGGTGGCTCCTGGCCGCCCTCGCCGTGCCGGCGCTCGTCCTCCTCTCGTGGCGGAGCCTGGCGCCGCTGGGGCGCGTGCGGCGGGCGGCCGCCCTCCTCCTGCGGTGCCTCGTCGTGCTCCTCCTGGTCTTCCTGCTGGCGGGGCCGGAACTCGCGCGGCGGCACGAGCACATCACCCTGGTCGCCGTGATCGACCGCAGCCGCTCCCTCGCGCCGGCGCTCCAGGGCCGGGGCCTCGCCTGGCTTGCCGAGGCCCTGGCCCGGAAGCCCAGGGAGGACCGTCTGGCCGTCATCAACGCGGCCGAGACGGCCATCATCGAGAAACTCGCCGGGACCGACACCCAGGTCCACGAGCGCGTCACGAGCCTCTCGGGCGAGCAGACCGACCTGGCGGCGGGCGTGCAGCTCGGCATGGCCATCGCCCCGGCCGAGACGGCCACGCGAATCCTCGTGGTGAGCGACGGCAACGAGACCGTCGGCGACCTCCGCGAGGCCGCACGCATCGCCGCCGCCAACGGCATCCCCATCGACGTCCTGCCCTTGCGCTACGCGTATCCGAATGAGGTCGTCTTCAGGCACCTTGTCTCGCCCACGAGCGCCCGCAGCGGGCAGACGGTCTCCGTCCGCTTCGTCCTCCAGTCGACCGGCGTCGCCCGCGGCAAACTCTACCTCTCGCTGAACGGCAAGCCCGTCCACCTCGGCGGCGAAGGGGATGGCGCGGCCGCCCAGGTCGTCCTCAGCCCCGGCACGAACGTCAAGACGATCTCGCTGCCGGTCGGGACGCGCGGCCTGCACGAGTTCGAGGCCCACTTCGTCCCCGACGACCCGGCCCAGGACGCGCTTGTCCAGAACAACCGGGCCTCCAGCATCACCTACGTCGAGGGGCCCGGGCACGTCCTGGTGGTGGACGAGGACGGCGCGGCCGGGGGGCGCCTCGTCGCCGCCCTGAAGGCGTCCGAGATCGACGCCCGCCTGGCGGGCGCGGCCGAGTTCCCGCAGCGCCTGGCCGACCTCCTGGACGTCGACGCGGTCGTCCTGGCCAATACGTCGAACGCCGCCTTCACCCTCGCCCAGCAGGAACTCCTGTGCCACTACGTGAAGGAGATCGGCGGGGGGCTCGTCATGGTCGGCGGCGACCAGGGCTTCGGGGCGGGCGGATGGATCGGGTCGCCCGTGGCCGACATCCTGCCCGTCGACCTCGATCCGCCGCAGAAGAAGGTCATGCCCAAGGGCGCGCTGGTGTGCATCATGCACTCCTGCGAGATGCCGCGCGGAAACTACTGGGGCAAGGTCGTCGCGAAGTCCGCCATCGGCACCCTGAGCCGCCTCGACCTGGCCGGCGTGGTCAGTTACGGCTGGAGCGAAAACCGGCTGTGGGACTTCCCGCTCGGACCCGTGGGCGACAAGACCCGCGTCATGGCCGCCATCGATAACATGCAGATGGGCGACATGCCCGACTTCGGCACCCCGATGCAGGCGGCCCTCACGGCCCTGGCCGCGTGCGACGCCGTCCAGAAGCACGTCATCATGATCAGCGACGGCGATCCGGCGCCGCCGAGCGACGCGCTCCTCGGGCAGTTCAAGGCGGCCGGCATCACGTGCACGGGCATCGCCGTCTTTCCCCACTCCACGCAGGACATCCAGAGCCTGATGCGGATCGCTGGCGCGACGGGCGGCAGGTTCTACGACGTCAAGGACCCGAGCACGCTGCCGCAGATCTTCATCAAGGAGGCCCAGACGGTCAAGCGGACCCTCATCAACGAGGAGACCTTCCAGCCGCGCGTCGTCGGCGGCCTGAGCGAGATCGTGCGCGGCCTGGGGGGCCTGCCGGTGCTCGACGGCTACGTCCTGACCGGCCCGCGGGGCGGCGCGGCCGAGGTCGTCCTGGCGGGGCCCGAGGACGACCCGATCCTGGCCTCCTGGCAGGTGGGCGTGGGGCGGTGCGCGGCCTTCACGAGTTCGGCCGACGCGCGGTGGGCGTTGCACTGGCTCGGCTGGGGTGGGTTCGCCCGGTTCTGGGAACAGGCGGTGCGCTGGGCCGCCAAGAGCCGCCAGTCGCCCGACTGCGTCGTCTTCGCCGACGTTCAGGGCCGCCAGGTCACCGTCACCGTCGAGGCGATGGACCGCGAGGGCAACTTCGTCCAGTTCTCGGGCGTCCAGGGCCGGGTCATCTCGCCCGACATGGAGGCCAAGGACCTTGCCCTCTCGCAGGTGGGCCCGGGCCAGTACCGTGCGACGTTCACGGCGGGCGCGTCGGGCAGTTACCTCGTCAACCTCCGCTACGACAAGGCCGGCGGGGGCGGGGGCATGGTCCAGAGCGTCGTCAGCGTCCCGTACGCGCCGGAATACACCGACCTGAAGGACAACGCCGCCCTGCTGGCCGAGGTCGCGCGGGAGACGGGCGGCCGCGTCCTCGAGGGGGCGGCCGCCGAGGCCGACCTGTACGCCCGCGCGGGCCTGGTGTTTCCGCGGACGCCGCTGCCGCTCCTCAAGCCGCTCGTCATCGCGTGGCTCGCGCTGTTCCTGCTGGACGTGGCGGTGCGGCGCGTGGTCGTCGATTTCCGCGCGGCCGCGCGGCGCGTGGCCGGGTGGTTTGCGCGCCTGCGGCCCAGGCGGGCGGCCAAGGCCGAGGAGAGCGTCGATCGCCTCCGCAGCCGCGCCCTGCGCGTCCGCGGCCAGTTGAGGCAGCGCCCGCCCGAGCCG
>CAYGZE010000067.1:0-17026 GCA_964354185.1 uncultured Anaerolineales bacterium | reverse complement strand
AGGAGGCACGCGCGCGTGGGCGCGCAGACGGGCATGACGTGGAAGTGGGTGAGTTCGACGGACTCGGCCGCCAGGCGGTCGAGGTGCGGCGTGTGCAGCCGCGCGTTGCCGTGGCAGCCCAGGTCGCCGTAGCCCTGGTCGTCGGTGAGGATGAGCAGGACGTTGGGCCTCTGGCGCGGCCCGGCGTCCTCCCGCGCGGCGGAGCATCCGGCCAGGGCGGCCGCGGCAGCGCCGCCCGCCGCCGCCCGCAGAAACTCGCGCCGCCGGATCATCGCGCGCCTTTCCTCCCGGGACCGTCCGACGGCCCCAGGATACGCCGCAGCGGCCCGGCGCACAAGGGATTGCCGCGCGGCCGCTGCGCGAGAGGGTACGCGCCCGGCCCGGCGCGCGGGCCGCCGGGCATCACAAGCCGAGAATCTGGGCGGCGCGGTCCACGTCGGCGACGCGCAGGACCATGGTCGCCTTGCCGCTGTCGCCCTCGCCCGTGCCGTAGAGGTACTGGACGTTGATGCCGGCCTCGCCGAGCCGCACGGCCACCGACTCCAGGGCCCCCGGCTCGTCGGGCAGCGGGAAGACGAGGACCTCCTGGGCCACGAAGGCGAGCCCGGCGTTGCGGAGGGCCCGCTTGGCGGCATCGGGGTTGCTGAGGATGAGGCGGATCGTCGAGATGTCGGCCCCCTCGACGATGGCGATGCCGCGGACGTTCACTTCGGCCTGGGCCAGGACGCGGCAGAGGCGGCCCAACTGGCCAGGCACGTTCTCCAACGAGACGCTCAACTGCGTGGTTCGCTCCACAGGGGGATCTCCAAGGCCCAGATTGTCACACCGCTTTTATTGTACCGCGCCGCGCCCGGCCCTACCGCGAGAACCGGTCGTTCGGCCCCGGCAGCGGCGGGAACTTCGCGTGCGGCAGCGTCTGGTACCAGAACGCGGTCGAGGCGATGTCGTCGGTCAGGGGCTGGTACTTCCCGCCCGGCCACCACCCGAGCGCCTGGATCGCCACCTTCAGGTCCTTCGCGAAGCAGACGGGGTCCATCACGTGCCACCGGTAGAGGCCGAGGCGCGGGACCTCGTTGTCGACGTGCCGCACGAGGGGCAGGCCGAGGAACGCGGTCGAGAAGGGGTCCTCGCGGCCGCTCGCGTCCGAGAAGCCCCACGCGCCGCCGAAGTAGTCCTCGGTCCCCGTGCCGCAGATCGTCGGGAACTCGCGGTCGCCGTCGATGAAGAACTTGATCTCGCCCTCGCCCCACCAGCCGTTCGACAACTGGGTCCAGGCCAGGTATGTGCCGACGTAGTGCCCGGCGCCCCGGACGCCGTCCAGGATGACGTGTTCGGGGCACTCGCGCGTCGTCAGGCTGCGCCGCCACTGGGCGTGGAAGGCGGCCGCCTCCTTCGGCACGTCCGAGAGGGCGTAGTTGATGGCGTAGAAGAAGCCGCCGATGTCCTCGTGCCACTGGTTCTCGACGGTGATGCGGGCGCTCTTGCGGAACGGCATCGGCCAGTACGCGTTGAAGCCGCCCGTCGGGTTGACCACCACGGGCAGGCTCGTCACCTTCGTCCGCAGCCCGTGGCCGCACGCGAAGAAATCGCCCAGCGGCACCTCGACCGAGGGGGTCTTCTCGCCATCCCAGTACATGCGGAGGACGACGGAGCGGTAGGCCTTCTCCTCGCAGGTGATCCAGATGTGCTGGAGGACGCCGGGGCCCTTGATGTCGGCCAGGGCGACCGTCTCGCCCTGCTTCAGGCTGATGCAGGGCCGCACCTTCCAGCCGCGCCCGAGTTCCCGCGCGGCCCCGGTGCAGTGGCTGTCGGCGCCGGGGGCGGCCTTGGCGCCGCCGCCCTTGGCCCCGTCGGGGTTCTCGGCGGTGATGGACCGGGTCTGGGCGTCGCGCAGCAGGGGCAGCGAACCCAGGCCGAAGTGGAGCCCGGTGGGGAGCGACATGGCGAGGTCTCCTTTGCGAGTGCCGGCTCCGACGTCCGAAACGGGGCTACTTTGCCCCGGCGCCGGGGGAACTGCAAGCGTTTTCCGCCGCCCGGCCGCCGGCCGCCGCGGCCGCCATCGCCCGGCGGAAATCGTTGCCGCGCGGCCGCGGGGCGGGTACACTCGGTGCCCAATCGTCCCGGGCCGCTCAAGGAGGTGCCGCCGATGCCACGCGTCCTGCTCGCCGCCGCCGTCGTGGGATCCCTGGTTGCCGCCGCCCTCGCGGCCGAACCGCTGAAACTCTCCGAGGTCAAGTGGGACTTCGAGTCGGGCACGCTCGAGGGGTGGACCGTCGTCTCGGGCAACCTCGGCAAGCAGCCGTCCTCGAACGACAACGACCGCTGGCAGGGCCACTTCGGCAAGCACGGCAAGTACTTCATCGGCACCTACGAGGACGGGGCGAAGGCGCTCAGCGACGAGCCGACCGGCGAGATCCGCTCGCCCGTCTTCGTCGTCGACTCCGGCGCGATCGCCCTCCTGGTGGGCGGCGGCAACGACGCCAACACCACGTACGTCGCCCTCTGCGACGCCGACGGCGACAAGGAACTCCGCCGCGAGGTCGGCACCAACGAGGAGGTCATGACCGAGCGCCTCTGGAACCTGGCCGAGTACCAGGGCAGGCGGCTGTACCTGAAGGCCGTCGACAAGGCCAAGGGCCCCTGGGGCCACGTCAACCTCGACTACGTCCGGGCCGTCACCCGGGAGGAGATCGAGCGGATCGAACGCGAGAAGCGCGAGGCCGAGGAGCGGGCCCGCAAGGCCGCCGCCGAGATGCGCACCAAGTGGGCCGAGATCCTCGATGCCTACGAGAAGACCGTCTTCGAGCCGATGAACCCCAAGGCCTTCCGCGGCGAGGCCCTCGGGGCCTGCCAGATGCCGATGGGCGGCATCGGGGCGGGCACCATCTACGTGGGCGGCGACGGCCACTTCCGCCGCTGGATGATCCACGACGCCCGGTCCGCCCAAGTGCCCGACGCGTTCTTCGCCGTCCGCACGAAGGTGGGCGACAAGGTCGTCGCCCGGATGCTCCGCACGGGCGAGAACGGCGTCAAGGACATCCATTTTGTGGGCGAGTTCCCCATCGCGTTACACTGGTTCGAGGACGACGCCTTGCCCGTCCGCGTGAGCATGGAGACGTTCTCGCCGTTCGTGCCCCTCGACGAGCAGGCCTCGTCGCTGCCGGCGCTCCTGTTCTTCATCACGGTCCGGAACCCGGGGACTGAGCCCGTTGAGGTGTCCGTCGTCGGGTCGCTCCAGAACGCCGTCGGCCGCGACCCGGGCAAGAACACCCCCGGCGTCGAGAACCCGGGATACGGGGGGAACGTGTGCGGGCCGCTGGCGTCCGACCACTGGGCCAGCGTCGAGATGACGCAAGATGGCAAGCCCGGATCGATGGTCCTCGCGGCGGCCGACGTGGGCGACGAGGCCCAGGGGCTCGAACCGTGGACCGACGCCAAGGACTTCTGGGCGGCCTTGGCGGGCGGGGGCCTGAAGCCCGCGGCCGCGCCGTCCGAACCCTCCCCCGCCGGCAAGACCTGGAACGGGGCCGTCCGGGTTACGTGCACGCTCCGCCCCGGCGTCGTGCAGATTGTCCCGTTCCTGTGGTCTTGGCACCTGCCTGGCGGGCCGCGCGGCACCCACGCCTACGAGTCGCGCTTCGCCGGCGCGGCCGACGTCTGCAAGCACCTCGACGCCAACTTCGACCGCCTCGTGGGCGACACGCGCCTGTTCCACGACACGTTCTTCGCGAGCACGCTGCCCTGGTACGTCCTGGACCGCGTCTCGTCGCAGTGCTCCACGCTCCTGACGGGGGTCGTCCACTGGACCAAGGAGGGGAACGTCTACGGCTGGGAGGGCCTGAACTGCTGCCACGGCGGGTGCACGCACGTGTGGAACTATGAGCAGACGATGGCCCATCTCTTCCCGGCCCTCGAGCGCAAGATGCGCGAGATGAACCTCGGGCCCGGCCTGGCGCCGGACGGCGCCGTCTGGAACCGCTTCACCCAGCCCGACGCCCCCTGGGACGCCGGCAACGAGGGACCCGCCGCCGACGGCCACGCCAGCACCCTCTCCAAGACCTACCGCGAGTGGCGCCTCTCGGCCGACGACACCTGGCTCAAGGCCCGCTACCCGGCCGTCAAGAAGGCCATGGAGTACTGGATCAAGCGCTGGGACGGCGCCGACGAGGACGGCGTGGCGCGCGCCGACCAGTTCAACACCTACGACACCGCCGTCGTCGGGCCCAACACGTTCATCGGGACGCAGTACCTGGCGGCCCTCCGCGCGTCCGAGGAGATGGCGAAGGTGTGCGGCGACGACGAGTCGGCCAAACGCTGGCGCAGCCTCTTCGAGAGAGGTTCCGCCGCCTACGACACGGAGTGCTGGGACGAAGAGTACCAGTATTACGTCCAGCGCATCCCCCCCGGCAAGCGGGCCAACGACTACGGCAACGGCTGCCACGTCGACCAGGTCCTCGGCCAGTGGTGGGCCCTGGTGAACGACCTGGGGTACGTCCTGCCCCCAAATCGCGTCCACGCCGCCCTCCAGGCCATCTGGAAGTGGAACATGGCCGGCGACATCTCGCTCTACAAGTACCATTACCAGGTCCCGCGGATCTTCGCCTGGGACCACGGGAAGGGCCTGCTCTGCTGCGCGTGGCCGCGCGGCGACTACCTGCCGCAGCCCATCCTCTACGCCGAGGAGGTGTGGACCGGGTGCGAGTACCATGCCGCCGCGTCCATGATCTGGCAGGGGATGGTCCGCGAGGGCCTCGCCGTCGTCAAGGCCGTCCACGAGCGCTACAACGACGGCGTCCGCAACCCGTGGAACGAGATCGAGTGCGGCGACCACTACACCCGCGCGATGAGCAGTTGGTCGGTCCTCCTGGCATGCCAGGGGGCGACCTACGTCGGCCCGCGGGGGCAGATGGGCTTCGATCCGCGCCTGACGCCCGACGACCACCGCTCGTTCTTCACGGCGGCCGAGGGATGGGGCACGTTCAGCCAGAAGCGGGCGGCAAAGCGCCAGGAGAACGGCATCGACCTCAAGTGGGGTCGGCTGCGACTGGCGGAACTCACGCTCGGCCTGCCCGAGGGGCCAGACGCGGCCGCCGCCAAGGTCACGCGCGGCGCCGATGGAAAGGCCGTCGCAGCCAAGACGAAAACCGCGGGTGGGAAACTGGTCGTGACATTCGAGCCGGCCCTCGACCTCCAGGCCGCCGATGCCATCCAAGTCGTCACCACATGGTAGGAACGCTGAGAAAGGACGCGACATGAAGAGGTTCGGCCGATGGGCCGTCATCATCCTGGCTATCACCGCCATCGCGGCCGGGTGCTCCGTGGCGGCGCGGAGGGCCCCCGTCCCGACGGGCCAGTCCGCCCAGGCCCTCGAGGCGAAGGAGGCGGGCAAGCCCGCCCTCAAGTACCTCCTCTACATCCCCGAGGGGTATAACGAGGCCAAGAAGCCCTGGCCGCTCGTCCTGTTCCTGCACGGGGCGGGCGAGCGCGGCGACGACCTGGAGAAGGTGAAGATCCACGGGCCGCCGAAACTCGTGGCCGCGGGCAAGCCGTTCCCGTTCATCCTCGTCTCGCCGCAGTGCCCGCAGGAGTCGTGGTGGCCGAGGGAAGCGGACCGCCTGAAGGCCCTCCTCGACGAGATCGAGGCGAAGTACGCCGTCGACAAGGACCGCGAGTACGTCACGGGCCTCTCGATGGGCGGGTTCGGGACGTGGGCCCTGGCGTTCGCCGAGCCGCAGCGGTTCGCGGCCCTGGCGCCGATCTGCGGGCGCGGCGACCCGGACAAGGTCGCCTCGGTCAAGCACGTCCCCGTCTGGGTCTTCCACGGCGGGAAGGACAACGTCGTCCCTCTGAAGGACAGCGAGGTGATGGTCGAGGCCCTCAAGGCCGCCGGCGCGACGCCGAAGTTCACCGTCTACCCCGAGGCCGGCCACGATTCCTGGACCGCCACCTACGCCGACCCCGAGTTCTACCAGTGGATGCTCGCCCAGCGGCGGAAGAGGTAGCCGCCGCGCAGGTACGTGTTCAGCGTGCCCATAACGCGGGTGCCACTGGCTGCTTGCAGCCAGTGTGGTTCCGGGCGGCACTGGCGGACAAGCCGCCAGCGGCACCCGCCGATGGGAACTTGTCAAGCACGCTGAACACGTACGCCGCGGACGGGCGAGGCGGCGAGCCGAGGAGGCGGAACATGGGCGGACGAGCAGCGCTGGCCCTCGGCCTCCTGGCGGCGGCGTGCGCCACGGCGCGGGCGGCCGAGGCGTGGGAACCCGTGGGCCTGTGCGGCGGCGGGGGCATGTTCAGCCTCGCGATCTCGCCGCTCGACGCCAAGGACGTGATGCTCTCCTGCGACATGAGCGGGGCTTACCGGTCCCGCGACGGCGGCCGCACGTGGCAGATGCTCAACCACGCCCAACTCCAGGGGTGCACGACGTGCGCGGCCGCGTTCGACCCGCGGACGCCCGGCCGCATCCTCGCCCCGAGCGGCTGGGGCGGGCGCCTGCGGATGAGCGCCGACGGCGGCCGCACCTGGCAGCCCTGGGCCGAGAAGCCCCCCTGGACCGACGGCGCGCGGCTCCTCTGGTTCGACCCCGACGTGGCCAAGCGCATCCTCGTGGGCACCGAGTCGGCCCTCTGGATCACCGACGACGACGGCGCCGCGTGGCGGAAGGCCGAGGGCCTCACCGGCCGCGTCCTCGGCATCGCCGCCGACCGCACGAAGCCGAAGGACCCGCGGGTCTATCTCGTCGGCACGACCGACGGCGTCTTCCGCTCCGAGGACGGCGGGCGGACCTTCGCGAAGCGCGGCGAGGGGCTGCCCGAGGGCGGCTTGCTCGCGTTCGCGGGCGCGTCCGACGGCAAGGTCACGCGCCTCTGGGCGACGACCGAGTGCAAGGTCGTCGACGGCCGCCTGGCGGGCGGCGTCCACGTCTCCAGCGACGCCGGCGCCACCTGGCAGCGGTGCATGAACCCGGACCTCAACGTCCAGACGAAGCGCAGCAGCGAATGGGCCCACGGCGACGTGCCGCAGTACCCGCACCTGGTCGCCACCGACGCCTCGCCCGGTCGGGCCTACGTGTACTGCCCGGGGACGAGTTACTCCCCGCCGAATCACAGCACGCTCTATCGCACCGACGACGGCGGCGCGACGTGGCGGGCGACGCTCTTCTCGGACCCGCGGTTCAAGGAGTTCAACGCCGACCACGACTGGCTGAGCCGCGGCGTCGGCCAGCGGTGGCAGGACGTGCCCTACAGCGTGGTCATCGCGCCGAACCGCCCGGACGTGGTCATGATGTGCAGTTCCTCGTTCGTCTTCCGCACCGACGACGCCGGCCGGACCTGGCGCGTCTGCCACAGCACCCCCGCGCCGAACCAGGCGAAGGACGACCCCGCCTGGCTCAACAACGGCCTCGTCGTCACCACGACGTGGAACTACTACATCGACCCGCACGAGAAGCGGCGCCACTACATCTGCTACACCGACATCGGCTTCGCGCGGAGCCTCGACGCCGGCAAGTCGTGGATCTGGCAGGGCCCGAAGATCCCGTGGCAGAACACCGTCTACGAACTCGCGCTGGACCCCGACGTGCCGGGGCGGATGTGGGGCGCGTTCTCGAACACGCACGACATCCCGAACTACAACATCATCGGCGGCAGCCACCGCGTCCTCATGCAGGGCGGTGTCGCCCGGAGCGACGACTTCGGCAAGACGTGGACCAAGGCCCCCCTGCCCGAGGCGCCCTGCCTGTCGGTCGTCCTGGACCCCAAGTCGCCGCGCGACGCCCGGCGCCTCTGGGCCTCGCTCTTCGAGAAGGGCGTCTTTCGCTCCGACGACGGCGGCAAGACCTGGCACCCGAAGAGCCAGGGCCTCGGCCATCCGGGCAACATGCGGTGCTGCCGGCTGGCGCGGCAGCCGGACGGGACGCTCGACGTCCTCGTCACCGCCAAGCGGCTGCCGGACGGCGGGTTCACCCTCGACGGCGTCGGCCTCTACCGCTCGACCGACCAGGGCGAGACGTGGCGGAAGATCAGCGAATCGCTCCCCCTCCACTGGCCGAAGGACTTCGCCGTCCACCCGAAGGACCCGAAGACGATCCTCCTGGCGGCGGCCAACGTCCGCGGCCACGAGGAGGGCGGCCTCTACCGGACCACCGACGGCGGCGCGACGTGGGAGCGGATCGCCCAGAAGGGGCCCGAGCACTTCAGCGCGTTCTACCATCCGACCCGGCCGGGCTGGATCTACATGACCCTGACGGAGGGGGCCCCCGAGTCGGGCCTCTACCTCTCGCGCGACGACGGCAAGACGTGGGAGCCGTTCCCCGCGCTCCCCTTCGCGAACATCCAGCGGGTCCACTTCGACCCGGACGACCCGGGTCGCATCATTCTGACGACGTTCGGCGGGTCGGTCTTCCGAGGCCCTGCGACGCCGGCTCCGTAGGCGGCGCGTACGCCCTTGACGGGCGGCCCGTCTCAGGCCATCCTCTTGGGTGCACCGTCGCACGTCGCCCGGTTCTGAAGCAGGGGGACCTGCCATACGAGACGCCGCGATGCCGCACCGAGCCGCCCGTGCTCCGCGCCAGGCCCTGCTCATCCCGGCGGCCGCCGTCCTCGGGGCGTGCGGGGTCGCCCTGCTTGCCGGGTGCGGCGCTCCCGAGGCGCGGGAGGGCGCCGAAGAGGCGAAGGAGGAAGCCATGCCGGCGCCGGCCATCCGCAAGGGCACGCGGCTCCAGATCGACGGCGTCCCGTCGCTGGGGTGGGGCAAGGGCAAGGAATGCACGTTCGCCGGGGCGCTCGAGGCGGCGCTCGCGGCGACGGACCACCCCTGTGGGTACGTCGACCTGATGGGCCTGTCGGGCCTGGCGATGCGCGTCCGCTGGTACCAGGGCAAGACGGGGCAGCGGTGGTGCCCGTCGAGCCCGGTCGGCGAGTTCCCGGAGGAGATCGCCGCCGTCCAGAACGCGACGGGCTGGCCCCTCCGGGTCGAGTGCCTCCTCGGCCAGGAAAGCATGGATATGACGCGATTCGTCCCGGAGATCGTCGCGTCCATCGGCGCCGGCCGCGCCGTCCCCGCCTACACGAAGGACCTCAACATGGGCGTCGTGTACGGCTACGAGGACGCGGGCCACGCCCTCCTGGTGCGGGGCTACGCGCCGGAGACGCCCGAGCGGCTGCCCGTATCGGAACTGGGGCCCATGCTGATCCTGCTGGGGGAGCTCACGTCCCCCCTGCCCCGGCGCGACGCCCTGTGCGAGGCGATGCGCATCGCGGTCCGGAACTGGCGCCGCGAGCCGGTCGCGGCGCCGAACGGCCAGTACCTGTACGGCGACGCGGCCCTGGCCGCCTGGGCCGAGGACATCGGCCGCGCGGGCGACCTGAGCGAGACGGACCGCAACCAGTTGTTCTTCTGCACCTGGTGGAACTTCGACGGCCTGTGGGACGCCCGCAAGGCGGCCGCGGCCTTTCTCGACGACGCCGCGGGGGCGCTCGAAGGCGAAGGGCGGGCGGCCCTCCTGCGGGCCGCCGCCCTTTACCGGCAGGAACTCCAGGCCCTCGACGCCGTCGGCGCCGCCAAGGACGCCTTCCTCGGCCCCTGGACCGGGAAGAACGTGGCCGCGTGGTCCCCCGAGGTTCGCAAGCGCGAGCAGGCGGTCCTGGCGGAGGCCCGAAAGGTCGAGGCCGCCGCCGTCGCCGAGATCGAGAAGGCCTTGGCGGCCGAGGGGAACTGAGCCACGGCAGAATGCGACCCGCGGCTCCCGCTGCGGGCTCGGACCCTCGCCATTCCGCTTGAGGCGCCGCGCGGCAGTCCGTCCTGGCACCGCCGTCACCGGGCCGCCGGGTTCGCGTCGGCGCTCTTGATCTGCTTCCTGCACTCGGCGGCCTGGGCGGCAGCGCGGCGCGCGAGCGGCGTCCCCTCGCTCTGGGCGACGACCTCCCGGAACTTGGCGCAGGCCCCGCCGAAGTCCTTCTTCCCCCTCAGCCTCACGGCTTCGTCGTAGAGCCCGTAAGCCGCGTGCTCCTTGGCGTAGGCGGCCGCGGGCTCGGCCCACTTCGGGTCGGCCAGCAGCGCCGCGAGTTGCTCGGCGGCCTTGCCGGCGGGTTCGAGGCCGGCAAAGAGGTGCGCGGCCTCATCGAGGGCGCGGAAAGCGTCGGCGGCCTTCCCAGCCTTAAGCAGCGTGCCCGCCCGCCGGAGGAGGTCGTTGGCCTTGGCGTCCATCGTCTGCTCGATCTGCCCGGCGCGGGCGGCCTCGGGGGACTGGGCGTCGGCGGCGGCCTGGACCTCCCGGACGGCCGCGATCGCCTGCCGATAGTCCTCGGCCTTCACCGCCGCCGCGGCCTCCTTCAGCAATGTCGCCAGACGGAGGGCGCGCTCCTGGATCTTCCCGAACTTCTCCTGGGCCTTGTTGAAGCCGGCCACGAACTCGTCCGGCGAGGCCTGGTCCGACAGCGGCGCCAGAAACTCGCCGTCGGGCGTGGCGAAGACGGCGCCCCCGGGGGCGAGGGGCTTGAACCGATCCCACATGTTGCCGGGGTCGCTCTCGCGGAGCATGGCCACGGTGCAAGACCGCGCGGTGATGGCACGAACCTCCGGGGAGGCCAGCGTGGTGACGATCTTGGCGTCGCACGCCGTGGGAAGCGGCGGCGAAGGATCCGCGCTTCCCGCATCCTGGCCCGAGGCCTTCGGCGTGCCGGGCCGCACAGACCCCTTGAGGTAGAAGGCGAAGATCATCCTGCCCTGGGCCCGGGCCTGCGCGGCCGCCTGGGCCCACGTCGTCACGCGCGACTCGCCCCGGGCAGGTTCCGCCTGTGCCGCCGCCAGTGCCGCCGCCAGAAGCACGAGCGACAAGGAATGCCTCATGGCATGCTCCTCCTTCCTGACGCCTGTCTCGGCCGCACGTGCCACGCCTGGCCTGCGAGCGGGAATCCTGGCGTTCTGAACCGGCCTCCTGGCACATCGCTCGGCGCCTGGCCGGACACTACCGGGATCACGCCCGGCGGCACGCCGCATGGCCACGCGATTATACCGTGCCGGGCGGCCACGCCAATCGGTTTTCCCATGCGGCTGCGCGCTGCCGCGCCGAGGGCGACCGGCGGCCGCTCGCCCGGACCCCCGCCATTCTGCTTGAGGCGCCCCCCGGCGGCCGCTACAATGCGCCTCCCTGACCGGAGCCCCATGGAGCGGACCTGCCTACCGGCAGGCAGGCGGGAGGCGCAATGAAGATCCTCGTGATCGGCGGCGGCGGGCGCGAGCACGCCCTGGCCTGGAAACTCGCCCAGTCGAAGCACTGCACGAAACTCTACGCCGCTCCCGGCAACCCGGGGATCGCCCGCGTGGCCGAGTGCGTGCCAGTCGGGGCCGACGACTCGGACGGGCTCCTCGGGTTCGCGCAGCGCGAGAAGATCGACCTCGTCGTGGTCGGGCCCGAGAAGCCCCTGATCGACGGCCTGGCCGACCGGCTGCGGGCGGCGGGCGTGCGCGTCTTCGGCCCCAGCCGCGAGGCCGCCCAGGTCGAGGGCTCCAAGGCCTGGTCGAAGCGCGTCATGACGCACTTCGCCGTGCCGACGGCTGAGTACCGCATCTATGACCGCCTCTCCGACGCGCTCAGATATATCGACAATCACGAGGAGCCGCTGGTCGTCAAGGCCTCCGGCATCGCCGCCGGCAAGGGCGTCTTCGTCTGCAAGGACCAGGCGGAGGCCCGCCGGGCGGCCGAGACCATCCTGAAGGACCGCGCCTTCGGCCAGGCCGGCGACACCGTCGTCATCGAGGAACGCCTCACCGGCGAAGAGGCCTCGATCCTCGCCCTGGTGGACGCCTCGAGCATCTACCTGCTGGACTCCTCCCAGGACCACAAGGCCGCCCTCGACGGCGACAAGGGCCCGAACACGGGCGGCATGGGCGCCTACAGCCCCGCCCCCGTCGTCACCGACCGCGTCCTGGCCCAGGTCGAGCGCGAGATCCTCGTCCCCATGGTCCACGGGATGAAGACCGAGGGGGCGCCCTACCAGGGCCTGCTCTACGCGGGCGTCATGGTCACGGCGGGCGGGCCGAAGGTCCTGGAGTTCAACGCCCGCTTCGGCGACCCCGAGGCCCAGCCGCTCCTCGTGCGCCTGAGGAGCGACCTCGTGGAGGTCCTGGAGGCGACGATCGACGACCGCCTCGCCGAGATCAGCCTCGACTGGGACCCGCGGCCCGCCGTCTGCGTCGTCATGGCCTCCGGCGGATACCCGGACGCCTACGAGAAGGGCAAGGAGATCACGGGCATCGAGGCGGCCGAGGCGCTGGGGGACGTCGTCGTCTTCCACGCCGGGACGCGGGCGGAGGGCGGCAAACTCTACACCGACGGCGGGCGCGTCCTGGGCGTGACGGCCCTGGGGGCCGACATCCCCGCGGCCCGCGACCGGGCCTATGAGGCCGTCCGCTGCATCCGCTTCCACCGGGCCCACTATCGCACGGACATCGGGGCCAAGGCGATCCGCCGCCTGGCCCGGGCCTGACGCCGCCCCGGGCGCCTCTGGCGGCCCGCCAGGGCGCCACGCGGCCGGACGCCCTTCCCCCGATCCGAGACCGAGGTGCGCATGGACGCCGCAGAACGGATGCGCCGGATGTTCGAGGGCGGCCCGGTGGACCACTTGCCGCGCGTCGTCTTCGGGTTCTTCCCCCAGACGTTCGACCGCTGGGAGCGCGAGGGCCTGCCCCACGAGGTCCGCACGGACTGGTCGAAGTTCGAGGCCCACATGGGCCTGGACCCGAACCCGTGGGTCGCGCAGGCGGTGGACCTTGGGTGGTGCGAGGCGCCCGTGGTTCCCGCGTACGAGGAGAAGATCCTCAGGGTCGAGGGCGAACACGAGGTCGTCCAGGACTTCGTCGGGCGCGTCAAGGTCTACCCGAAGGGCGTCCGCGAGCAGGTGATGCCCACCTACCTGAAGCACGCCGTCGCGTCGCGACGCGACTGGGAGCACGACGTCCGCCCGCGCCTCGACCCCCAGACGCCCGCCCGCTGGGAGGGCTACGAGGCCAAGGTCGCCCGCAGCCGCGAGGCCCTCGCGCGCGGCATGCTCCACACGGCCAGCGTGATCGGCGGCTACATGTACCTGAGGAGCCTCGTCGGGCCGGTGGACCTCCTGTACCTCGTTCACGACGACCCCGGCCTGGTGCACGCGATCATGGCGGCGTGGCGCGACATCATGGTCCCGTGCCTGCGGCGGGTCCAGCGGGACGTGGGGCCTTTCTTCCGCCTGTTCCTGGCCGAGGACATCTGCTACAAGTCGGGCCCGCTGATCTCGCCGGCGATGATGCGCGAGTTCCTGCTGCCCTACTACCGCGAACTGGCCGAGGAACTCCGGGGCGGGCAGAAGAAGCGGCTGCACTTCGAGATCGACACGGACGGCGACTGCCGGCCCGTGATCCCGGTCTACCGCGAGATCGGCGTCGACGCGATGAGCCCGTTCGAGGTGGCGAGCGGCTGCGACGTCGTCGCCCAGGGGCGCGAGCACCCGGACCTGCACATCCGCGGCGGCATCGACAAGCGCATCCTGGCCGCCGGGCCCGACGCCATCGACCGGATGCTCGAGCGCATCCTGCCGCCCATGGTCGCCCGCGGCCGCTACATCCCGTGCGCCGATCACGCCGTGCCGGACGACGTCTCGCTCGCCAGTTACATGCACTACCGCAAGCGCGTCATGGAACTCGACCACTAGTTCGAGCCCGCGGCGGCAGCCGCGGGACACTCCCGATGGCGCGGCAGGAAGCGGCCGCGCGCGTTACGTCGCCCGCACGAGGCGCAGGGCGAAGCACGCGCCGCCCGTCGGGCCGCTCTCGAGAACCAGGTCTCCGCCCATCTCGCGCGCGAGGCGCCGGCTGAGCGCCAGCCCGAGCCCGACGCCGGGGGCGCTCGCGGCCGCCTTGCTCGCCGACTTCGAGAACGGCCGGAACAGCCGCCGTGCGTCGGCCCGCGAAACCCCCGGCCCCCGGTCGCACACCTTCAGGGCAGGCCGATTGCCCTCGCCGTCGACCACCAGGTCGATCCGCCGGTCGGCGGCCGACGCGGCATACTTGCACGCGTTGTCGACGAGGTTGAAGAGGACCTGCTCGACGGCCGACGGGTCGGCCCGGACGGCCGTCTCGCCCGCGTCCGGGTCGACCCGGACGACGAGGTCCATGCCGACCTGGCGGGCCCGCTCGGCCAGGTGCGGCTCGGCGGCCGCGACGAGTTGCCCGAGCGTGATCGTCTCGGTCCGGCCGCGCGCCCGCCCGCGCTCCAGCCGCGCGTACGCCAGCACGTTCTCCACCAGGTGGGTCAGGCGCTCGGACTCGGCCCGGAGGGTGGCGAGGTACCGCCGCCGCTTGTCTTCGTCCGGGACCATCCCCTCGGCGAGCATCTCGGAGTACATGCGGAACGTGGTGAGGGGCGTGCGGAGTTCGTGCGTGACGGCCGAGACGAAGTCGCCGCGACGCTCGCTCAGCGCGACGGTCCCCACGAGGAGCACCCCGACCGCCGCGGCGGCCACGAGCGTGCACGCCCACGCGACGGCCAGCGAAAGAACGGTCGGCGAGAACCCCTCCGCCGCCTCGGCCGGGACCAGGCCGGGAACGAGGCGGACCGGCAGGGCCGCCAGCAACCGCTCCCCCTCCTCCCCCTCGCCGCCGCGCGCCGGCACCAGGTCGGCGTGCGGCACCAGGTCTTTCACGCTCCCGAGGAGCCACGATCGGATGGCGGGCCAGTCGAGCCAGGCCCCCTGGACGTATTCGCGGCCCTCGACCGTGACGCGCCGCGCAAGGAGCAGCACGCGGTCCAGCCACAAAGGCGTCATGGGTCCCTGTTGAACGGTCCCAGGCGCCCAGGCGTTGGAGGCCGACTGCATCTGGGCCATCGTGTTCAGCGAGCCGACGTTCTGGAAGCGGGCCTTCTGCTCCTTGACGCTGCGGACGCGCTGCTGGGCCAGGGCCTGGGCCTGCGTGCCTTGGGGCTGCGTCTCATCGGTCTGGGCCTCCTGGGTCTGCTGCGGCTGGGGCGGGGGCTCAGCGGCGGCGAGTTCGACCATGCCCGGCCCGGGTGCCGCGAGCGCCTCAAGCGGCAGCGCCGCCGCCAGCGCCTCCGGCCGGACGAGCCGCCCGAGGTCCTCCAGGCGCCGCGCGGCCGCCTCGACGGCCTCGGCCGTCACATAGCCGGCCTCGGCCAGGCCGCGCCGGTCGCCCGTCGGCACCTGGGGCGATGACAGGTCCCCGTCGGGGCCGACCTGGAAGTTCAGGAGGATGTATGGGGACGTCTGCACAAGGATCGGCGACGGCAGAAGGACCTCGCCCTGGCCGATCTCGTTGAACATGCGGGTGTAGGCCCGCTCGGGCGGGTAGAACGGCGCATAGGCGAAGTAGGGCCAGCCGCTCTCCTGGGCCACCAGGGGCCCGAGGGCCGACTCCATCCGCCACAGCGCCAGCCGCACGTTCTCCTCCTGGAGGGCGCGGCGGCGGGCCTCGGCTTGGGCGCGGTCGAGGCGGAGGACCTCCGCGCTGATCCATCCCATGGCGGCCAGGACGACGGCCAGCGCGAGGCCGAACACGAGGCCGATCTGCCAGGGGCGGTTCACGCGCGGCCCTCCCGCCGCGGCGGATCTTCGGCCCGGGCGGCGAACATGTACCCCATGCCGCGCACCGTCAGGATGACGGCCGGCTCCGCCGGGTCGTCGTGCAGTTTCTCGCGCAGCCGCACGACGTGCATGTCGATCGTCCGCGTCGAGAGGCCGCGCGGGTCCAGCCGCCAGACCCGCGTCAGGATCTCCTCGCGGGAGATGGCGCGGCCGGCGTGGGCGGCCAGGTACCTCAGGAGCCGGACCTCGCGGTCCGAGAGGTCCTCGCGCCCGCCGTCGCGGAAGCGGACCTCGCGGCGCGCCAGGTCGGCCTCGCCCCCCGGCACGGGGACGCGCACGACCTCGTCGGGCCGCTCGGGGCTCCGCCGCATGACCGCCTCGACGCGGGCCAGCAGTTCCTTCACGCTGAACGGTTTGACGACGTAATCGTCGGCCCCCAGGCGGAGGCCCTTGACGCGGTCGCGTTCCTCGCCGCGGGCCGTCAGGATGATGACCGGCAGGGTCGGGCGCTCGGCCCGGGCGGCCTTCAGGATCTCCAGGCCGTCGGGCCCCGGCAGGACCAGGTCCAGCAGGACCAGGTCGCACTCGGCCCCCAGCGCCTGGGCGAGGCCGTCGGTCCCGTCCGCCGCCTCCAGGACCGTGTACCCCGCGTAGGCCAGGGCGTCGGCGATGCCGGCGCGGATGGCCGCGTCGTCCTCGATCACCAGGATGGTCCGCTTCTGCATGCGCCGCCTTTCCTGGCCGGCGTGCCCGGCGCCGAGGCGCGGGCACGCCGACCTTCTCATCTTACCCGCCCGGGCGGTCCGGGCAAGGGCCTCGCCGCCGCGGGGCGCTCAACCCCACAAGTAGTGCCACTTGTAGGTGAGGTCGATGGTCTTGCCGGGCTCGAGCGTCACCTTCCAGGTCGCGCGGCCGACGCCGTTGAACCGGTACCACCAGTACGGCCAGTTGTGCCAGTACCACCACTCGGGCAGGTCGACGGAGGCGAGCCAGCCGCCCTCGGACCAGGAGAGTTGCTCGAGTTTGCCGTCCTGGCCGACCTCGTCCATGACGCCGAGGATGTACCGCGTGACCTCCAGGTCCACCGCCTGGCCGCGCCGGTTCGTGAGGTGGATCTCGCCGGCCAGATCGATCTGGTCGAAATTGTTGCCGTGCCAGTTGGCGGCGTTGGGCTTGCGGCCGATCTCGCGGTCGACCTTCTCGACGGAGACGTCGACGGCCGCGGTGATCTCCACGTCGCTCGTGGCGCCGACGGCGGTGTACTTGGTCATGCCCTGGGCCAGCAGGCGGCCGTCGCGCAGGATCAGGGCCGGCGCCGTCGTCAGGGGATGCTCCGCCTTGTTCACGAGACGGATGGCGTGCTGGACCTTCGGCGCGCCCATGAGGCGCGCGAGTTTGATCTGCTGCTCGGAGTTGAGGTTGGTCCGCGCCTCGGGCGGCGGCCCGA
>CAYGZE010000066.1:0-17035 GCA_964354185.1 uncultured Anaerolineales bacterium | reverse complement strand
AACCAGAGCCTCCTCCAGATGGTCTCCTTCCGGATGATGGGGGCGCGGATCCTGCCGAGCCTGCTCTCGCTGCTGCCGCAGACGGAGTTGTACCGCGAGTGGGCGCCCAAGGTGCAACTCGAGTTCTGCCCGTACCTTCTGCCGGAGTTCGTGTTCACGGGCCACGAGGTCTGCCGCGGGGGCGACGTGGAGATCCCCGCGCGGTACCAGGCGTACTTCGACCTCATCCTGGCGAACCCGGACATCTTCAGCGGGTTCTTCCACATCGACCTAGAGGGGAACGTCCTGCCGAAGTTGGCGCTGCTGCGTCAGTTCGGGTTCTACCCGGCGCCGGAGGGCGCGGCGGAGGACCCGAACGCGGAGAGTTGCGGGGCCCACTCGCCCCGGATCGAGCCGCAGGAACTCGCGACCCGCATGGCGCGGCCGCAGGCGTAGGCCGGCCGCGCGCCCGCCCTCGCCCCCGCCCGGCGGGCGCCGTTTTTTCTCCGCCGTTTCCCCTTGCCGCCGGGCCCGGGGCGGGTACCATGGGCCCGGACCGCCGGACGGGAACCGGGAGCACCGGGCGGGCGCGCCGGCGAGGCGCGCGGTCCGGCAAGTCGAATCCTCCGGCGGGCACGAGGGCGGGGGCATGAGCGGATTCTTCGGGGTCGCGTCGCGCCAGGACTGCGTCGAGGACCTGTTCTACGGGACGGACTATCATTCGCACCTCGGGACGCGGCGCGGCGGCCTGGCCGTGCTGAACGCGGGGGGCGTGGCGCGGGTCATCCACAACATCACCAACGCGCAGTTCCGGTCGAAGTTCGAGGACGACGTCGGCCGCCTGCACGGCCGCCTGGGCATCGGCGTCATCAGCGACTACGAGGACCAGCCGGTCATCGTCGGGTCGCACCTGGGCGTGTACGCGATCGTGACGGTGGCGGCGGTGCGAAACGCCGAGGCGTTGGCGGCCGAGGCGTTCCGGAAGCGGACCACCCACTTCTCGGAGTTGAGCGGCGGCGAGATCAACCCGACCGAACTGGTGGCGACGCTCATCAACCAGGAGGCGACGTTCGAGGACGGCATCCGCCGCGCCCAGAACGCCGTCGAGGGGTCGTGCTCGATCCTGCTCCTGACGCAGGACGGCATCTACGCCGCGCGCGACCGCCTCGGCCGCACCCCCGTCGTCCTCGGCGCCAAGCCGGGCGCCTACGCCGCCGCCGTCGAGACGTGCGCGTTCCCGAACCTCGGCTACGAGACGAAGGTCTACCTGGGTCCGGGCGAGGTGGTGCGCCTGACGGCGGAGGGCGTCGAGCGCCTCAAGGCCCCCGGCGACCGGATGCAGATCTGCGCGTTCCTGTGGGTCTACTACGGGTACCCGGCCTCGCACTACGAGGGGATCAACGTCGAGGCGGCGCGGAACCGCTGCGGCCGCGCCCTCGCCCGCCGCGACCAGACCCAGATCGACGCCGTCGCCGGCATCCCCGACTCGGGCACCGGCCACGCCATCGGCTACGCGGACGAGCGGCACCTGCCGTACCTGCGCCCCTTCGTCAAGTACACCCCCACCTGGCCGCGCAGTTTCATGCCCCAGGACCAAGCCGTCCGCGACCTGGTGGCCCGGATGAAACTGATCCCCATCCGCGAACTGATCGAGGGCCAGCGGCTCCTGTTCTGCGAGGACTCGATCGTCCGGGGGACGCAACTGAAGGACACGATCCAGCGGCTCTACGGCCTCGGGGCGCGGGAGGTGCACATGCGGCCGGCGTGCCCGCCGCTCGTGTACGGCTGCAAGTTCCTGAACTTCTCGCGGTCGCGGTCCGAACTCGACCTGGCCGGCCGCAAGGCCATCCACGACCTGGAAGGGCCCGGCACCGACCACCTCGCCCAGTACGCGGACCCGAACACGGAGCGGCACGCCGCCATGGTCGAGTGGATCCGGGCGCGGCTAGGCCTGACGACGCTCCAGTACCAGCGCCTGGACGACCTCGTGGAGGCCATCGGCCTGCCGAAGGCGCGGCTGTGCACCTACTGCTGGGACGGGGCCGAGTAGGACGGCGCCTCCGGCGGCCGGGGCGGGGTCCGGGCCCGTGTCGCCGGGGCGGGCGCGCGGGGGCGGCGTGTCTCCCTTCACAGGTGTCCCGCCGCCCAACGGGAGCGCCAACCGGCCCTGCGGCGGGGCCCCGGCCGCCCACGGACGGGGTGTTCTACGGACGGCGCGCAGCCGCTATAATGAGGATGGGCGGGCTCAGAGCCTGTCCGAATAACCCTCTGGCTTCGGCCGGCTGCGGCGGCCGCATGCGGCGTCGGGCTGCATCGCCAGCCCGACAGGGGCTGGCTGCTTCGCCCTCCTTGCCTGCGGCCGCCTCGCACGGCCTCGGGCCGACGAGGCGTTATTCGGAAAGGCTCTTAGGTTGCGCGCGGCGGCGGACGCACGGGCCCGGAAGGGGCGGACCGCTCGGCAAGGAGGTGACGTGGTGCGCGGAACGCGAAACGGATTCACCCTGCTGGAACTCCTGGTGGTCATCGCGATCATCGCGGTGCTGATGGCGCTCCTCTTCCCCACGGCGCGCGGGGTGTACGTGGCGGCCCTGGAGTTTCAGTGCGAGAACCGCATCGGCGAGTTGGCCAAGATCACGATGGCCTACTGCGCCGCCAACAACGAGAACTTCCCACCCCCCTGCTCCGCGGGGGCCATGCCGGGGGCGTACAAGCGCGGCTGGCTGTACGGGTTCAGCGGCTCCTCCACCACGGCAAACGTCGACGAGGGCCTCTTCGCGAAGCAGAAGATGCTCGGCAGCAAGACGAACCTCGTGTGCCCGGTCCACGCCGCCAACTTCCGGTTGGAGCCGGGCACATCGCCGAACCAGGACGCCTGGGTGGCCAGCGTAACGACGCAGAAGGCCCACGCGGGGCGCAAGTCCGGCACCTTGCCTATCGTCATGTCGAGTTACGCCATGAACGACAATGTCTGGACCGCGCCGCCCGGCTCCCTGTCGCGCAAACGCCGCGACTTCTCGCCCACCCATTTCCTGTTCGTCGAGGAGCACCCGACGCTGAGCCGGTACCAGGACGGCTCGATCCTGCCGATCTCCGGGCGCGAGTACCTCTCGGACCTCCATCACGGGGGCGGCTACGTCGCCTGCATGGGCGGCCAGGTGTTCTGGATGAGCACGGAGGAGTACAACGCGACCGTCAGCAACGCCGAACAGAAGGCCAGACGCTGGGACCCGATGTAGGCCTCTCCGGCAGGTCCGATCCGCCATCAGGCCGGCCTGTGCGCGCCGCGCGGCCGGCCCCGTCGTCCCGTTTTGGGTGGACAGGCACCGAGGCCGCCCCTAGACTCTCCGACCATGGCCGACCCTGCGGGCATCGGGCAAGGCAGCGTGACGCTCCTCCTGTGCGCCGGCGAAGCGACGCTGGCCCGGGCGTGGGCGACGGTGCGGCCGCCGGCGGGGTTCCGCCTGGCGCGGGCCCCGGCGGTCGAACCGTCGCACTTCGCGGGCGCCGACCCCCTGCTGGTCCTGGTGGACGCCGAGACCGCGCTCGGGGCCGAGGGCCCCCTCGGGGAGGCCCTCCAGCGCCATGCCGGGCGGTGCGTGTGGGTCGGGCCGCCGGAGGTGCTGGCACGCCTGGGCCCCGGCCGCATCGAAGAGGCCTACGACCTCCTGGCGACGCCGACGAACGAGGCGTTGCTCGCGCGGCGGCTGGCGAACTGGCGGCGGAACATCGAACAGACGGGCGCCCTGGCCGAGATCGGGCGGCGGATCGAGGACCTCGCCGCCCAGAACGACCGCCTGGCCGCCAAGATCGCCGAGGTCGAGGCCCAGGCCGCCGCCCTCGGCCGCCAGCGCGAGCGGCTCGACCAGGCCCTCCGCCGCATCCGCCAGGTGGCGGCCCTGTCGCGCGAGATCAACTGCCTCGACCTGGAACGCATCACCAAGGTCTGCATCGAGCGCCTGCCGGCCCTCGTGGAGGCCAAACGCGCGAGCCTCTACTTCTACGACGCCGCCGAGGACCGGCTCGTCCTCCAGGGCCACACGCACAACCACCCGATCGCCGAACGCGTGGACCTGGGCACGAGCGCCCGCAGCCCGATGGCCGTCGCCGTCCGGCGCGGCGAACTGCTCCTGATCCGCGAGTTCCGCGAGTTCGAGCAGGCCCGCGACCTCGTCCTCGACCGCGAGTTCCGGGAGCAGTACGCCACGGCGTCCTGCATCATCGTCCCCCTGAAGGGCGGCGGCCGCGTCCACGGCGTCCTCAACCTGGCCGACAAGCAGGGCGGCGGACGCTTCGACGAGGAGATCGACCTGCCGGTCGTCGAGCAGATCGCCGAAGTCATCGGCGCCAGCATCTACAACGTCGAACTCTACCGCGAAATGGAACGCCGCGCCAAAACCGACATGCTCACCGGCCTGGCGAACCGCCGCGCCGTCGAAGAGGCCCTCGCCCGCGAGACCGACCGCAGCCGGCGCTACGGCGACCCTCTGACCGTCCTCCTCATGGACGTGGACGGCCTGAAGCGCATCAACGACGCGCACGGCCACGAGGCCGGCGACGCCGTCCTCCGCAAGATCGCCTCCCTCCTGGCCGACGCCGTCCGCAGCGTCGACGTGCCCGGACGCTGGGGCGGCGACGAGTTCCTCGTCGCCCTGCCCGACACGACCGCCTCGCAGGCCCGGCGGCTGGCCAAGCGCCTCCTGCGGCGCGTCCACGAAGACCCCGCCCGCATCGGCGACACGCCCCTGGAGTCGGGCCTTTCCGTCGGCCTCGCCGAGTACGACAAGAAGGAGTCCGTCGCCGACCTTCTGCGCCGCGCCGACCAGGCCCTCTACGAGGCCAAGCGCGCCGGCCGCGACCGCGTCGTCGACGCCGATGAGAAAGAGAGTACCTGAGCCCGCCACGGCGTAGCCCGCCCCTTCCTTCTGGCGGGCGAAGCCGGGTGCCTGAGTAACGAAGTGACGGCGCGGCAGCGCAATCCGAAATCCGCAATCCGAAATCCGAAATGCCTTTGTCCCTAGGCGCCGAAGATCGGCGCGAGGACCCGCAGCGCCTCCGTCGCCGCCCGGTCGGGCTCGTCCGGGTAGGTGTAAAGTTCGACGGCCGCGGCGCGGGCGTAGCCCACGGCGTCCAGCGCGCGGCGGACGGCGCGAAAGTCGATCTCGCCCAGGCCCGGGATCAGGTGGAAGTGCCGCCGGTCGCGGATGTCCTCCAGGTGCAGATGCATCAGCCGGTCCGCCAGGACGTGGACCGACTCGGCCGGGTCGTCGCCCGCGCACCAGGCGTGCCCGATGTCGAGGTTCGCGCCGAGGCGCGGATGGTCGACCTCGTCCAGAAGCGCTCGCAGGTCGGCCGTCCGCTCGATGAACTGCCCCGGCTCGGGCTCGATGGCCACGTCGATCCCCGCCAGGTCGGCCGCGTGCACGACCTGCTCCAGCCCCTCCAGGAGCCGCGCACGGAGGACGGCGGCCGGCTCGCCCGAGAGGGGCTGGCCCGTCGTGATCGTCACGACCGGCGCGCCCAGCCGGTTGGCGATGGCGAGCGTCTGGCGGATGATCGCCAGGCGGTCCTCGCGCCAGACCTCCTGGGCCGAGATCAGGCTGGGCTCGAACGTGAGGTCCTTCGGCACGGGCTCGAAGTACCCCATCGCCGTGTTGCCGTTGATTGCGACGGGCGCCAGGCCCAGCCCCGCCAGCCGCTCCTTCAGCCGCGCCGCCCGGTGCTCGCCGAAGACGCGCGGAAAGGCGTGCGGCACGTCGGCCAGGATCTCGACGGCCCGGTACCCCGCCCGCGCGATGTGGTCGCAGGCCTCCGCCAGCGGGAACTTCGTGTACGCGTTCGTGCTGAAGGCAAGGATCGGCATAGGTTGCTCCTCGTGTCCGCGGCTGCCGCTCAGCCGCCGAGCGCCAGCGCCTCCCGGTAGAAGGCCGCCAGGTCCGCTGGCTGGTACAGGCAGTACGGGTACTCGCGTCCGCGGAGGACCGCGTTGGCCCGCAACTGGCGCCGGACCTCGGCCAGCCGCCGCCGGGCCCGCTCCGGTCCGTCGGCGTCGAAGGCGGCCAGGCGGTCGTTCAGGTCGCGCACGCGCAGGAAGTCGCGCCGCCGCTCGGCCCGGGTCGCCCCGCGCCGGGCGACGAGGCGGCGCTTCTCGTCCGCGAGCGCCCGCACCGGGGGCCGCCCGAGCACCTCGGCCCCCAGCATCCGGTCCGGATTGTACCTCCAATCGCGGATCGCGCGGCGGGCCGCCTCGAGGTCGCGCGGCGTGGCGGGGAACGTCTCGAGCGGCAGGCGGACCGTCGCCGACGCCAGGATGAGTTCCGGCGGCCGCACGCCCCACAGGCGCTCGAACATCGCGTCGGTGATCTTGTCGTACAGGGCGCCGCCCAGGCCGTGGATGAAGACGTCGGCCACCGCCAGGCGGACGAACAGGGTCATCGACAGGGCCCGCGGGCGGACCTTCCATCCACGGTCGCGGGCCTCCTTGAGGTGCGCGGCCGCGGCGTCGGGGCGGCGAACCTCGTCGGCCGAGAGCGCGGCAACCTGGACGCCATCGGCGGTGAGGCGCACGCCGCCGCCGGGCGCGTCCTCGACCCACAGGCGTCGCCGCCGCTCGCCCGCGCGCCACGCCCAGAGCGGCAGTTCCATCCTCGGCCCGTCGCGCGCGAGGTCCGGCACCGGCTGCGCGGCGCTCCGCTCGCGATAGACGCGGCGGTACTCGGCGAGGGAGTCGTTATAGGCCGCGAAGAGGTCCGCGCGCCGCCGCAGCATCTCGGCCACCAGCAGGCGGAACGCCTCCCCGTCCACCAGGTGCGACACGGGCAGTTCCAGGTTCCGCAGGCCCACTTCTTGCTCGACCCACCGCCGCGTCAGCGTGAACGATTCGGAGATGCTTGCCGTGGCCCCTTTCCACGTCACCCACTTCAGGTACCACTCATCGAACTCATCGGCCACGGGGCCCTGCGGAACAGACATCATGACTTGCAGCCCGTCAAGACCGACAGACGGCCGTCTCAGATCGGCATCCCCTGACACATGCCACATCCACTTGCCCGTGGGAAGCGGCGCACCGGCGGCCCCACGCCCTTCCACCAGATGCGCCAGGACCTCCCGGCCCGTGAACGCAGAGCGTGTGAGTTGTTCCTCGTAGGCCAGGCCAGGCGCGGGCCGGTCGGACACCAGGGGCAACTCCAGCGCGGCCACCTCGTTTTCGGGCAACTCGCGCGCCGGCCAGGTCACGCCGTCCAGCAGCATGTCCTGAGCCTGCCACTCGTGGCCGCGCGATTTGCCCGGCACTGCCGGGAAACGGATCGACAGCCCCTGCGCCCCGTCGTTGTCCACGTCGAGGTTCACGGCCGCGCCGCCCACCGCCTCGGCCAGCCCGCCCGCCACGAAGTTCTTGAACCAGACGCCGGGATGGAACGGCTGCGGCTGGTGGCCCGTGACGACCAGGGGCATGGGCTCGGCCCACGGGCGGCCCGTGCCGAAGCCCCACCGCTCGGTGTAGGCGCGGGCCAGGGCGACCGTCTCGGCCCGCGCGGCCGCGCGGTACTCCTGGAACGGGCGCCCGGCGAAGGGAAACGCGAACGTCGCTACGAGCGCGCGGTTCCGCGTCACGAGGGCCGCCAGGTCGGCGGCCTCCGGCCGCAGGTATATCCGCCGGTCCTCGCGCGGGACGCGGAAGTACTCGCGCTCGATGGGGCTCATCCGGTCGGGCCCCCCGCCGCCGGGCCGCCCCCGGCGCCCGCGCTCCCGCCGCCGGCCGCGAGTTCGCGGTCCAGCACCGCCAGGTAGTGCCGCAGCCGCACGCGCGGGTCGTCGAGCCCGCCGCGGAACGTCCGCGACGGATCGACATACACAAGTTTAATCGGCACCTCGCGGACCTGCAGGCCCGCCCGCGCGGCCTGGACCCAGAACTGGAGGGGGAAGGCGTAACCCGTCTCCGTCAACCGCAGCCGCCCCAGCGCCGCCACCCGGTACGCCTTGAACCCGCAGAAGGCATCCGTCAGCCGGTACGGCGTCACGCGGTTGAGGACCGCCGTCACCAGCACGTTGACCGCCAGGCGCTCCTCGGGCACCGGGCTCTCGCGCAGGCTCTCCGGCAGGTACCGCGAGCCGGAGATGACGTCGACGCCGTCGGCGGCCGCCGCTTCCAGGAAGACGCCGATCGTCGCCGGGTCGTGCTGCTCGTCGGCGTCGAGCGTCACGATCCAGTCGAACGACCGCTCGGCCGCGATGCGGAACGCGTCGATCAGGCTCTGGCCGTACCCCTCGTTCGTGTCGTGGTGATGGACCTCGACGAAGGGGTTCGAGTCGAGGATGGCGGCGCTGCGGTCGGTGGAGCCGTCGTCGATCGCCAGGAGTTCCGGCGAATAGCGGACCGCGTCGGCCAGCACCCGGTCCAGGTGGGCCTCCTCGTTGTAGACGGGGATGGCAATGAGGGCGCGCATCGCATCGGCCTCGCGAGTCGTCCCATCCTAGGGCAACCGCCCGGCCGAATCAAGCCTGCCAGGCGGCAGTTCTGCCCGCGCGGGGGCGCGTCAGCGGGCCTTCGCGAACAGGCCCTTCGCGAAGGCCAGGTCGTCGGCGATGAGGCGGTCGACGGCGGCCTCGTCGGTGTACTCGGCCGTCAGGCACACCGGGCCGCGCCAGCCGCGGCGCCCCAGTTCCGCCGCCACCGCCGGCCACGACGCGAGGCCCTCCCGGCCCGCGACCCAGCGGCAGGCCCACGCGGCCACGGGGGCCCCGGGCGGGCTCGTGCGCTCCCAGACGGCGTTCTTCAGGTTGACCATCGCCAGGTGCGACCAGACGATGTCGATCGCCTGCTCCTCGCCCTCGCCGTCCAGGGCGCAGTGGGCCGGGTCGAGCACGGCCGCCACGCGCCGCGGGTCGTACCGCTCCACCAGCCGCCGCAGGCCCATCGCGTGACAAATACATTGATCGCAATGATTCTGAATGCCAAGCGTCACATCGTGCTTCTCGAGGAGCGGCACGAGGGCGTCGTACTTCCTGAGGAGCCGCGCCTCGGTCGCCAGGTACCCTTCGGGCCCCACCTCCTCGCAGACGCGGATGAGGGGCACCCCCGCCGCGCGGCAGGCGGCCATCGTCGCCTCGTCCGTGGGGCCGGCGATGCTCGCGATGCGAAGGCCCGCGTCGGCCATCGCGCGGGCCGCCTCGGGCAGGCCGCGAGCCACGTTCCCGGGTTCCACCTGGAACCCCGGCCGCACCGGCAGTTCGACGCCGTCGAATCCCAGGCGCGCGACGAACCGCGCGAGGTCCGGGAGGGGCATCTTCCACGGCTTGGTGAACACGGTGAAGGTCACGTCGGCGGCGGCCATGGCGGCATCTCCATAAGCAGGCGGCGCGGGCGGATCGAGAGCGGCCGCGCCGGCCGGGGGACATGGTAGGCCGCCGCGCGGGCGAAATCAAGCGGCCGCGGACAATCCGCTTGCCGGGCCGCCGGCCGAGCGATAGAGTCGCGGCCATGCCACCCGAGACCCCGTCGGCGGCGGGCCGTCCCCATCTCAAGGAGCCGCCATGAGCGCCCTCGACGCCGTCTCCGCGCCGGCCCGGCCGCAGGGTCCCAGGGCGATCGGCCTCCGCCTGTCGGCCATGATGTTCCTCCACTACGCCGTGGGCGGCCTGTGGGGACCCGTCCTGGGGCGGTACCTCCAGTCGGGCCTCAAGTTCACGCCGGGCCAGGCGGGCTGGATCATGGGCACGGCGGGGACGATCGGCGCGTTCGTGACGCCCCTGGTGGCGGGCCAGATCGCCGACCGCCACTTCTCGACGCAGCGGCTGCTGGCCATCCTCCTGGCCGTCGCGGGGGTCCTCATCTGCCTGGCGTCGTACCAGACGACGTTCGCCATGTGGCTCCTCTTGTCGGTGGCGTGCGCGCTGGTGTCGGCGCCGACCCCGCTTCTGACGAACTCGCTCTCGTTCGCGCACATGACGGACCCGAACCGGCAGTTCCCGCGGGTGCGGATCTGGGGGACGATCGGCTGGATCGCGCCGGCCTGGATCTTCCCGGCGGCGTGGCTCCTGACGAACGTGCACCTGACGTGGATGCCGCCCTTCCTCGTGGGCGACGACCGGCCGGACGTGACGGCCCGCCTGGCCGACGCCATCCGGGCGGCCGGGGGTCTGTCGATCCTCTACGGGCTCTACTGCCTCACGCTTCCGAACACGCCGCCGCGCCGCTCGGCGCGGGAGCCGTGGGCGTTCCTGAAGGCGCTGCGGCTGCTGCGGCACCGCTCGTTCGCGGTGCTGGTGGGCGTGGGCGTGGCGATCGCGGCCATCCACCAGATCTACTTCATCCAGACGAGCCAGTTCCTGCCGCAGATCGGCCTGCCGGAGGGCTACGTCCTGCCGGCGATGAGCCTGGGCCAGATCGCCGAGATCGGGACGATGGCCCTCCTGGGCCTGATGCTCAAGCGGCTGGGGTTCCGGCGGGTGCTCTTGGTGGGGACGTTCGCCTACTTCCTGCGGTACGCCATCTTCGGCACGCTGAGCCTGCCGCTGTGGCTGATCGTGGCGAGCCAGGCGCTGCACGGCGTGTGCTTCGCGTGCTTCTTCGCGGCGGCATCGATCTATGTCGATCGCATCGCCGAGGACGACATCCGCCACTCGGCCCAGACGGCGTTCGGGTTCCTGCTGGCCGGGGCGCCCCTCTTGGCCGGGTGGCTCATGGGGCGGCTGGGCACCTGGTTCTCCGCCGCCGACGGACGGCTGGACTACACCGGCTTCTGGTACACGCTGGCGGGCATCGGCCTGGCGGCGACGGCGGCCGTGGCGATCTTCTTCCGCGAGGAGCCGAAGGCCGACCGCGCGCCGGCGGCCGCCGAGGGCCCGCCGTAGGACGGCCGGTCAGGCCAGGCGCTCGACCTCCTCCATCGCCATCTCGGCCCAGGCCCACAGCCGCTCGGGCTCGCGGCGGACCGTCGAGATGTCCTTCAGGATGACCTCGACCGTCAGGCCGCGCGTCGCCTCAAGCACCGCCCGCAGTTCGGCCCGCGCCCGCTCGGGGCTCCACGTCTCGGCCGCCAGGACCGCCGGGTTCGGCTTGTGCGAGAAGACGAAGTCGGCCCCGATCGCCTCGGCCCCCTGCGCGACGTCCACGAAGGGACTCATCGAGATCTTGCGCAGGCGCGGGATGCTGCGCAGGATCCCCACCTTCCGGTGCAGGGGCTCGCAGCAGCCGTAATAGTTGAGGCCCGAGCGCTCCAGAAACCGCATCTCGTAGCGCAGGGCGAACTCCTCGTGCATCGCGGGCGAGACCTCGGAGAAGATCTGCGGCGTGGCGCTGCCCCAGCGGTCGCCGAGGTGCGCCGGGGGCGCGGCCGGGTCCGGCGCGGCGAGTTCGCGCGTGTACCCCAGGCCGCCCGACCCGACGCGGACGTTGCCGGCGTTCCGCCCGAGCGCGCCGGCGGCCTCCAGTTGCTCGTACCGCGAGAGCATGGCGTCGGTCATCCGGTCGATGCCCAGGCGGACGAACGCGGGCCGGTCGATCATGTCGGTGTACAGTTCCTGGACGCCCCAGGACTGGATGAGCAGGTCCCAGGGGGCGAACCAGGCGTCGGTCACGCCGACCGGCCGCACGGGCACGAGGTCGCCCACGAGGGCCGAGAGGCGCTCGCAGTTCGAGTCGCTCGCGGCCCGGTCGACCGTGACCTCGGGCGCGCGGATCTTCAGGAGGTCTGCCTCGGTCCGGATCGTCGGCACGTAGTCGACGCACACCATCCCCTCGCCCGCGGGGCGCGTCGCGTTCACCTCCAGGCCGTAGCCCGTGTCGCGAATGGCCAGCGGGCACGCCAAGTACGGATCGACGATCATATCGACCGGCAGGTGCCGCCACTGGTACAGGAGCGCGCGGAGTTGCCCTTCCCACTCGCGGCAGAACGTGTCCTGGCAGACGAGGTCCATCTCGGGCCCCATCTCGTTCCAGCAGATCTCGTTGATCCAGACCATCGGCCGCACGGGCTCCAGGTCGTTCAGCCGCCGCCAGAGGTCGGCCTTCTGGGCGTGGATCGGGAGGGCGGCGATCTCGGCCACCTGGGCGGCCAGGCCGCGCAGCACCTTGCGGTCGTTCGGCGATTCCGGCATGTCGGGCTTCCTCCTGCGGCGCCGCCGCGCGGGCGGCCTGCGCGGTGCGCTACGGCCCCGCCTTCGCTTCTGCCCTGCCTCTGCCTTTGCGCGGCGGGTCTCCGGACCCGCCGCGCCCGCGCTCTCAGGCCGTGCGGGCGGCGCTTCCTTACTCTATCACGGCGGCCCCACGCGCACCAGCACGACGCCATGCACGAGGACGCGCGTCTCGAACTTCTTGTCGAAGACGCCCAGGTCCTTCCGCCGCCACAGGTCGCGGACGCGGTGCGGCCCCGCCAGACCCAGGTCGGCCCACGTCACGGTCACCGTGCGAACCTCGCGGTCGTCGCGGTTGAAGAGGCCGACCGCCCGCGACCCGTCCTCCATCTCCTTGGCCCAGACCTCGCACGGCCCGGCGCCCGAGACGCGGGCGGCCTGGCGGCCGAGGGGGTCCTGGTCGACCTCCAGCACCTCGTCGTTCACCAGGAGGCCGCTCGTGAAGGCGTCCAGTTGCGCGAGATCGCACCCGAGAAGGAGCGGCGCGGCCAGCAAGCACCAGAGGCTCACGTGCGTGTATTGCTCGTTAGGCGCGAGTTGCGTCGGCCGCAGGTTCGGGCCCCACCCGACGACGCCCACGACGAGCATGTCGGGATCGTTCCAGTGGCCCGGCCCGGCGAACGGGCGCCACCGGTCCTGCGCGAAGCCGATCGCGGCCAGGTCCTCCCACGAGTCGCCGAGGTCGCCGGTGGTTCGCCAGGTATTGGCGAGGCGGGCCCACTCGGCGGCCAGTTCGAACGGCGCCGAGTTCGAGAGGCTGAAGACGATGTCGCGGCCCGAGGTCCGCAGGGCGTCGGCCATCGCGCGGGCGTGCTCCACCGTGTTCGGCTTCCAGTCGTACTTCAGGTAATCGACGCCCCACGCGGCAAACTGGCGGGCGTCCTCGGCGTAGAAGGTAAACCGGCCGAACTTCGTGTCGGGGTCCTTGAACTTGCCGTCGGCCGTGTCGGCCGAGCCGCCGCGGTAGCCCGCGTACGACCGCTTCCAGGGCGTGGAGTAGAGCCCGAGTTTGAGGCCGCGCGCGTGGACGTACTCGGCCAGGGCCCCCAGGTCGCCCATCTTCTGCTTCGGCTGGAGGGCGTACGCGGGGGGCTTCCGGTCGCCCTGCCAACCGTCGTCGATGTTGATATAGGTCCACCCGTGGTCGGCGAGGCCGCTCGCCACCATGGCGTCGGCGGCCTGCCGGACCTTCTCGTCGCTCACCGTGACGCCCCAGCAGTTCCACGAGTTCCAGCCCATGGGGGGCGTGAGGGCGATGGCCGTGCCCGCGACGATCCGCAGGTCGCGCTCGTCGCGGCCGCGCGCGCTGGTGGCCAGAAGCGTGACGCGGTGCTCCCCCGGCCGCTCGAGCCGCCCCGTGATGAGGCCGGTCGCGGGGTCCAGCGCGAGGCCCGCCGGCAGGCCGCGCTCCGCCAGCGCGATCGGCCGCTCGCCCGCGGCCGAGACGCGAAAGAGGACGGGCGACCCCGGCCGCACGCCGAAGACGCGCGGGCACGTGAGGTGCGGCTCCGCGGGCACGGGCAGCGAGAGGATGCCGTACTGCTCCGGCGCGGGCGCCGCGGCGCTTGCGCCCGGCGTGGACGCGCCCCCGGCCAGGCGCTCGGGCGGCGGCGCTTCCGGCGCCGGGGCGCACGCCAGGGGCGCGAGCGCCACGAGCACCAGCCACAGCGCCAGGCGCCGGGCGACGCGCCTCACCGCTTCGGCTCCAGGACGACGCTCCGCAGGTTCATCACGCCCATGCCGGGCTTCGTGAGGGCCTTGACCGAGAGGGTGCACTTGCCCGCCTTCTCGATCCGGACGGCGCCGAGGCTCTGGGTCCGGAACTCGGTCCACGATCCGGTCTCCTCGACCTTGCCCTTGAGGGACTGGTCGGCGACGGCGACGACGTACTCGGCCCCGCCGGAGCCTTTGTCGCAGGCCCAGGTGACGCGGACGTCGAACGCGCCGGGCTTCGCGACGGCGAAGTCCCACGAGACCCAGTCCTTCGCGTCGGTCCAGAAGCCGAGGCAGTCCTTGTCGGACTCGTACTGGATCCCGCCGCCCTGGGGCGTCGCGTCGAGGGCCTTGAGGGCGATCGTGCCGTCCTCGGCCTGGCGGATGACGAGCGACGCCGCGTCGAGCGCCGGCGGCTCCTTGAAGAGGAGGGCCAGGACGGTGTCGGCCGGGTCGGGCTTCTCGGGCACGGCGACGCGCAGGACCATCCCCTCCCCCTCCCCCGCCCGGGCCCACTCGTGCTGGACGGGCCCGACGGCCGGGTCGAGGGGCTTGACGGAAACGAGGTCGCCCCGGAGGCCGGCGACCTGGAGGCCGCCCTCGGGCCACTTAAAAACATGGAGATACAACGTCCTGCCCTTGACGGTCGCGCGGCCGTCCCAGGGATGCCGCCGCCACGGGCTCTGCGTCGTGCCGTAGATGGCGTCGCCGCTGGTCTTCATCCACTTGCCGACCTCGCCGAGGATGCGGACGCTCTCGGCGGGGATGACGCCCTCGGCGTCGGGGCCGACGTTCAGCAGGAAGTTGCCGCCCTTCGAGGCGATGTCCGCGAGTTTCTGGACGACCTCGGCGGCCGGTTTCCAGTGGTGGTCGTTCTTCTTGAACCCCCAGGTGTCGTTGAGGGTCATGCAGGTTTCCCAGAGGCGCCCCTTGATGGCTCCGGCGGGGATGGACTGCTCGGGCGTCTCGTAGTCGCCGGGGCCGCCCCTCCCGACGCGGTTGTTGATGATAATGTCGTTCTGGAGGCCGCGGACGTAGGCGTACAGGTCGCGGCCGTCCTGGTCCGTCCACGGGCCGACCCACTGGCCGTCGAACCACAGGATGCCCAGCGGGCCGTACTGCGTGACGAGTTCCTTCAGTTGCCCCTTCATGTAATCGACGTATTTCGGGAAGTCGGTCTGCTGGTCCGGGTGGTGCCAGTCGAGGATGGAGTGGTAGAAGCAGAACTTCAGGCCCGCCGCGCGGCAGGCCTCCGAGAGGGGCTTCATGGGGTCCTTTCCGTAGGGCGTGGCATCGACGATGTTGTAGGGCGCGAGGGCGGTCTTGAACATCGAGAAGCCGTCGTGGTGCTTGGAGGTGATGACCATGTACCGCATGCCGGCGTCCTTGGCGACGCGGGCCCACGCCTTGGCGTCGAACTTGACGGGGTTGAACTCCTTGGCCAGCGGCTCGTACTCGGGGATGGGGATCTTCGCGTTGTTCATGATCCACTCGCCGATGCCGTCGATCTCCTTGCCCTTCCAGACGCCGGCGGGGACGGCGTACAGGCCCCAGTGGATGAACATGCCGAACTTGGCCTCGCGGAACCAGGCGGTGCGGCCACTGGTCAGGGGATCGTCGTTCAGGGGATACGCCTCCGCGCCGAGCGCGGGGCCGGCCGCCGCCCAGGCGGCCAGGCCGACGAGGCCGAGCGCCGCCGCGTGCCGGATGAGTCGCGCGATTCGCGTCATGTCAGTCCCTCCTGTCAGGTGCGCGCAAGCCGCGGGCAGCGCCCGCGGCGTCAGCCGATCCGTTTCACGTCGACGTAATGGACGCCGACGGTCTTGTCGCCGGCGGCGAGCCAGGCCTCGAGGCGGCCGTCGCCGGGTTCCAGGCGCACGTTCTCGAACACCGCCTCCCGCGCGCCCGCCGCGACGGGCGCCGCCCGGTCGGCGGCGCCGAGCCGGAAGTGCGCCTCGCGCGGCTCCTGGGCGGCCGGGAACCGGAGCGTGACGGCGAACGCGCCGCCCCCGGCGACGCGAACCTCCCAGTGGCCCAGGGAGTTCGCGTCCCACCCGGCCCGCGGCCCGCGCCAGTCCTGGCGCGTCAGGGTGGTCGGGTCCTCGTGCGGCGTTCCGAGGTAGATGCGCGGCGGCGCGTAGCCGCGCGTCGACGAGACGTCGCGGAACCACGCCTCGTACCCCGCGCGGAGGCGGGCGACGACGTCGGGGTGCTCGGCGGCGACGTCGCGCGTCTCGCCCGGGTCGGCCGCCATGTCGTAGAGCGCCTTGCCGTTGACCAGTTTGTAGCGCGGGGCGCGGGCGGCGCAGTCGCGATAGAGGACGGGCTCGTCGCCGCGGTGCCACTGGAAGTAGAGCGTCCGCTCGGGCCACGGGGCCCCGCGCTCCTCCAGGAGGGGCATGAGGCTGAGGCCGTCGAGTCGCACGCCCGCGGGCCGCGCCACGCCGCACGCCTCCAGCAGGGTCGGCACGACGTCGATCGCGGCCGCGATGGGCTCGACCTGGCGCCCGCCGCGCAGCTGCCCGGGCCACCGGATGAAGCACGGCACGCGGATGCCGCCGTCGTAGACGGTGCCCTTGGTGGCGCGCAGGCCCGCCGCGTAGCGCCCGGCCTGCTGGGCCCCGTTGTCGGTGAGGAAGATGACGATGGTGTTCTCCTCGAGGCCGAGGTCGCGCAGGCGCGCCAGAACGCGGCCGACGTTCTCGTCGAGGTTCGAGATCATCGCGTAGACCCGGGCGGTCTCGTCGTCGAGCCCGGCGGCCTTGTAGGGCTCTACATATTTCTCAGGAACCTGGAGGGGCGCGTGCGGCGCGTTGGTGGCGAGGTAGGCGAAGAACGGGCGGTCGCGGCCGGCCTCGACGAACCGGAGGGCGGCGTCCGTGAAGAGGTCCGTGCAGTAGCCGCCCGTTGCGACGGGCTTGCCGTCCCGCAAGAGGACCGGGTCGAAGTAGCCCTTGCCGCCCGGCGGGTCGGAGGGCTGGCACAGGCCGCCGCCCAGGTGGTTGAGCGCCTCGTGGAAGCCCTGGTCGATGGGGCGCATCGGGTAGTTGTCGCCCAGGTGCCACTTGCCGAACAGGCCCGTCCGGTAGCCGGCGCCGGCGAGCATCTCGGCCAGCGTGACCTCGTCGGGGTACATCATGGCGCGGCCGAGGTAGGTGTCGATGGCGCCGGTGCGATAGTTGTAGCGGCCGGTGAGGAGGCACGCGCGCGA
>CAYGZE010000065.1:15326-17041 GCA_964354185.1 uncultured Anaerolineales bacterium | reverse complement strand
TCCCGTGTTGAGGTTCCGAAATCGAATGTTATCAATACGGAATCCCACAGATTTTCCGGTAACATACACAAAATTCTGTACTGGGCCTCCCAACAGATTCTTTAGCTCCATTCCCGACACGCGAAAAGCGGTCGTTGTGCTATGGGAAAAGAGGGTAGAAGTGTTCCCCGTGATAATCGTACTATTCATCCCCGCGCCTTTAATGGTGACGTTCTTGTTTATTGTGATCCCATCGTTCCACGTCGCCGTTCCCGTAGAGACATTGATGGTGTCCCAGGTGGAGGCATTTGCCACGCAGGTTGCAACACTCGCCTGATCGGGGGTGGAGGTCCAGGTTGGGCTGGACCCCGTACACGCCGCCCACGCAGATCCACCCCACAGTACCAACACCATTCCGAGCACTACTCCGAATCGTTTCATCGCTACCTCGCAGACAGGACGGGGGTGCCGACAGGAGCACTCGCGCCCGTTGTTTTCGTTTCCTCGTCAGAATACGGCCCATACACAATATCACCGTCCACTGTCGTGTATCCAGTCACCGCGACGTAGTACGTCCCTTCAGACGGCACGGTGACGGACCCGGAGAGCGTCGGCATGACAATCGCGCTGCTGCGGTAGGGGTAGAGCCCTGACACGGGGCCCGCCCAGATATAATGCCCCTCGGGGCTTCCCGCCGCAGCCGTCCAGGAGATCCCGCTAATTGTTGGCATGGCTCACCTTCGGTCCCACGTTTTCCACAAACACTGGAGCCATCCCGTCACGGCTTCCGCGTCACCCCAAGCTGGCTGGGAGCCGCAGGGGCTACCACTAAAGGGGGCAACTCCGCCAGATTCGAGTACGCCTTCCCCCCGGAGTTCTTGGCCACCACACGATAGCAGTACCCAAGGCCCGTCTGGACGGACGTGTCTACATGGGTGTAGACCGTCGGGCCAACCGAGACGAGCACCTCGAACGTATTGGTGGAGGCGCACAGTCCCCCCTTACGCTCGATGTCGATTCCGGTCGCGGTGGTGGCGTTGTTTGTCCACGTCAGGGTCGCCGTCTCTGCGAAGACCGGCACCGAGATACAGAGCATCAGAACCACGAGAACAAATCGCATGACGTCCTCCTTACGCTTTTGGCAAGGCCGCCAGGTCCGCGTCCGTCCACCCGTCCACCGGCCAGAACTTCGTGATCAGCCACGACAGGGGGCGGGCCTGGAGTTTCCATTCGCCGTTTCGCCAGAACTTCCGGCTATACACGCGGGCACGTTCCTGGTCGTTCCCGCTGATCGGATACGGGAAGCCCGCCTTGTTCACGCGGAAGTAGTGGGAGAACCAGGTCGTCTTGTTCACTACCTGCCGCCCCCCGCTGAGCCAGGACTTGCAGGACACCTCCGTCCCAAACTGCCCCCACGAGCCGTGCCCTTCGTCCAGGCACCCCAGCTTGCGGAAGCGGTCCCGCCGCATGAAGAAGCAGGCTCCCACGGAACTGAGCACCTCGGCAATGTCGGTTTGCGTCTCCGGGCGCTTCTCGTACCTCGGCCAATACTGGAAATGCAACTCGCTATCGAACCGGGCGAAGTCCGTCCGGCGCGACTTGCGCGGTTGCCAGACGATGGACTTCTCAAACGCCGTGCCTTTGCACTTCGGACACTCGGTCGGCTTGCCCCCCTGATAGGTCTTCCACTTCTTGCACTGCTGGCACTCCCAGTCGTAGACGTAGAGGTTATACAT
>CAYGZE010000065.1:7709-15226 GCA_964354185.1 uncultured Anaerolineales bacterium | reverse complement strand
GACGGCGTGTTGGACGGCGTTCCGTCAGGCATGGTGTTCCTCCCGGCTGTAGCCCACCCCGGCGCCCTTGGTGGCGAAGATGCTCGCGTTCAGGTCGCTCTTACGGCTCAGAGCGTGGAAGAGGGCAAACGGGTTGTGGTCCACGTCCCCGCACCACTGGCCGTTGGGGAACATGTAGATGGTCGGCCGCGTGTCCATGTCGCACTCCGTCACCTTCCCAGAGGCGACGGCCTGCATCCACGCCTTCTTGAACCAACGGTCCTCCCCCTGGGGATAGGGCTTGCCGATGCAGTCCTCCCGGTAGCCCCCGAGCATCCAGTAGACCTCTTTCCGCATGGTGAAGTTGTTCGGATGGGGGGGCATCTTCACCCCGCGAGTCGGCACCCGCTCCGGGAGCAGGCCATACCGGAGCAGGGTGGGGATGTCCTGCGTGAAGTTCCCGTCTTCGTCCAGCACGCCAAATTCACGGTGGAAGGCAAGCCGGTCTCCCGTGAACTCCAGGGAGCGGAGGATGGCGTCCTTCGAGAGAATGTAGTCCAGGTCGGTCATCAGGAAGTAGATCCCTTGGGCCTGCTTGGCCCCCGTGTTCCGCGCCACCGCCCAGGTCCAGGGGCGGAAGTCGTTGGTCACGATGATCCGGAAGTTCCGGGGCGCGTCCTCGGGTTCTACCTGGATCGGAGGATCGCTCCCGTCATCCACGTATAGGATCTCCACGGTGTCTGGGAGGTCCATCCGCTTGAACCACAACATCTGTCGCCGGACGATCTCGTGTGAATTTAGGACGGGGACGATGATGGAGAGTTTCATACCCAGGCTCCGGTGCGTGCCGTCCACGGGTGGCGTCCGAGCCGTGCGTCCTCGGCTTTTGCTCGGGCGAGGTTCCTGGCGGCCTGAAGGTGCGTCGGCGAATGGTGAGGTCGCGGATGATCGTAGTGCCATCCCACCACCTCGTCTGTGTAGAGGAACGACACGCCGCGATGCTCCAGGCACTTCGCCAGCCACACGTCCTCTCCCCCGTCCGGGTGGATGAAGTCCTCGTCATTCGCACCAACGGAATAGAGGTCGGACTTCCAGAGCGCTCCGAGGAACAAGTAGGGCCGCTTTCGACTGCGTCCGCAGTAGACGTTGATCTTGTTCCCGTTGGCGTCCACGTTGACCACCGTGGCCATGACGCACGTAGACGGCTTCAGTCGTGCGGCCAGGAGATCCAGGGACCCAGGAGTCCGATGTTCCACCTCGTCTGACTGCGCGACGAGGATCTCCCCTAACGCCATGCGATACCCGACGTTCCGCGCCGGCCCGGGATTGTGGCTTCCAGGACGGTGCAGGTACGCATACCGGATGGGGAACTCCTGCCCCACGGACGCCGTATCATCGTCCGACCCGTCGTTCACAACGATAACCTCGTACCCGTTCCCGGGGTTCTGCGCGTAGAGGCTCATGAGCGTCCGGCGCAACGCCTCTGCCTTGTTGTAGGTGGCCATGACGACGGAGATCACGCGAATCCGTACTCCTTCCGCATCCACTCCGCGGTGAGCCGCAGCCCCTCGTGCAACCCGTGGAACGCCACGAAGTGCAAATCCCGGATGGACTTCGAGATATCTACCTCTTTCACCATGGTCGTCATCGGTTCAGACGACAGATGGAGTGCGAGCACCGGATCGGCTCCGGTGACGGACACCACGGCGTCGGACAGTTCTTCGATCGAGTGGGACGTCCCCCCGCCGATGTTGTAGGTCTCGCCCGGATGGAAATTCCCCACGATGTTCGCCAGCGCATTGAGCGCATCGCCGAGGTATGTGGACGTCCGACGATGCCCACGGTAGACCGTCCAGGGGATACCCTTCAGCGCACAGTAGAGGAACCGGCAGTTGACCGACCGATAGGGGCTGTAGCGTTCCCCAGGCCCGTAGGTGTTGAAGAGACGCACGATCACGGACTCCGTCCCGAACCTCCGGAAGGCGTTCCGGATCTGCATCTCGTTCACCCACTTGGTCATCGCGTAGTCGTTCAACTGCTTGACCTCGTACTGGTCCATGACCTCTTCCATCATCAGGGACGTCCAATCGCCATAGACCTCAGACGAGGAGAAGTGGACCAGCTTGAATCCGCGATCCTCTTGGAGACGGAGCAGATGCTTGGTGCCCACCACGTTTGTCTGCCACAGCGACTCGTAGAAGTCTTCGCCGTTCCATCGCCCGAACTCCGCAGCGCAGTGGTACACGTACTCGAACGGCCCGCGCTCCGAGAACACCCGCTGGAGTTGCCGGTAGGACCCGACATCGCAGCGCACGTATCTAGGGGCCGACACGTCCTGGCGGACCGAGAAGCCCACCTCGTCCGGTTGGTGGAGGAGGTCACAGGAAACCACCCCATGCCCACGATCCCGGAGGATCTTCACGAGTCCAGACCCGATGGTCCCCAACCCGCCCGTTACGAGGATGGACATGTCTTGTACTTTCGCTCGATCTTCACCCACGCCTCGACAATCTGTTCCGTGGTCAACGCCGATGTCTGGATCGTCCCTTGATAGAGTCCCGGCTTTCCCTTGTAGAACGTGGTCTCCATCGGCTGTCCGTTCCACGAGATGTCATATCGCTCCCGGTGCTCCCAGATGGGACTGCCGGGATACGGCTGGAATATCTTGGCGTCAATCTCGTCTAGCCGTGCTTCCTCCAAAAACCGCTCGGTTTCTGCCAGCGTCTCGTGGCTCTCTCCGGGTAGCCCGATCACGAAGAATCCCCGAGTGCGGATACCCTCCGCTTGGAGCATGCGAATGGACTCCAGGATGGTGGCCACCGTCTCGCCCTTGTGGATCGTGGAGAGGATGGCATCGGACCCGGACTCCACCCCGATCCCGACGGCCTTGCACCCCGAGTCCGCCATCATGCGAAGGAACGACCGGCCCCGGCGCACCACCAGGTCCGAGCGCACCAGACACCTCCACTCGACCCCGAACGCCTTCAGGGCCTCACAGATGTCTTCCGTGCGCTGCTTGTTGAGGATAAAGATGTCCTCGGGGAACGCTAGGACCCGGTAGCCCAGATCGAACCGGAGATACCGGATCTCCCAGATCGCCCGCGCAGCGCTCATAAGGCGGACCCGCGTGTGGTTCTTGCAGCAGAACCCACAGGCATGCGGGCACCCGCGGGCGGTCACGAGGGTCGTGCCCCGCTTCCCGTTCGCCGTGTAGTGGTAGCTCGCCAGGTCCACGAGGCTCCGGTCGGTGATCGGGTAGTCGTCCAGCGGCTTGTCTTCCGCGATGATGAGCGACGGGGTGCCCTGAAAGGCCGACTCGGCCGCGTCCTCGCCATCCCCCGCGACGACGCAATCCCACCCGTCGGCCTGGCAGTCCTTCCAGTTGAGCGTCGCGTGCGGGCCACCGAGCACGAGACGGGAACTAGGGTTGTGCGCCTTGATCCGCCGCGCGGTCTCCAGCGCGGACGGGTACTCCGGTGCCGTCGGGCCGAACCCGTAGTACGGCAGGCCGAGGGGCAATGCCTCCAAGGGTCCGTCATGGATCGTGACGGTGTGCCCGCGTTCCTTCAGTCCCGTGCCAACGGCCATGAGGCCGAGCGGGGGAAACATCCGCTCGTCGATCAGGAAGGGCGCTGGGCATCGGACCAGGCACACGTTCATGGGATCGCCAACCCTCGCACGTCATGCGTGTTGCTCAAGACGCTGGTATGGGGCGCACCCGAGCTACTGTATTTGTAGCGATACGTGAACTGCTCGAAGATCGGCTCGAACCCGTTGCGCTTTCGCTCCGTGTCATGCACGACCACATACTCCGCATGCGCGAGGCGCGCCACGAGCTTGTAGCGTTCCGGCTCCGGGTCGTTATCCACGAACGCGATCCCCCACGCGGGCGACAGGTCCACAGCGTCCCAGTCGGTGATGCAATGGACCTCGTGGAAGTCGGCCTTGGCATGATTGGCGAGGTCATAGTATTGCGGGACGTTCTCGTAGGTCACAAGCTGCCGCTTGAACGGGAGGCAGGCCCAGTGGAGGAACGGCGTCGAAAAGACGCCACATCCCAGTTCCAGGATCGGCCCGTCCGTCATCCGCACGAGCGCCATGAGCACCGGCAGATGGCTCCCGCGGAAGAAGTGCAGATGTTCCCGTCGTCGCGGCATTACCCGTACCTCAATAGCACGTCATGGGCGTCCCCCCAATAGGGAAGCACCGCGGCCACGTGCTCTCGGTCGTGTGGCGTTTTCTTGTGCATGTTCCTGTCCGTCTTCACCGTGACAATCGGCGCATCCAACCACGCCGTCTCCCGGACACACCCCTTGAGCAGCCAGAGGAACTCCTCGTCCCTGCGCCACTGGGGGAGGCCGCGGTACAGATCCTCCAGCCGTTGGAGCACCAAGGCCCGCGACACGATCATGGCGGCTTCTGACGCTCGTGGCTTCAGGGCGTATCGTTTGGCCTTCCCCCGCTGCGCGAACAGGGCGTAGAGCGGCATGGCCACGTAGAAGGCGTCGTCGCGTGCCGGCCGGAACGCGAAGTAGGACGGCGGGTAGAGCCCGTCCGCTTCCGCCGCACAGACGTACTTGGTCGTGGCCTCCTGGCACCCGATCTGGAATTGCCGCCAGGCGTTGTGCCCGGTCACCCCCACATCCCCCACGCAGATGTTCTTGCCGAAGTCGATGGGTTTCTGGGACACGGAAATGAGTTCGCTCTCGCCCATGTTCTCCAGGATGGTCTGCTGGACCTTCCGCTCGAAGGATTCCTTCTCCCGATTGGCCGTGTAATATACAACGGTCATGTCCGTCACGGGTTGATCCAGAACGCCGTCACCGGATGCCGGACCTCCTGCGTGACATACCAGGGGTTGATACAATGACAGTGGGTGTAGGCGTTCACGGCCCAGACGACGCCGGGGACGTGGGCGTCGTAGTCGTGCGCCATGATGATCCCGTTCCGCTTGACCTTGCGGCTCCAGACGATCAGGTCTTGGCAGACGTAATCGAACGCATGATCCCCGTCGATATTGGCGAAATCGAAATGCCCATCTGGGAAGCGGTTCGCGGCGTCCATGCTGGTGGTACGAAGGATGGTGGCGTTGAACGGCGCGAGGGTTTCGACGGCGTGGGCGTAGACCGCCTCGGTCGCCGCGATGTCGTGGTTCCGGTAGGAGGTCCACGGGTCTACGCAGGTCAGGTCCACACCGGGGACCGCCTGGCAGAGCATCTTGGCGGAGTCCCCGAGCCACGTCCCGATCTCGATGCCCCGCGTGAAGCCCGCGTCCTGAAGCAGGTCCGCCACCTGAGCCCTGGTCCCACGTGGGGTAGAGAAAGGGAGAGGGCCCCGGTGGCGAATCCTCAGCTTCCGGAAGATGTGGTCGTGGAGCTGCGCGAGCCGCTCCGCGTCCGTCACGGTGTGACGTAGGCTTTGAACGTGTTCCCGGCGTCGGCCGTGCTGGCGTACCCGACCAGCCCGGTCGCGTACTCGCACCAGAACGCCGCCGCGTCATCCGCGTAAATCTCCCCGTCGGCCAGGGCTTCCATCCACAGCCCAGAGTACAGTTCCGCCCCGGTGGCGATGGCCGCCACGTCGTTGGCTTCTCGGTGCGCGGACTTGACCCGCAGGTAGTAGTACCCCGTGGGCAGGACGGTGGACGTCCAGGCCCCCCAGCTATTGGGGTGCTGCCAGACGAAGTCCTTCACCGCAGCCGTCAGCACCGTGTTCGACAGCGTGAAGTTGTCGGTGAACGTTTGGGCCGAGGTGACAGCCGTCCAGTCGCTCCCGGCGAGATTGCTGTAGTAGACGGTGTGGTCGGGGACCGTTGCCCCTCCGTCGTTGGTCTCCGCCGTGGTGAGGTTCACACTCAGGGCGTCGAAGGGGATCTTGCACCCGAAGACGAACCCCTCCTGGTCAGCCCCCGTGACCTGGAGCGTGGCGGGGGACTGCTTCTGGAGTGTAGAGGTCAGGTCGGTGAAGGTGGCCCCGTCGTCCGAGAGCCGCCCCGCGATCCAGATGCGGTTCGCCAGCCGGAAGCCCATCCCGACGTTGGCCGCCGACCCGGAGCGATTCTGGATCTCGAACTTGTGCAGGATGCCGCCCTCCCACACGTCGGTCAGCGCGGCCCCGGACTCGAACCGCGTGTTCATTTGTGGGGGAGCCCACAGGAGGCCCAGGCGCGTCGTGTGGTGCGCCGTGCCCGCCGCGCCTCCGAGGCGCAGCACCACCGCTTGCGAGGTGTTGACGTTGTATGGCGCCATGGCTCCCTCCTACACGTAGTCCAAGCGGCACTCGCTTGGAATCTCGTTCGAGGTCGGCGCCGTCTCCAACAGATCGGTCGAACAGAACCAGCACAGGCCGGTCTTGTAGAGTTTCCCGTGGAAGTTGACCTTGACGCGGGTGGGGTGGTCCCCGAAGCCCACTTCGATCTGATCGGTGATGGCGGTCGTGCCCGGATTGGCCGACGTGCCATCGTAGAGTTGAATGTAGACGGGCACCGTCGCGCTGGGATGGCGGGTCACGGTGACGGACTTCACCCGCACGGCGCTGGTGGAGACGACGATGTCCGTGTCGTCGGCCCAGGTGGTCTGAATGTTACAGGGCATGCGATCCTCCTATGTCTTTAGGGTGGGGACCCCGCGGCCCCCACCCTCGGCGCATTCACCGTGCCACAGGTTAGATCTGGATGTCCGATCCCGTTCGATACAGCACCCAGGCGCGGATGTCGCCCGTGGCCGGGTCGGTGCCGTCCTCGCCCTCCGCCACGAAGGACATGTACTCCGTGAACGGAATGCCCTTCGGGAAGATGTACGGCCACAACTCCTCGGTCCCGTCGGTCGCGGTGGCCTGAATCCACAACTGGATCTTTGGCACGTCCACGAACCGCGTGTCCCCGTGGGCAAACGCTGCGATGGTCCCGTTGGAATCGTCGCAGACCGCGAGGTAGTCTTCCGACGCATCCGACGAATTCTGCCCGATGAGCAACCCGTACATCACGGCGCCCGTGGCCGGGGCGGTGGCGGTGGCGGCGCTGGTCTCGTCAATGTCCTCGATACAGGTGAACTCCCAATCGGTCTGGTCCTTGTGCGAGTGGGCCAGCATGACCTCCTTGCACATCTTCTGGAACAGGGCCGCGCTCTCGCCGCCGTTGGCGATGCTGCCGACGCGCCCTTCCAACAGGGGAATAACGACTTCGGGTGCTGGCATCAGAATCCCTCTCTCTCCCTTGCCCTCATTCAGTCCCCGGAGGGGCTTAGGCATCGGCCCGGGAGCAGGCACATGGCGCAGAGAGCCGGTTACACCCGAATGATTTCGGTGTGCATCGGCTTACCGGGCTCCTTCAGGTTCGGACGATCCACGTAATTGGGGATACTCGTCCGATCGAACAACTCCGCCCCGGGCACCGTCTCCGTGGGGACCAGAAACACCGGCTCGGCCGGGGCCTCCTCGTATTGCAGGACGAAGTCGTCCTGAATCTTGGCCGACCCACTGATGGCCCACCCCGGCCCGAGCGCAATCGCCCGCTCGATGGTCAGGGTGCCGCCGCCGCC
>CAYGZE010000065.1:1548-7609 GCA_964354185.1 uncultured Anaerolineales bacterium | reverse complement strand
CCCACCCCGGCCCGAGCGCAATCGCCCGCTCGATGGTCAGGGTGCCGCCGCCGCCCGCCTTCCGGCGCAGCGTCCCGGTGATCCCACTCGTTTCCCGGAGATGTTCCGCAACCGCCGAGTCCAGTGCCTTGACCTCGTGCGAGGCCAGGACGTAGACCCGCCCGTCGAACATCCCTTCCCATTCCGTGGCCATCCGGTTGTACACGTACCGCGTGCGCTCCGGCAACGGGGCCAGGGACGCAATGCGGTCCTCGCGGGTTGGTTCTTTGGTCTGCGGGTCCATCGGCTCCTCCAGAGGGGTCGCCTCCGATGGCCAGGATACGGCGAGACCGGCTTTACAGGCCTTGCAATACTCCCGCCTGGGGCCGTAGAGCCGCTCGCCGCATCCTTTGCAGACCATCAGTCGCAACCCCAGTTAGACGACGTGGGCCGCCACGAACTCATGCGTGATGCCCGTGAGCTTCCACGCCGTGTTGGGCTTCTCGGAACTGAGCTGCTCGTAGCACCGGAAGGTGGCCTCGAAGGTATCGACCGCCGTGGTGCTCCGCGACAGGACGTCGCCGTCCTCGTCCACCCAGCCCATCGGGCCGGGGTGGCGCTTGATCCAGCGGGTATCCAGGCCGAACATCTGGCCGTAGGGGGCCATGTGGTCCTGGTAGATCGGGATGGTGCCGAACTTCAGCCCGGTCTCGGCATACCGCCGCCCGGTGCTGGCCGCCGTGGTGCCGGCGTTCGGGTTCATCAGGTCGCCCGCGGTGTAGCGGCGATCGGTCTCCATGGACTTGAGGTAGGCCCGCTTCACGCCCGGCTCCACCCAAATCTCGTTGGTCCGCCCGCCCATCTTCGCGGACACGTCCAGGTGCCGCTGGATGACATCCGCGCCGATGGCGCCGATGGTCCCGGTCACGGTGGCGTTCAGGATGGGGAACGTGGTGCGGGACTTCCCGAAGTAGATGTTCATCAGGGTCCCGTTGTCCACGATGGCCGACAGGCCGACCGGCGCGTGCATGTACTCGGTGTTGCCGATGGTCAGGGTCCCGGTGGTCTGCTGGCAGCGCACAACGTAGTCGTTGTCGCTCCAGGTGACGGCCGAGTTGACCGTAACCGTGGCGGACGTCGGGACGCCGGTCACGCGGTAGGCCACGGCCTGCCGCAGCGACCCGGCCGGATTGATTCCGCAGATCCAGTCGTCCACGTTGAAGAACCGGCTGCCGTCATCCGAGCCGGTGATCCCGCCCGGGGCATCCAGGGTGAGGGTCGTGGTGGTCATGGTGCCGTTGCAGAGGGCCAGGACGCCGCTCCGCCAGCCCCAGAAGGCGGCGTTCCGGCGCTGGAGCAGGACATCCTTCACGTCCTGCATGCCGATCTCCATGGCATCGCCGAACGAGGCTTCCCCGGCCGCGCTGGCATCCATGAGCTGCTTGGTGATGCTCCAGGCATGATGGTAGTAGCTGTTCGGGATCAGGAGGTCCTGGATCTCGGGCGTCCCGGCGACCGGCGGGCCGCCGCCTTCTGCCGTGTAGTACCCCCCGCGGTTCCGGTTGACGCGGATGCCTTTGAGCAGGCCCTTGCCCCGGATGGGCTTCCCGGTGCCGAAGCTGTCCACCAAGGGGGCCTCGTCGTTCAGTTCGCTGATGATGCCGGGCTCGATGTCCTCTTTGAGGAGGCCCGACAGGGTGGAGGTCGTGGACCCAGCCATGCGTTATCCCTTCTCCCGCCATTTTGCCATCGCCCGCTCCATGCCTTGAGCGATGTTCTTGGGGGGTTCTGCTGGTTTCGTGGTGCCGGGGCCGCCCCCGCCCCCGTGGGCGCGTGGGAGGGCCGCCGTCTTTTCTTTGGTGCGCTGGCTCTCCAGCCGACTTCGGCCTTCGAGCGCCGTCTTGGCGTTCTCCAGGTAGATCCCCATGGCCGCCCGAATGGCCGAACCCGGGTCCCGCTCAAACCGGAAGCGGAGGCGATCGTTTTTCTTGATAATCGGCTCCAGGGTGTCGCACATATCCTGGATCTTGTCCCGCGAGGTGGCCATGCCGTGTTCCTTCATGACCTCCGTCGTCGCCTCGACCGCGTCCAACGTGAGCGACCGTATGCGGGCCGCCTTCTCGACCTGCCGATCCTCGTACTCCTTTTCGAGCTTGTCGAGGAGCGGGACGTTCTCCCGGATCTGCTTCTCGATGGTCTTCTTCGACGCTTCGAGTTGCTGTTGCTCCGGGGTCTTGGGCTCGCCCTCCTCGCGCTTCGCCTCCAGGGCCTTGATGCGAGACTGGGTTTGCTCCAAGGTGCCTTCCAGTTGCCGGGCGTACTCCACGAACTCCGACAACTGTTGTGGGTCCCCGAAATTCTTGTACGCCCCAACCTGCTCTTCGGCCGCCTTGGCGCGGTCCACGAGCTTCTGGAAGCGGGCCCGGGACTTCTCGTCCTTCACGTCCTCCGGAAGGGCGAAGTCATCCTCGACGACCTCGGGGACCGGTGCGGTGGACGACGCCGCCGTGCTGTCCACAACCGCTGCGACTGGTTCCGTTGCCATACGTCACGTCCTCCGGTGGGCGAGTCCGGGTCCGCCCGGGGTGCGGGGCACGACGCCGCGTTGCGTGCTATTTGATGAGCGAGGCATAGGGTCGGCGCTTCTCGCTCGCTGCTGCCTTCTTCTGCCCGTACCGGGACACCATGGCCTTCACGGTGCCGCCTGCCTTGCTGTCACACGATTTCGCTGGCATCTCAGGCTCCTAGCGACATGCCCGCCGCGGTCCCCGTGAGGGTTTGAGGCGAAGCCCCTTGCGTTTCCTTGTCGAGGATGGTGTCCTCGGTCGTGTAGTCTTCCTTGTCGCCTTCGCCCCCACCGCCTTCGCCCCCGCCCCCGTCCATCGGCCCGCGATTATTCACCGGACCGCCCTGGCTCATCGTGGCCTGCTGCATGGCCTGGAAGTGGATGAGCGCCCGCAACTGGATCGCCTGCTTCTTCCAGTCCTCCAGCGCCTCGAACTGCTCGGACACCTCGAACTGGCGAAGCACCTGGAGGTGGATCGGGTGGATGTCGTAGGGCTGGGGCGCCGGGGCCATCTGGAGCATCTCCTGGGGCGTCTGGGCCTGGAGGATGTAGTCGAGCATGCGCCCGGCCTTGATGTAATCCTGGTTGTAGTCCGGCATGAGTTCCGGGATGCCGAGCGCCCGGAGGCCCTGGAAGCGCTGCTGCGGGTCCATGGGGTTCACGAGGCCCTGCGTGATCGCCTGCCCGATGCGGGCCGACTTGGCAATGAGAGTGATCGGGCGGTTCATGCCGAGGTCCACGCTGATGTCCACCCCGCCCTGGATCTGCGCCCGGGAGTAGGTCTGGCTCGCCCACTTCCCGACGCCAAGCGAGAGCATGCGGTCCTCGGTCCAGTGCTGGCGGGCGATATGGAGGTTCTGCCGGGACCACTCCATCCACCCGAGCGCCCAGTTGTCGAAGACGTTCGACTGTCCCTGCTGGCTCCGCTCATCCAGGAATTGCAGCGCGGCGTATGCGGACACGCGGGAGGGCACCTCGCCCCGCGAGACCTCGGTGGACCCCCACACCTCCTGCATCTCGGTCTTCTTCTGATTCCGAATCAGGATCATGTCCTGGCCAATGGGAATGCCAGCCGCCCGCTCCGGCTTGTGGCCGGTCTGGAGGGGGTCGTACTCGATGTACAGACCCTCTTCGCCCGTGAGTGCCGAGACGTTCGCCCCGCGGGGAACGGTCCAGACCGCATTCGCCATGCGCCGGGCGTGTTGCTTCATGAAGGCGTCGTACTCGTTCAGGTCTTCCTGGAGTTCCACCACGTCGTCCAGGCGGGTCGCCGCGAGCGACCGGCCCGGCACCTGATCGAATTCCAGGTGGACCACGTTCAGCAGGGGCAGCCCCGCCTCGTCCTGGTACGGGTACTCCCTCGCCATCGGCACACCGTCCCGGCCGACGGCCACCTGATCGCCCACCAGCTCCGCGTAGATCCCCTGCGGGGCCTTCTCCGGGTGCGGGCGAATCCAGATCCGGGTGACGATGGCGGAGGGTTCGTCCTCAGACGCCCCCATCCCGCTCATCCCGAAGGCCGTGGTGGCGATCCCGTCCAAGAGCCGGGACTTGAGGTCACTCCCGACGCGGAACTGCGCTTGCGCGGCGAAGGCGTCGCCATACCTCTCCGCAATCCACGCCTCGGACCGGCTCCGGCTCACGGTGACATAGGGACTCTTGTGGAACCGGTCGGCTCGCGGGTCAAAGCGCACGGTGAAGACGTTCTCGACGTCCGTGACATGCTTGCCCTTGGGATACTCGATCCCGACCGGTGTCCCGCTGCCGTCCACCGCGTCCTCGAATCGCGGCACCTGGGACTCCATCGGCATCCCCATCGGGTCGGGCGCGACCTCCGTGCTGCCGCACTGGGGACACATCCCCCCCGACGCTTCCCGATCCATCGGCATGGACGTCCCGAGGCACTGGAGGCAGCGCTGCGCCGGCTCGAAGGACGTCCCGTGCTCCGGCGCGGTGTCGTAGTTCGACACGAGCCACACGTTGCCCGTGGTCCCGAGCCAGCGAGAACAGATCGGCTTGAGTTCCCGGATGTTCGCTTCCCGCTCGATGACGGTGTTGACCTGATCGGCGACGGTGGCGGCGATATAGTCCGCGTCCTGGTCGCTGCCCGGCCCCCAGGTGATGGGCGGCTTGAAGGCCACGAGCTTGGAGGCGAGGTCATTCACAAGCGTCTTGCAGACGTTGGTGACGGGGAGCCGGGAACGATCCTGGGTGAGCGGGCGCCAGAACCGTACCGCGGGGCTGTACCGGATGCGCTGGTTCCCGAGGAAGAAGAGGATGTTTTTCCATGCCTGGAGTTCGACCGAGTTCCAGAACGCGGTATTCAGATCGCGGAGGGCTCGGGCATAGGCGACGATGCCCGCATGGTCCTGGGGGCCGGTGGGGTACACCAGGCGGGGCACCTACCAACGCTCCGCGAAGACGGTCGCATCGCCTTTGCTCATCCGCGCCTCCACAGCAGCAACCTTGTCCGGGTCCTCCTCCAGCACATCCGGGATGTCCGGCATCCCCTCACGCGGCGTCACCGTGGGGAACCCCCGCACGGCGAGCTGCGCGTCCACGGCGCGGTTCGCCCGGTCCATCGCCTGCGCCCAGCGGCCCTCCCACTGTTGCTCCCGCTCCAGGGCGGCCGTCAGGGCGCCCTCCAGGCGTTCGACGTGGGCCAGGAAGCGCCCGTTCTGCTCAACCAGCGACTCGTAGGCGGCCCGATCGCGTCCGGTCAGGATTCTCATCGCGCCACATACTCCCGGACGACGGTCGGCCGCTCGAACAGGGCATCGTACCGCCCCGCCTGCGCCGCCACCGCGTCCTCCCGGGCCTCCTCCCGCAGCGCCTTCCACACCCGCTCACTCCGGAACCGCTCCCCGCGCTCCTCCGGGGTCTCCGCCGGCTGCTCATACGCCCGATCCGGCAACCGCACGGGCGCCAGGACCGCATAGCCTGCGGCCTCCAAGCAGTGATCGTTCCCGTCCCGTGGCTTGCCGGGGTTCTTGTCGTCCCACTCGTACTGGCCGATCTCCCGCTCCAGGTTCGGACAGCAGCCCGCGAGGACCACCCACTTCCGCAGGCCGATCAACTCCGCCGTCCGCACGATCCGCGCCTCCACCGACCAGTCCACCGGGCACGACGCCGTGAGTCCGATCTGCCGGAGTTCCGTGATCACCTGCTTGCTGTCGCGTCCCGTCATGATGTAGGCCGGCCGCTTCCCCCGGAGCAGCACCGACAGGCGGCTCCCCCGCGACTGGATGGTGCTGGTGGATTGGTCGTAAATCTCCCCCCACCAGTAGCAGGTGCCGTCGGGGCCATAGCTGCCAACCAGGATGGCGGTCGGGTCGCTCCCACCTCCAGCCCCATGATCGTAACCCACGACATGCGTCCAGTGCTCGGGGATCTCGAAGCAGGGCCGGACGTGGACCTCGCGGCGGAACGGGTACACCAGCCCCGCGTAACTGCTCGCTTCCCCCCCGAACTGCTCCGCGAACATGGGGGCCGGGAGCCGATGCCGCGCCTTCTGGA
>CAYGZE010000065.1:0-1448 GCA_964354185.1 uncultured Anaerolineales bacterium | reverse complement strand
CCCCCGAACTGCTCCGCGAACATGGGGGCCGGGAGCCGATGCCGCGCCTTCTGGATCTGCTCGTCCGAATACTCCCCGTGGTGGAGCACATCCCCGAACTCCGGCACGTAGGACACCTGACAGGACCAGTATTCCGGATCGTACTCCGGATTCGGGTCTCCGCCCACCATGGCCCGCCGGTCGTCCACCCACGGCCCCCACGCGAACGTCCGATCCCGTACCGGCAGGCTGGGCACGCGCACATCCTCATACACCCACCCGTGGCCCTTGTGGGTCGTGGGGTAAAACGTGAGCCCCCGCCGGCGCTCCACGCGGGAGTACACATATTGCTGGTGCAGGTTCTCGGGCAGCTTGCTCGCCTCCGCGTAGATGACGAAGTCCAACTGCTCCCGCCGCAGATTCTCCTGGTCCTTCGCCGTGATGACCTGCACCCACGACCCGTTCTTCAACTCGATCCGCATGTTCCCGCCGCGCACGTCGTGATGCTTCGCCTTCGCCGTCCGCAGCAGCCCCACCTTCGCCAGGTCGTCCCAGATGTACCCGAACTCCTTGCTCCCGTCCTCGTACGTGGGCCCCACGATCCAGCCCTTCACCTCCGGGAACAAGAGCAACGCCCCACACAGCTTGGCGATGCTGTACGACTTCCCATCCTGCGGCGGCGTGAACAGGCCAATATGGCGCTTCCCCGCATCCACCGCCTCCGCCACCAGCCGATGCGCCAGCTTCGGCACGAACCCCAACTCCGCGTACCAATTCTCCCGCGCCGTGCGCTTCAGCTCCGCCGGGATGTCAGCGAGGAGCATGGTCGACCGTCATCCATACGCCCTCCTGTTGGAGGGGGACCGTGGACTGCATCCGCTCCCCCGCGTACCACTCCGCACAGTCGAAGCACAGAAGGTCTCCGTTCAGCGGGAATGGCACCAACAACGGACACTCTCCGCAGACCATGCACCGGGCGCCTCGATACGCAATCATCCCGCCGCATCCCGCTTCGTCATCATCTTCGTGATGAAGTCCATAAAGTTCTGATCCGGGCCCACGGCCACCTGCGTCTGCGGCGTGATGCCCGCGATGCCCAACCGGAACTGCGCGTTCGCCGTCCGCGTCCGCTTGTCCTTGTTCGCCGGGCTCGCCAGCTCCTCCACCACATCCAGCGTGCGATGCACCTGCTGATGCCGCCGCAACCGCCGCTGCACCCACCCGTCCGGGTCCTGCATCGCATCGGAGAGCCGCTGCTGAAATGCCTTACTCCGCAAGCACGCCTGCACGGCCTCCGGCGCCACGTGCTCTGCGGGATCGTCCCCCGTCGCATTCAACCGCCGATGGATCGCATCCCACCGCACACAGCCGGCAATCTTCAGATCCACACAGCGGTCCACCAGATCGCCCGCCTCGGCTTCCACCGTGGCCAGGCGCACCGCCTCCACACAGGCCGGGAGGTCACTCAT
>CAYGZE010000064.1:0-17216 GCA_964354185.1 uncultured Anaerolineales bacterium | reverse complement strand
AGGCGTGCAGCCAGAAGGCCCTCGACGGCCGCCACGACGGCCAGAAGCAGAATGAGCCCGCCGGCGGCGTCGCGCAAGGGGACCGCGGCGTGGGACCCTTGCGCCAGGTCCTCGGGCGAGGCCACGCGGACGCGGCCGGCGGCAAAGGCCTGCCGCACCCGGTCGGGCCGCGGCGCCAGGTCGGCGGTCTCGTCGGGGGCCAGGTTGACGGAGAACGGGCCCTGGGCGGCCGCCAGGGCGGTTTCGGGCCCGCCCGCGGTCGCCGCCCCTCCGGCGGGCGTGGCGGCGGGCGGCGGGTAGTTGCCGGGCGGCAGGGCGGGCGCGGCCGCGGCTCGGGGCGCGCCGCCGATCAGGCGGTTGGCCTGGTCGGGGTCGGCCGAGGGGGCCAGGGCCTCCAGGAGCGAGTGCAGGAGGACGACGAACTCGGGCCGCGTACCCAAGTCGCCCCACGCGCGGGCGGGGCCGAACGCCAGGGCGACCCGCCTGCCCTTTCCGGCGGTCTGCGAGACGATGGCGGGAAGGCCGTCCATGAAGCGGACGACATCGGCGCCGGGCGGGGCCGCGAGGGCGAGGCGGCGCGTGAAGACGGGCCGGCGGAGGTCGCCGCCCGAGCCGCCCTCGAAGGCCCCGAGGAGCGGCGACGCGTAGCCGCCGGGGTCGAGCGTGACGCCTTCGGCGGGCGTCGCAGCGAGGGCGCCGCCAGGCGCGGGCGCGGCCGTGTCCTGGGGCGCCGCGGGCGCGGCGAGCGCAGCAGAGGGGACCGAGACGACCGCGCCGCCGCGGTCGAGGAACCGCGCGAGCGCGTCGCGGGCGGCCCGGGACGGGTCCAGACTTCGGACGGGCGGCTCGGGTCCGACCCAGAAGACGAGGGCGGCCTGGCGGAGGGCCGCGTCGGCGACCTGGGCCGGCGCGAGGCGGGCGACCGTCGTGGGCGCGTCGGGCGCGGCGGCCGCGAACGCGGCGGCGACGTAGTCGGCCGAGCGCGGCCGGTCCGTCTCCTCCGCAGCCGCGTCGACCACGACGACCCGGACGGCCGCCGGCGCGGGGACCGTGAAGAACCGCGCGTCGTCCAGCGGCATGGCGTCGGCGTCCGTCCAAGCCCTGCCCTGCCAGGGGCCTTCGCCCGCAAGGGCGAGCGCGAAGCGCGCGACGCCCGGACCCGGCCCGACGCGGCAGGCGGGCGGCTCGGGCAGGCCCGCGACGCGCAAGCGGACCTCGGCCTCGCGGCCGCCGGCGGGGACCGCGTCGACCTCGACCGAGAGCCGCCGCGCCGATGCGCCGCCGGTCACCGCGAGGCGCGGCAGGCCGAGCCGGCCGTTCTCGATGGCGGCGCCCACGGGGACGATCGTCACGTCGGCCGCGAGGTCCTTGAAGCGCCCGGGCGGGAGGTCGCGGGCGGCGGCGGCGGTAGAGTCGGTCACGAGGACGACGCGCGGGGCGCCGGCGCCTGCCGCGGCGGAGTGCGGCGAAGCCGGTCCGCCGCGCAGGGCCGCCAGGCCGCGCGCGAGGAGCGCGCCGAGCGGCTCGTCGCTGGGGGCGCGGGCGGCGTCGGGCGCGGCGTCCTGGAGGGCGCGGGCGATCCGCGGCGGCGGGCCCAGGTCGACCGGGCGGCCGCACCGGACGAGGGCGACGCGGGCGTCCGGCGGCAGGGCGGCGAGAAGGTCGCGCACAACCTGCTGCGCGCGCTCGAGGCGCGTCGCGCCGGCCGCCTCCCGCGCCATCATGCTGGGCGAGGTGTCGAGACAGACGAGCCAGGCCCCGGCGGCGTCGGCCGAGTCGCCCGCGCCTGCCACGGCCCAGCGCGGCGAGGCCGGGCCGCCCAGCCTCGGTTCCGCCAGCGCGAGGACCAGCAGGACGACCGCGGCCGCCCGCAGCGCCAGGAGCGCGGCCCGGCGGAGCCACTGGCGCCCGCGGCTCGCCTGGTGGGCCCCCTCGGCGAAGCGCATCGTGGGGAGGACCACCTTGCGGGCCCGCCGGCGGCCGAGGAGGTGGATCGCGATGGGGATCGCGACCGCCGCCAGGGCCACGAGCATCAGGGGCCGCGCGAACGTCATGCCTCTTCCTCCGGGCGCGCTCTAGCCAGGCAGGTGCCACGGCTGCGCTTTTTGCAGCCGTGCATCATGGCACACGGTTGCACACGGCGCAACCGTGGCACCCGACTCACACGGCCATGTGGTCGGACCGCTCAGAACCGCCGCTTCCGCTCGGCGAGGAACCGGACCAGGGCCCGGTCGAACGGCGTGCTGGTGGTCATGGCGGCGAAGTCGGCGCCCAGGCGGCGAATCTCGCGCTCGTAGCGGCCGACGAAGGCATCGACCCGCTCGGCGTAGGCCGCGCGGATGGCGTCGGCGTCGGTCGCCACCTCGGCCCCCGTCTCGGGGTCCGCCAGGACGACGGGCCCGCGCATCGCCAGGCCGCGCTCGGCCGCGTCGAGCACCTGGAAGACGATGACGTCGTGGCCGCGGAAGACCAGGTGCCGCAGGGCGTCGAGGACGGCGTCGGGGTCGTCCAAGAGGTCCGAGAGGAGGACCACGAGTCCGCGCCGCCGCACCCGCCGCGCGACCGCGTGGAGGCCGGGGGCCAGGTGCGTCCGGCCGCCGCTCGGCGCGGTCGCCAGGTCCGTGAGGATCCGCACCAGGTGCCGGCGCGTCGCGTGCGGGGCGACCAGGCGCTCGAGGTCCGTCCCCAGCAGGCCCAGGCCGACGGCGTCGTGCTGGCTCGTCAGGAGGTAGCCGATGGCGGCCGCCAGGGCGGTGGCGTACTCCAGTTTCGTCATCGCCCCGGCCGCGCCGGCGAAGGCCATGCTTCGGCTTGTATCCACGAGTAGATAGGCCGACAGGTTCGTCTCGGCCTGGAAGGTGCGGACGCAGAGGCGGTCGGTCTTGGCCCAGACGGTCCAGTCGAGCGCCTTCGGGTCGTCGCCGGCGACGTACTTGCGCGACTCGGAGTACTCGAGGCTGAAGCCGCGGTAGGGCGAGTCGTGCAGCCCCGCCAGGAACCCCTGGACGATGAACTTGGCCTTCAGGTCCAGCCGCGCGACCCGCCGGGCCACCTCGGGGTCGAGGTACTGGCCGGGCCGGATCGCCGCCGGGCCGCCCCGGGGGCGGCCGCGCGGAGGAGGCCGGGTTGGCGCCCGTGTCGTCATGCGTGCGCGGCGGCCGGGGCGCGGGCAGCCTGCGTCTCGAACTGCCCGACCGGCGGCTCGGGGACCTCTTCGATCAGGCGCCGGATGACCGCCACGGGGTCGAGGCCGGCGGTCTCGGCGGCGAAGTTCGTGGCCACGCGGTGCCTGAGGACCGGTACCGCCGCCGCGCGGATGTCGTCGATGCTGACGGCCGCGCGGCCCGCCATGGCCGCCAGCGCCTTGCCGGCGAGGATGAGGTGCTGTCCGGCGCGCGGCCCGGCGCCCCACTCGACCATCTCGCGGACGAACGGGGGCGCGGCCGCCTCGGTCGGCCGGGTCGCCCGGACGAGTTTGGCGGTGTAGGCCACCACGTAGCGCGACACGGGGATGGCGTGGACGAGGTCCTGGAGGGCGCGGATGTCGTCGGCGGCGACGAGGCGCGGCACGTCGCCGCCCGCCGCGCCCGTCGGCATCATCAGGATCCGCTCCTCCTCGGCGGCCGAGGGGTACGCCACGTGGATGGCGAAGAGGAACCGGTCCAGTTGGGCCTCGGGCAGCGGGTACGTGCCCTCCTGCTCGATGGGGTTCTGCGTGGCGATGACGAAGAACGGCGAGGGCAGGTCGTAGGTCTGCTGGCCGACGGTCACCTGGCGCTCCTGCATCGCCTCCAGCAGGGCCGACTGGGTCTTGGGCGGGGCGCGGTTGATCTCGTCCGCCAGGACGATGTGGGCGAAGATCGGCCCCGGGACGAAGCGGAACTCGCGCCGCCCGTCCGGCGCCTGGTCGATGACGTCGGTGCCCGTGATGTCCGACGGCATCAGGTCGGGCGTGAACTGGAGCCGCTTGAAGTCCAGGTCCAGGGCGCCGGCCAGGCACCGGATCATCATCGTCTTCGCCAGGCCCGGCACGCCCACGAGCAGGCAGTGGCCGCCGACGAAGATGGTGGCCAGCATCTGGTCGATGACCTCGCGCTGGCCGACGATCTGGCGGCCGACGGCGTTGACGATCTGGTCGCGGACCCGCTTGAACTGGTCGAGCCGCGCGTCGAAGTCGGACTCCGGCATGGCGTCTCCTCGGCCAGTGATCCGTCAGCCCTGATTCCGCGGGTGCCACGGTTGCGCTGTCCAGCAACCGTGCGTCCCTGCAGGCGCACGGCTGCACACGGCGCAGCCGTGGCACCCAGCGTTTCGCCTGCAACCGCGCACTAGAGTCAAGGCGGTCCGTGCCGACCGCCGATAAACCCTTGCGGCAACGTCAAAAAGCGGCCCGAGGGCCCCATGCGGACGGTTTTGACCCATTCCGTGCAGGCCGCCGTGCGCTTCCGCGTCCCCCTCTTATCGGCGATTGTCGCGGCCGTGTTGACGGCATTTCCGGCCCGGACGGCGGGCGAAAACGCCCCTGGCGCCCCCGCCGCCGCCCCTTCCGCCGCCCCCGCGGCGGCGCTCCAGGGCGAGCAGGTCCGGGCGGCCATCCTGCGGGCAGTCGGGTACCTCCGGGCCCAGCAGCGGCCCGACGCCACCTGGGCCGACTACAGCCTGCCCGGCGGGGTGACGGCCCTGGCCGCCTACGCCCTCCTCCAGGCCGGGGTGCCGCCCGAGGACCCGCACCTCACGGGGGCCCTGGAGTCGCTGCGGAAGGTCCCGGACGCGCACACGTACGTCGTCGCCCTGAAGGCGATGGCCTTCGCCGCCGCCGACCCCAAGCGCTACGCCCCGGAGATCCAGGCCTGCGCCGACTGGCTGAGCGAGCGGCAGCACGGCGCGGGCGGATGGGGCTACGGCGACCCGCCGGCCGCCGCCCGCACCGCGGCCCTGGCGGCCCGCGGCCGGCAGCGGGTTCAGACCGAGGCCGACATCCAGCGGGTCTACGGCCGCAGCGACGCGTCGAACACGCAATTCGCCGTCCTCGGCCTGCACGAGGCCGCCCGGGCCGGGGCCCACGTGCCGCGCGAGGTCTGGCAGAAGGCCGACCGCCTGCTGCGCGCGATCCAGTCGCCCGCCGGCGGGTGGGGCTACGCCATGACCGGCGACTCGGCCGACGCCTACGGCAGCATGACGGCCGCCGCACTGGCATCTCTTTATATCTGCAATGATCGGCTCGCGGGCGGGGAGCGGCCCGACGCGGCCGCCGACCGGATGCAGGCCGCCGCGCGCGGCATCGCCTGGATCGAGGCCCGCTACACCCTGAACGAGAACCCCGGCCGCGGCCTCGGCTGGTACTACTTCTGGCTCTACTCGCTCGAGCGGGCCGGCGTCCTGAGCGGCCGGCGGACCTTCGGCGGCCACGACTGGTTCCGCGAAGGGGCGGCCCTCCTCGTCCAGGGCCAGCGGCCCGACGGCGCGTGGACCGACGACGTCTACCGGAACGCCCTCGGCCTCCTCTTCCTCGTCAAAGGGTACAAGCCCCTCTTGGCCCAGCGGCTGACGTGGCCGGGCGCGTGGCGGGCCGATCCGCGAGACCTCGACCACCTCGCGCGGTTCCTCGAGGCCCGTGTCGGCGGCAAACCCGTCGCGTGGCAGACGCTTGCCGCCGACGCGCCGCTCGCCGATTACCTGGCCGCGCCGATCCTGCACGTCGCCGGCCGCGGGACGCTCGCCCTGCCCGAGGCCGCGCGGGCGAAGCTCCGCGCCTACGTCGAGCAGGGCGGCCTCGTCCTCTTCGACGCCCAGGGCGGCGACGCGGCGTTCGCGGCCGCGGCCCGGCGGCTGGCCGAGGACCTCTTCGGCGGCGCGAAGTTCGAGCCGCTCGTGCCCAACCATCCGCTCTACGCGGCCGCCCACCCGGTGAAACCGGCGGCCCTGGAGGTCCTGGCCACCGGCTGCCGCGCGTCCGTCATCCTCGCGCCCAAGGGCCTCGGCGACGGCTGGGCGGCGGCCGACCCCGAGAAGCCCGACGACGCCCTCCGCCTGGGCGAGAACCTCGCCCTCTACGCCGCGGGCAGTGACCCCCTGCCCGACCGGCTCCAGGTGGCGACGGTCCTCCGCCTGCCGCCCGAGACCGAGGCGCCGCGCGGCGTCGTGCGGATCGGCCAGGTCCAGCACAACGGCGACTGGCAGCCCCGGCCGTTCGCCCTGCCGGCGCTCCTGAAGGACCTCGCCGAGCGGTTCGGCCTGACCGTCCTCAGCCGGCCCGTGCCGGTGCGCCTGGCGGACCCGGACATCGACAAATTCCCGATTCTCTACATGACGGGCCACTACACGTTCACGCCGACGGCGGAGGAGAAGGCGGCCCTCAAGGGGTACCTGGAGCGCGGGGGCGTCCTCTGGGCCGAGGCGTGCTGCGGGCGCGCGGCCTTCGACAGGTCGCTGCGGGACCTCGTCAAGGAAGTGCTGCCCGACGCGCCGCTGGCGGAACTCGCCGCCGACCACCCGCTCTACAGCGGCAAGGTGGGCACGCCCATCACGAAGGTGGCCTACTCGGACGCCGTGAAGAACGAGTCGCCGGACCTCGCGCGGCCGGTCCTCTTGGGGGCCGAGCGCGGCGGGCACCTCGTGGTCCTCTACAGCCCGTACGGGATCGCGGCGGGGCTGGACGGCCTCCGGACGTTCGGCTCGCGGTGCCTGGCGCCCGACGACGCCCGGCGCCTGGCCGAGAACATTGTCCTCTACGCGCTGACGTACTGACGCCCAAGACCTTCTCGTTGGGCTGAGATTGTGGTTGCCGCTGTTGCCCATTGCGTATAATATGCCAAGTTGTTGCCTGCTTCGGACACGGGGCGGGGACGGGTGGTGATACGCAAGGCTCGAGACAACCTCGAATCGGCAGCCACACTCGCGGCTTGGCGGTATCCCGACGCGGCCGCAAACAGGTTATACTATGCCCTCTACCATGCGGGCTGGCACTTCCTGGTCCAGAGCGGCCGGCCAGTTCCCATCCATGACGGCAAGAGGTACTTCTGGCACAAGGAAATGGACCGAGCCCTGGATGATGAGGGCTTCCAGGGTTGTCTGGGACTCGACAGCGATTGGGCGGATTACTGGGAGGAACTGCACAACCTCAGGGTGAAGGCGGACTACTACCCCGATTCGGTCCGACTTGGGGATCTTGATGAGGCCTCCTTTCGCTTTGTCGAACAGGTGGTTGGCGAGGTCAGCCGACTGCGAGGGGCATAAGCACAATGGCAGACATGGCGGATGAAGTACGGCAGCGGCTTGAGGACCTCTGCGGGAAGATAGAGCAGGCCTTCCCCGGGGTCTTCTGCGCCTACAGCGGGTTCGCGCAACCTCGCCTCCCGACCGAGGACGGGGATCTTGTGGTGGAAGTGTTCTTCGCCCCCCCCGGGGCGTCGCGCGCGGTGACGCGAGCCACCGTTGAGAACACGCGCAAACTCAGGCAGGAACTCGGCGTGTCGGTTGCGGTTGTGGTGCACTACACTGAAGACACGGTCAAGTACTACCTCAGCGATGTGCTGGCTATCCTGATGGCCCGCCAGGGGGCACCGGTCAGAACTCCTCAGATTCTCGATCTGGCCGGATTCCCGCAGCCTAGCGAGTGCCGAGATCTGGCCCGAGAGTCGCGCACCCTCGATCCGGCTGAAGCACCGTGCTACAATACGGCCGAGGGCTTCACACAATCAGCACTCGCAGTGGCATGAGGAGAACTGCATGTCGCCTTGTCGCATTGAATCATTTTTGATGTGCGAGGATATTCGGCTGGAGAAGAACGGCCAGTGTACACTGGTCGGAATCTTAAGTGACCGCATTTACACCAAGATGTGGCCCGTTCAATTTCTCAAACTGTGCTTCCACGTGCGCGTTCGGGGCGTTGAGGGGACCCCCTCTCATTCCCTCGCCCTCTGGTCAGCGGAGTCCAAGGAACCCGTGGCCAAGATGGAGGGCGAAGCCAACCGGTCCGAGAGCGACGTCAGCATATTCAACTACTTCATTGCGCCCGGACCGCTTTTCCCGAAGCCAGCGCGGTACAGCGCAAAATTCGCGTTGCGCGAGGACTCAGGCGTGCTCGTCGCCGCCGAGTATGACTTCGAACTGCTCAATCCCAACCCAGACGAGTTGTACGTCCAGTGCACCAAGTGCGGGGTCAAGTTCGCCTCAGGCTTTGTAGCAAAGGATGCCCGCCAACGGGTCGGCTGCGAAAGCGCGTGCCCGAAGTGCCAGCAACCCAATCCGATTGACGCCAAGACGGCCGTTCACTTGCCGAATCCCAAGTAGCGGCCGTCACTTCGCGGGAATCTTCAGCAGTTTGCGGGCGAAGGCGGCGTTGCGCGTGAAGTCGGCGTCGCGGTCCTTCGACGGGCACGAGGTCTCCAGGACCACCCACCCCGAGTAGCCGATGGCGGCCATCGACGCGGCCACGCCGTCCATCTTGACCTTGCCCTCGCCCAGGTAATGCTCGCCGTCCTTGAAGTGGAACTGGCAGATGCGGTCGCCGAGGGTGCGGATCTCGGCGGGGACGTCGTAGCCCTTGTCGGTCGAGTTGCGGACGTCGTAGTAGACGCGCACCGAGTCGCTGCCGACGCGCCGGAGGAGGTCGAGGTTCTGGGCGGCCGAGAGGTAACTCTCGACCCCCAGGATGACGCCGGCCTGCTTCGCCTTGGGGGCGGCGTCCTTCAGGCGGCCGACGACGACGTCGGCCTCCTTCGCCTTGAGTTCCGTGCCCGCCAGGAGGTCGCCCGCGCCGAAGAACGCGAGCAGAATGGCCCGCGCGCCCAGGTCGGCCGTCGCCTCGATCACCTGGTCGAGCCAGGCGGGGCCGCGCGGATCGGACGCCAGGGGGCACTCGTTCAGCAGGCCCATCGCCACGCTCGACACGGCGACGCCCGTCTTGGCGGCGGCCTCCTTGAGTTTCGCGCGCCAGGCCGGGTCGGCGATCTGGAGCCGGTCGGCCGGGCCTCCGGGCGAGACCTCCAGGCCGTCGAGCGTGCACCGCTTGGCGACCTCCAGGCCCCCGGGCCCGCCGGCCCCGAGCGACCAGTCGCAGGCGCTCAGGCGGACGCGGGGCGCAGCCCCCCCTGCGTCGGCGGCCAGGCCCTTCGATGCCACGGCCGTCCCGACCAGCCCCGCGGCCGTCCCCTTGAGGAATCCTCGTCGCGTCATCATCGCACTCCTCCCCTGCGTACGTGTTCGGCGTGTTTGACAACTTCCCACGGGCGGGTGCCACTGGCGGCTTGTCCGCCAGTGCCGCCCGGAACCGCACTGGCTGCAAGCAGCCAGTGGCACCCGGCGCATGGAAGTCGCAGTACCTTTCCGGGAACGGCACGAGGATAGCCGCACGGCGCGCCCGCCGCAAGAGGCGCCCCGCCCCCGCGCAAGCGCCATAGGACGCGCCGCGCCGCCTGCCGCGCTCACTTCGCGTCTGCGGGCGGCTCGCCGGCGTCTGCGGGCGGCGCGCGCTCCGCCTCGGTCAGCCACGCGAGGTTGAACCGCGCGAGCGCGATCCGCTCGTAGGGGCCCCGGTCGCCGCACTCGTAGAGGCAGGCGATCGTCCCGTCCGCCAGGACCGCCAGCGAGGAGTAGGCGGCCGGTCCCGGGTGGAGGGCCCGCGCGACGGGCCACGTCCGGGCCTCGTCGCGGCTGAGGCGGACGGCCAGGTTCTCGCGGCGCGGGCTCGCGGGGTTCGAGAAGAGGACGAGCGTCCGGTCGCCGCACTCGGCGTCGGGGCACCGGAGGAGCGCGGCCTGGCAGACGGGCTCGACGAGCGCCGGATCGAACCAGACGCCCGACCAGGAGAGGCCGCCGTCGGCGCTGGCGGCCAAGGCCCGGACGTTCGGACGCTTCGGGTCGTAGTTCCGCATGTTCAGGAGGAGCATTCCGTCGGTCCGCTCGATGACCTGGCACTCGTTGGTGGCGGGGCCGGCCGAGCCGCCCAGCCGCCACGTCTTCCCGTGGTCGTCGCTGTAGAGGACGTGCGACCCCATCGCCTTCGTCCCGGCGACGGCGTGGTCGCACGGGACGACGAGGCGGCCGGAGGTGAGTTGGATGCCGACGCCCGGGCCGGTGGCGTACCACGTCCAGTCGGGCGACTTGGCGTCGGCGGTGATCTCGCGCGGCTTTTCCCACGTGGCGCCGTCGTCGGCGCTGCGGGTGACCCAGACGGTGCGGGCGCCCTTGGCCGTGCCGCCGATGATCTGCGCCTCGGTGTCCTGGCCGAGATTGTGGGTCATGAGGAGCCAGACAGCGTGCGTGTCGCGGTCGACGACGGCGCACGGGTTGCCGCAAGTGTTCGCGCCGTCGTCCCAGACGACTTGGAGGGGCTGCCACGTCTGGCCGCCGTCGAGGCTGCGCCGGAGGACCAGGTCGACGTCGCCCGAGTCGCCCTGGCCGGCCTTCCGCCCCTCGGCGAAGGCCAGGAGCTCGCCGGTGGGCGTGACGATGGCCGCCGGGATGCGGAAGGTGTGGTACCCCTCCGTGCCGCTGACGAAGACGTCGGCCTGGCGCAGCAGGGGCTCGGCGGATCGGTCCACGTCGTCGCACCCGGGCTGGGGGCCTGCAAGGGCCGCCGCAAGGAGCGACGCCAGAACGGCTCGCCTCATGCCCGGCCTCCCTGCCCCTTGGAACCCGCGCGGGCACCCCGCGTCCCGGCCGCATTGACGGCCGCCGCGGGGCCGCCCTTTTGCATTGAGCATGGCAGAAGCGGCTGCTATAGTCCAGTCCCAACGCCGGACCGTTCGTCGGGGGATGCCGCCGCCATGCCGGACCTGAGGAGCCGCATCACCGCCAGCCGCGCGCTGGTCCTCGCCGTCGTGGCCGTCGCGCTGGTGGCCTTCTTCGCCGTCTGCTCGGCCGTCGAGGAGGGCACGGGGGCGTGGCCGCGCTTCCTCTACCGCGAGAACGTGATCGACATCGCGGGCTCGTGCGCCATCAACCTGATCCTGGCGGTGGGCCTGACGTTCGTCATCATCGGCGGGGGGATCGACCTGTCGGTCGGCCGCCTCATCGCCCTGGCGAACGTGATGCTGGTGGTGCTGACGAACGCGACGGGGTCGCTGGCGGTCGGCGTGGCGGGCGGCCTGGCGGCGGGCGTGGCGGCGGGGCTCTTTAACGGCCTCCTCTCGGTGCGCTTCCGCATCCCCTCGTTCATCGTCACCCTGGGGTCGATGATGATCGCGCGGGGCCTGGCCCTGGTGGCGGCGGGGGGCCTGACGATCGCCTGCCAGGCCCGGGCGCCCGTCGCCTTCCAGCGGTTCCTGCCGATTGCCGTCAGCGTGGCGGCGATGCTCGTCGGGCACGTCCTCTTGGCGCGGACGGTGTTCGGGCGGCACGTGTTCGCGGTGGGCGGCAACGCCGAGACGGCCCGCCTGTGCGGCATCCGGGTGGGGCGGGTCCGCGTCCTCACGTTCGTCCTGAGCGGCCTGTGCGCGGGGCTGGCGGGCCTGGTGTTCTGGGTCCGCGGAGGGACGGGCGACCCGCTGGCGGGGGACGGCCTGGAACTGTACGCCATCGCCGCCGTCATCGTCGGCGGGACGAGCCTGGCGGGCGGGCGCGGCAGCATCGTCGGCACGTTCCTGGGGGCGCTCATCATGGGCGTGCTGGCGTATGGGCTCCTCTTTATGCGCGTGCCGACGCCCTGGCAGTGGGTGATCATCGGGTCGGTGGTCATCGTCACGGTCCTCCTGGACCGGTTGAAGCGAACGGAGTGACGAGGAAGGAGGCGGCCATGAGGAACGTGCGCGGGGCGTGGCTGGGCGCGGCAGTGCTGGGGCTGGCGCTTGCGGGGGCGGGATGCCAGGGCGACTCGCAGCCGGGCGAGGGCGAGGGCGGCGCGGGCGGACCGCCCCGCCGACGCATCGCCCTCATCTACAAGGCTACCACCAACCCCTTCTTCCAGGCCATGGAGAAGGGCGCCCGCGAGAAGGCCAAGGAGGTGGGCTGCGCCCTGGAAGTCGTGGGCATCGAGTCCGAGAGCGACGCCGACAAGCAGGCCGACGCCGTCCGCATCATGCTCAACCGCGGCGTCGGAGCCATCGTCATCACCCCGGCCTCCAGCGTCGGCATCGTCGCGACCCTCCTGAGGGCCCAGGAGGCCAAGGTCCCCATCATCAACATCGACAACCGCATCGACCCGGCCGAGGCCACCAAGCAGGGCCTCCGGGTCGCCACCTTCATCGGGCCCGACAACTTCCAGGGGGCGAAGAAGGTCGCCGCCTACGCCTGCGAACTCATCCAGAAAAACCTGGCCGAGGGGAAGAAGGGGCGCGTCCTGATCTTGCGCGGCATCGACGGCGTCGCCAACGCCGAGGCCCGCAAGGCCGGCTTCGAGGCCGCCGTCAAGGACGCCGGCTTCGAGGTCGCCGACAGCCAGTCCGCCGAATGGGACACCGCCAAGGCCCAGACGGCCACCGGCGCCATGCTCTCGGCCAACCCCGACGTCCAGGGCATCCTGTGCGCGAACGACAAGATGGCCCTGGGCGCGATCGCGGCGTGCAAGGGACGCGACCTGGTGGGCAAGATCGTCATCGTCGGCTACGACAACATCGACCTGGCGCGCGAGGCGATGAAGCGCGGCGAGATGCAGGCCACCATCGAGCAGAACCCCGCCATGATGGGCGCCCTGGGCGTCGAGGCGGCCATGAAGGTCCTGGGCGGCGGAACCCTGGAGCCCGAGACGCCCGTCCCCGTCCAACTCATCACGTGCGACGACGTGGCGAAGGACGCGAAGTGAGGCCGGACGCGCGAGCAGGCCCTGCGCGGCCCGTCACCCACGGACCTCGTCCAGGGCCGCCACCAGCCGCGCGACGTCCTCCTCGGTGTGCTCGGCCGTGAGGCTGACGCGGAGGCGGCTCGTCCCCCGCGGCACAGTCGGCGGCCGGATGGCCGGGCAGAAGATGCCGCGCTCAAAGAGGCCCGCGGCCAGGGCGAGCGCCCGCTCCGGCTCGCCCACGAGGATGGGCACGATGGGCGTCCGGTCGGCCCCGGCGTCTCCGAAGTCTGGACCCGTTCCGGGGAAGCCGCGCTCCCGCAGCCGCGCGCGGAGCGAGTCCGCCAGGTCCAGCACGCGCCCGCGCCGCTCGGGCTCGGCCCGGACGATGGCGAGGGCCGCCCGGGCCGCCTCGCACGCCGCCGCCGGGAGGGCCGTCGAATAGATGAACGGCCGGGCGCGGTTCACCAGGAGGTCGCACACCGCGCGCGAGGCCGCGACGAACCCGCCGATGCCGCCCAGGGCCTTCGAGAGCGTTCCGACGCTCGCCGTGACGGCCTCGCCCAGGCCGAGCGCCTCGGCGAGGCCCGCCCCCGTCGGACCCAGCAGGCCCGTCGCGTGGGCCTCGTCGAGAACGAGCATCGCGCCCGCGCCCTGGCAAAGCGCAGCCAAGTCCGCCAGGGGCGCCACGCGGCCGTCCATCGAGAAGACGGTGTCGGTGACGAGGAGGCGGCGGCCGGGCTTCCCCGCGCGGGACTCAAGCACGCGGGCGGCCGCGGCGGCGTCGGCGTGGGCGTAGCGGACGAGACGCGCGCCCGAGAGGTGCGCCGCGTCGACGATGCTCGCGTGGTTCTCGCGGTCCGAGAAGACGAGGTCCCCTCGGCCCACGAGGGCGCCGAGGACGCCCAGGTTCGCCATGTATCCGGTCGGGAAGACGAGGGCGGCCTCGGCGCGCTTGAAGGCGGCGAGGTCCGCCTCCAGATGCGCGTGCGCCTCGGTGTGGCCGGCGACGAGGCGGCTCGCCCCGGCCCCCCACCCCCACCGCTCGATGGCCCGGGCGGCCGCCTCGCGGACGCGCGGATCGTTCGCCAGGCCCAGGTAGTTGTTCGAGGCGAACTGGAGGACGCGGCGGCCGCCGACCTCGACGTACGGCCCCGCTGCCGAGCCGATCTCCGTGAGGCGGCGGTAGAGGCCGCGGGCCTTCAGGTCCTCGAGCGTCTCGCGGATGAAGTCCGGCGCGGCCATGGCCCGGCATTATCCGCGCCGCCGCGGCGGGCCGCAAGGCCGCACGGCGCAGCCCGTCACGGCAGGACGACCGACCGGACGGCCTTGAGGTACTTCGCGTCGGGGTCGCCCCGGGTGGGGGCGATGTAACTGCCCTCGCCGTACTCGTTCCAGGCGCAGACCACCACGAGCCGCTCGGCGGTCGTCTCGGCGGGATGCTTGTCCATCCACGTGATGGCGTCGCCGAGGAACGCCGCGAACGCCTCGGGCGTGCGGTCGGGGTAGTACCAGCACGCCTTGGCGCCGGGTCCCTCTTCCCAGGGCCGCCGGTCCCATCCGGCGGTGACGCACGGGATGTAGGGTTGCTCGGGCGAGCCCTTCCAGGCCCGCTCGTGGTCGGCCGCCAGGTCGGCGTACTTATGTTCCTCGAGGCCCTTCTCCCAGCCGGGGACGATGTTGTAGTGCGTCGCGTGGGTGTATCCGAGTTCGCGCCGGTCCCCGCCGCACGCCGCGATGGCGACGCCGGCCAGGCCGGCCTCGCGGGCGGCCTGCTGGAGGAGTTCGAAGCCCGCCTTGTCGCCGTTGGCCGCGTTGAAGATGATGACCAGGGGCTTGCCGCCGACCGTCACGTGCCGCTCGTGCACGAGGTAGGGCATCCAGTAGGCGGCGGCCTTCTTCCAGGCCTCAGGGCCGCGGATCTCGAACGGCGCGTGGTTCGCGACGAGGAGGCAGAACTTCATGCGTCCGCGGTTCCGGGCCTTGAGGAAGAGGTCCAGGCCCGTGTGCAGGGGGTCGCTGCGGACCTCCTCCTCCTTCTCGTGGAAGTACCAGTCGAACGCGAAGAAGGCCAGGCCGTGGTCGGCGGCCAGGTCGATCTGGCGCTCCATGATCTCGGGGGCATCGTCGCGCCAGCCCCAGACGGGCTCGCGGTCGGGGAACTCCTTGAGCATCCGCTGCGTGAGGTGCGTGGGGGCGTTCTTCGCCCACTCGGCCTTGTCGGCGTCCTTGTGCCGGCCTGCCCAGCCGTCGAAGTAGTAGGTGCCGACCTGGGCGCGGGGTTTGGCGGCGGGGGCGCCGGGGAGAGGCGGCTCCGCGGCCGCGCCGCCGAGGAGCATCCCCGCGGCCAACCCGAGGATGGCCGCGACGCGGGCGAGCGGCACGAGTCTTTCACATGCAGCGGTGATCATGGGTCGGTTCCCTTCCATCGTGGGCGCGGAGGGATGGAAAGCCCCGCGGCACGCGGCGTCAGGCGCCGCCGGCCAGGTAGATCGTCTCGCCCGTGATGAAGCCGTCGGTCTCGCCGGCGAGCCAGACGACGGCGCGGGCGATGTCGGCGGCCTCGCCGCAGCGTCCGATGGGGATGGAGGCCTTGAAGTGCTTCATCCGCACGGGCTCGGTGACCTTGTCATGGAAGGGCGTCAGGGTGACGCCCGGGGCGACGGCATTGACGCGGACGCCGTCGGCCGCGACCTCCAGCGCGAGGCCCTTCGTGAAGGTGACGAGGGCGCCCTTGGCGGCGGCGTAGGGGACGCTGCCGCCCCCGCCGCCCGTGCGGGCCGCCAGCGAGGCGTTGAGGATGATGTGGCCGCGCCGGGCCTTGAGCATGGGCCCGAGCGCCGCCCGGACGGTGTAGAAGACGCTGTCGAGGTTCAGGGCGATGACCTGGTGCCACAGGCGGTCGGAGGCGCCGGCGATGGGCGATCGCTGGATCAGGCCCCCCGCGTTGGCAAAGAGGACGTCCAGCCGCCCGAACTCGTCGACGAACGCCTCGACCATCGCGTCCACCTGGTCGGGGTCGCAGACGTCGCACTCCAGGAGCATGGCCCGGCGTCCGAGCCGTTCGATGCGGCGGGCGACGCCCCGCGCGGCCCGCTTGGAGCGGCGATAGTTGATGCCGACGTCGGCCCCGGCCTCGGCCAGCGCCAGGGCCGCGGCGGCGCCGATGCCCGTGGACGCTCCGGTGACGAGTGCGGCTTGGCCCTCGAGGCTGCTCACGGTTTGTCCCCCTTCCGATGCGGCAGACGTGTACCCCCTTACCCTATCGCGCCGGGGGCGGCGACGCAAGATGCAGCGCGCCGTCGAGCGCGTACGTGTTTAGCGTGCCTCGCAAGTTCCCATCAGCGGGTGCCACTGGCGGCTTGTCCGCCAGTGCCGCCCGGAATCACACTGGCTGCAAGCAGCCAGTGGCACCCTCGTTACGGGCACGCTGAACACGTGCTCGAGCGCGCGGGGCGGGGCTACGGGGCCGACGCGTCGGCCCGCGCGGCCGCGCGGTCGGGCCGATCGGGGCGGAACACGTAGTCCGGCCACAGGGGGCAGTTCAGGTCGATCCAGCACTTGACGCGGCGCTTCTCCTCGCTCGTCAGGACGACGTCGTTGTGGCCGGCGCCCAGGACCTTCCAGAGTTTGCTCCGGGCGGTGCCGAAGGAGAGGGGCGCGGCCTTCGTGTGCTCCTGGCCCCAGGTGAAGTCGAAGTAGTGGACGAGGCCCTGGGTGATGAGCGTGCGGTAGGACGCGGGGACGCGGTCGGCGTCGAGCGCGGCGGTGAGGTCGAGTTTGCGCTTGTGGTCGGCATTGTGGCAGCGGACGCACTTGGAGTCCCAGACGGGCTGGACGACCTTCTCGTAGGAGAAGGGCCCCTGGCCCCAGGGCTCGGGTTCGAGGCGGCGGGGCTGGCGGCCGAGGGCGGCGGCCTGGCGGACGGGCGTGGTCGAGCCCCGGTCCTCGTGGCAGCCGATGCAGCCGCGCTTCTCGCCCGGCTGAAGTTGAACGACGCTCCGCATCCGCTGGATCTCGTTGAAGTCGGCGTCCAGCGCCTCGAAGTAGAGGACCTTCCCCGCGGGGGCGTAGAAACTGGCCGAGCCGTCCGCCTCGACCGGGACGAGGCCGAACGTCCCCTTGGCCACGTAACTCGGCCATCCGTACGGGCCGCGGACCTTGTGCGTGGGGCTGGCGTAGAAGTCCTCGAAGGGATCGTGGTCCTTGCGGTACTCGCCGCCCGGCAGCCGCGCGAGGTCGGCGCGGACCTCCTGGCAGACGCGGAGGTACTTGACCGAGCCGCGCGGGACCGCGGGCTCCAGGCCCCGGTACACGTCGGCGACCGTGAAGTGGCCGACCGGCGGGTCGGCGGCGAGGTCGATCTCGGCCGCCAGGACGGGCGGCGGCGCCTCGACGCGGAGCGGCGTCGGACACATGCTGCCCATCGCCGGGTCCAGGTACAGGACCTCGCGGTTCCCGAACCGGTCGATGACGTACAGGCCGAACCGGTCGGCCG
>CAYGZE010000063.1:0-17384 GCA_964354185.1 uncultured Anaerolineales bacterium | reverse complement strand
GCATTTCGCGCGCGCCACCTCGTTTTCCCGATTGTAAAAAGTGGACTTACAGCAATTCCGGGGGGCCGAAATGGCATCCCCGGACCCACCCTCACCCCCGCCCCCTCTCCCTGAGGGAGAGGGTGGCCGAAGGCCGGGTGAGGGGGTGCTGTGCCGCGGGTGAGGAGGACTGGTGGACAAGCCACCAGCGGTCAAGCCACGGCAGGCTTGCCCTGCCAGGGTGGCACCCGGCGGTCGCCCCGGCGCCCAGCCAGGGTGGCACCAGGCCCCCTGCCGGGAGCGGCGCGTTGACGACCGCCCCGGGCGTGCTAGAATGCGGCCCGCATGAACGGGCCGGCCTCCACCAATCTTCGCCGCCTCCTCATCGTCCTGGTCGTCGTCTGCCTGGCCGCTGCGGCCCTCTACCTGGGCGGCGGCGGTGCGGGCAGCCCCGGCAAGCCCGGCCGCACGGAACTCGTGATCTGGGGGGCTTGGCGGAGCGAGGGCTGGACCAAGGCCTTCGCCAAGTTCGAGGAGATGCACCCGGGCGTCCAACTGGTGGTTTCGACCGCCGCCGGCCGCATGGACGAGCAGAAACTGATGTGCGCCATCGCCGGTGGCTCGCCGCCCGACGTCATCAACCAGGACCGGTTCTCGGTGAGCGGCTGGGCGGCCCGGGAGGCCTTCCTGCCGCTGGACGACCTCATCCGCCGCGACCGCAGCGCCCGCTGGCCCGTGCGGCCCGCCGACTACTACCCCGCCTGCTGGGACGAGGCCGTCTACGAGGGCCGCGTCTACGCCATCCCCATGAACACCGACGACCGCGTCCTCTTCTACAACGAGGACATGCTGCGGCGGGAGGGGTACGTCAACCCGGACGGCACGATCCGCGTGCCCCGCACGTGGGAGGACCTGCGGGAGTACGCCGTCCGCCTGACGAAGCGGGACGAGACCGGGCGGATCACCCAGATCGGCTTCATCCCCATCTACGGCAACTCGTGGCTGTACCTGTACGGGTGGCAGAACGGGGGCGAGTTCATGAGCCCCGACGGGCGGACGTGCACGCTGGACGACCCGCGGATCGTCGGGGCCCTGGAGTGGCTGACGGGGGTTTACGACGCCCTGGGCGGGGTGCAGCAGGTCGACGCCTTCTCCAGTTCGTTCCAGGGGGGCGAACTGGACCCGTTCATCACGGGCAAGGTAGCCCTGATGGTCAACGGCAACTGGGTCCTGAACATGATAGCGACGTACAAGCCGAACCTGAACTTCGGGGTGGCCCCGGCGCCGGTGCCGGCGTGGCGTCTGGAGGCGGCCGCCAAGGACCCCGCCCTGCCCGCCTCCATCACGTGGTGCGGCGGGTTCTCGTGGGCGATCCCCCAGGGGGCCAAGCACCCGGACCTGGCGTGGGAGTTCATCCGGTGGATGTCCAGCGAGGACGCGGCCCTCATCATGAACGACGCCGAGTACCGCTACAACCGCAGCCGCGGACGCCTCTACGTGCCCGGCCTGGCCGCCAACCAGAAGATCAACGAGGTCATCTTCGCCCGGTACGCCCCCCGGGGTGGGCGGCTACGGGACGGCTTCCGCCTGTGCATGGACATGATGCCCTACTCGCGCTACCGGCCCGTGACGCCGGTGGGGCAACTCTTGTGGGACGAGCACGCGCGGGCGACCGACCAGGCGCGGAGCCACAAACTCCCTCCCGCCGAGGCCGCCCGCGCCGGCGCCCGCAAGGTCCAGGAGCAACTGGACCTCCTCTACCGCAAGAAGGTCTACCCGGACCTCGACACGGGGGCGGTGACGGCCGTCCTAGCGGCGCTGGGCGGCTTGGGGGTGCTGGCGTTTGCGGCCGGGGCGTGGCGGTACGTCCGCCGGCGGCACGGGCCGGACCGGCGCGAGGCGATCGTCGGCTACGGCTTCCTCGCCCCATGGGCGATCGGCTTCGTCATCCTGACGGCGGGGCCGATCCTGGCGTCGCTGGTGCTCTCCTTCTGCGAGTACGACGTCCTGCACCCCGTCAAGTTCGTCGGCCTCGACAACTACCTGCAACTGCCGCGCGACCCCATCTTCTGGAAGTCGCTGGTGAACACGCTGTGGATGGTGGCCGCCGTGCCGCTGGGCATGGCCGTGGGCCTGGGCGTGGCCCTGCTCCTCAACATGGAGGTGCGCGGCCAGCGGTTCTACCGGACGGTGTACTACCTGCCGGCGATCGTGCCGATCGTGGCATCGAGCGTCCTCTGGCTCTGGGTGCTGCACCCGGAGTTCGGTCTCGTGAACAACATGCTGTACGACCTGTTCGGGGTGACAGGCCCGAAGTGGCTCCAGGACGAGAACTGGTCGAAGCCGGCGCTGATCCTGATGGGCCTGTGGGGGGCCGGGGCGGGGATGATCATCTGGCTGGCGGGCCTGAAGGGCATCCCGCGCGAACTCTACGAGGCCGCCGAGATCGACGGCGCCGGCCGCGTCTCGCGCTTCCTGCACATCACCTGGCCGATGCTCACCCCGTACATCTTCTTCAACCTCGTCATGGGCATCATCGGGGCGTTCCAGATCTTCACGAACGCGTACATCATGACCGACGGCACGGGCGGGCCCGTCGACTCGACCCTCTTCTACGTTTTCGCCCTGTTCAACCAGGCCTTCCGCTACTTCAAGATGGGCTACGCGTCGGCCCTGGCGTGGGTCCTGTTCGTCATCATCCTGGCGCTGACGCTGGTGAACTGGAAACTCCGGAAGATGTGGGTCGTCACCGAGCGGGGAGACCTCTGAGCCGTGGCCCGAACCGTCTACACCCTGCGGCAGTTCGTGATCCACAGCGTCCTGGTGGCGGGATGCGCCCTGTTCTCGTTCCCGTTCCTCTGGCTCCTGTCGACGAGCGCCAAGTCGAGCGAGGAACTGGGCATCTTTCCGCCGCGGTGGGTCCCGGCGGTCCCGTGGTACGCCGTGCGGTCGCCGTTCGTGGGCGGCGACGCGTACGACCCGATGGAAGCGCCCAAGCAGTTGAGCGCGGCCGACTGGAAGGACCGCCGAGGCCAGATCGAGCAATCCATCTGGCGGCAGTGTGCCGCTTGCCTCGGCGCCGAGGGGCTCCACCAAACTCCGAGCAAATTGGACGGGATCGAGGCGCTGCGTAGTGCAGCAGACGCGGCCCGGCGCGAGATTAGTGAGACGCTAGGCAACGAGGTGCTCCAACGGATCCGGAGCGAGGTGGGCAGCGGTGACCACTTCCAAGAGCAGATGGTCCGCGGCCTGTGGAGCCAGGTCCGCGAGATCATCCCGGACGACGTCTCGGCGGACGGCCTGGTGGCGTTCGTCGCCAAGGCCGTCACGCCGGCGATGGTGCAGCAGGCCGAGGACCGGATCCTCCGGCGCCTGGGCGTGGGCGAGGTCCAGGCCCGCCGCCAGACGAACGACATCATCCCGCCCGACGCGGTTGAGGCGTGGGAGGCGGGCCCGGGCGCGGCCCTTTCGCCCGCCACGATCGAGGGCGAGGCCTGCCGCCTCGTCGCCTACGACTTCGGCGACGCGGACACGTTCACGCTCCGGAAGACCTTCCGCCTGCCGCAGGACGAGACCGACGTCGCCTCGCTCAACATCCCGATCCACTGCGACGGGTCGTGGCACGGCATGACGGTCACGCTGGAGACGGGCGGGCGGGTCTACCGCTCCAGCCGCACCTTCTGGGTGGACATCCGCTCGTGGCAGGAGGTGGAACTCCTGTTCAAGGAGCCGGCGTTCCGCGGCAGCCGCGCGATCGTCCTGGAGAGCGAGCCGGAGGCGACGACCGACCTTGCCGCCCCGGGCGCGTACCGCCTGACCCTCACGTTCGAGAAGTCGAGCCGCCTCGGGGCCGCGTGGAGCAAGTACGTCGACAGTTACCGCTGGGCGCTGCGGTACATCCCGTTCGACCAGCAACTCCGCAACAGCGTGATCCTGGTCGTGCTGAACGTGCTGGGCCAGTTGTTCGCGTGCAGCCTGGTGGCGTACGGGTTCGCGCGGCTGCGGTTCTGGGGGCGGGACGTCCTGTTCGGCCTGGTGCTGGCGACGATGATGCTGCCGGGCCAGGTAACGATGATCCCGCAGTTCGTCCTGTGGAAGTCGCTCGGGTGGTACAACACGCTGCGGCCGCTGTGGGTGCCCTCGTGGTTCGGGGCGGCGTTCTTCATCTTCCTGATGCGGCAGTTCTTCATGACGATCCCGAAGGAACTGGAGGACGCGGCGAAGATCGACGGCTGCGGGTTCTTCGGCATCTACTGGCGGATCTTCCTGCCGCTGGCGGCCCCGGCGATGGCGACGGTGGCCATCTTCTCGTTCATGGGGGCGTGGAACGAGTTCGTCGGGCCCCTGGTCTACCTGAGCGACGAGCGGCTGTTTCCGCTGGCCCTGGGCCTGAACCAGTTCCGCATGGAACACGGGGGCGAGTGGAACATGATGATGGCCGCCTCGACCCTGATGATGCTCCCCGTGATCGCGGTGTTCTTCTTCTGCCAGCGGTACTTCATCCAGGGCGTGACACTGACGGGACTGAAGGGCTGAACTCGGGTTCCGCGTGGGTGCCCTGGATGAGGCGACGGGTCTGCCCTACGCTCCGACAAGCACCCATCCTGCCGCTCTGCTTGCCGGCTGCGTCACATCGGCACTGGCGGACAAGCCGCCAGTGGCACCCGGCGGGTCGGGACCCGCCGCGCAAACGCGCGCTGCGCGGCTGACTCGCGGCTCGTGGCCCGAGGCTCGTGGCTCACTTGCGCCCGCAGCAGTGCTTGAACTTGCGGCCGCTGCCGCAGGGGCAAGGGTCGTTGCGGCCGGGGCGGGCGCCGCCGGCGATAGCCTCTGCGCGGCGGGTCGGGAGACCCGCCGCGCCAACGCGCGTGCCGCCGCCCTGCTTGCCACGGCGAAGCGCAGCGAAGCCGGGCGCCGCCGCGCCAACGCCTGCGGCGGCGTGGGACGCGAGGGGCGGCACTTCCCCCCGCCGGACGTACTCGGCAATCCGCCGCAGGTCCGCCCCCGCCCGCCCGAAGAACTCGCGGTAGGCCGCGCAGAAGTAGTTTGTCCGCCCCGGGTCCCGCCCCATCGGCCGATGGTGTTTCGGGCAGCCGCCCCAGCAGAACTCGAGGACGTCGCACGGGCGGCACGCGGCCGGGAGGTCGGTCTTCAGGGCCGCGAACTCCTCCAGGCGCGGCCGCGCGAGGATCTCTTCCAGCGGCGCCTCCAGCAGGTTCCCCAGGAGCCACTCGCGGTAGACGAAGTGGTCGCACGCGTACAGGTCGCCGTTCCATTCCAGGACGTACGCGGCCGCGCACCGCGGGGAGTGGACGCACGTCGACGCGCGGCCGAAGAGGATCGTGTGGAGGGCGTCGTCGATGAAGCGGACCGAGACGCGGCCGACGTCGCGGGCGGCCCACTGCTCGAACACATCCAGCATCCAGCGGCCCAACTGGGCGGGCGTGCAGCAGAAGTCGGCCGGCTCGTCCGTGCCAGGCCGCCGCTCCAGGATGGGGATGAACTGGAGGTACCGGACGCCGCGGTTGACGAAGTAGCGGTAGACGTTGGCCGCGTGCGGGGCGCTGGCCTGATTCAGCGTCACCAGGACGTTGAACTCGACGCCGCGCTCGCGCATCCGCTCCAGGCCCGCCCAGGCCCGCTCGAACGTGGGTGCGCCCGAGGGATCGCGGCGGAAGACGTCGTGGACCTGCGGCGGCCCGTCGAGGCTGATGCCCACCAGGAACCGCTCGGCGGCCAGGAAGTCGCACCACTCGTCGTCCAGCAGCGTCCCGTTCGTCTGGAGTCCGTTCGTGACGACCTGGCCCGGCCGCGCGAACTCCTTCTGGAGCGCGACGGCCCGGCGGAAGAAGTCCTTGCCGGCCAGGAGGGGCTCGCCCCCCTGCCAGCCGAATTCGCACCGCTCCGGGTTGGCGGCCAGGTACTGGCGGGTGTACCGCGCGAGGACCTCGTCGCTCATCAGGAACCGCCGGGTGCCGGGGTACAGGTCGGCCGGCTTCGACGTGTAGTAGCAGTAGCGGCAGGCGAGGTTGCACGTGCCGCAGACGGGCTTCGCCATGACGTGAAACGGTGCCGCCAACCCTCGGAGTCCTCCCAGCGCCGCCGCAGGGCGCATCAGAACACAACCCGCCTGGCCAATCGCGCGGCCCCGACGGCCAAGAGCAGGCCGATGAGCACGTGCACCAGCATCGTGCCGCCGACGATGGCGGTGGTCAGGCCGAGGCCGCACTCACCGGCCCGCGGAACCAGACCATAGAAAAGATACCATGGCCACGTGTACTTCAGCAAGGCCGGGCTGCTGTGGGCGGCGCCCTCGTCCGTCGAGGCCGGGCTGCTGTGGGCGGCCTCCCTGGCCGTCGCACCGTGGGTGACGACGACCGCCTGGACCACTGGGTGCAGCGTCAGGTACGCGCTGGTGAGGTACCCGCCGCTCGGCCCGATCGCGTCGAGGACCGACAGGGGCGTCAGCGCGATGGCCCAGACCAGGAGCGCCAGGCCCAGGTTCAGGGCCACGGCCGACACGCTCCGCTTGAGGCACGCGCCCAGGAAGAGCCCCATGCCCACCAGGAGGACGGTCACGCCCGTGACGATCATCGCGAGGTGCACGAGGAGGATCGGATGGACGTAGCCTGCCACGAGGAAAATCACGAGGTGCAGGGCCATCAGCCCCCAGACGGGGGCGGCGCGGCCGACGGCGCCGACGGCCTTGCCGAAGAGGATCGAGCCGGTCGAGAGCGGCGTGCCCAGCAGGACCGGCCACGTGCCGCCCTCTTTCTCCGTGGTAATGCCCGTGGCCGCCAGGACCGTCGTCGTCAGGAGGCCCAGGACCATGAAGACGGCGACGTAGGCGGCCTGCATCACGGGCTCGTCCAGGTAGTCGGCGGACATCCAGTAGGTCAAGCCGAGCAGCCCGAGGACGAGGCCGCCGACCACGAAGGTGCGCCATCGGCCCCGGACGACGCGGGTGCGGAACTCCTTCCAGACCATGGGCGGGTCGAAGACACGGCTGATGCGGCCGGGGGCCCCGCCGCGGGCCGCGTCTCGGGCGGCGCGGCGGGCCAGGCGCCGGGACTTGGGGGTGTCGCCCGTAATCTCGGCCAGCGCCACCCGCCGGACCTTCCACACGCACAGCCCGAGCAGCAGGGCCGAGGCGCCCAGCATGACCAGGCAATGCACGGGCCAGGAGAACCAGGGCCCGCCCGCCATCGCCCCCGGGCTCGCCGCCGTCATCGAAACCACATACATCGCCGCGTACGGGTTGACGTGGAGGAGCAGGACCCCCGCCGCCTCTTCCACCGTCGTCCCGCCGACCAGGCCGGCCAGCCAGCCGCCGACCCAGGGGACGCCCGCGAGCATCTCGCCGAGGGTGCCGGGCGCCCCCCACTCGTAGAGCAGCCACGCCGCCACGAACGGCAGGACGAGGAACACCAGGAGCATCACCAGGATGGCCGTCAGGACGGCCCCGTAGATGCGCCGGCCCGAGATCGAGAAGAACATGCTCAAGGCGGCCGCGAAGACGCACAGCGTCACCGTCACGCACAGGCCCGCCACGACGTAGTCCCACGGGACGCCGCCGAACACGCGGACGACGCACAGGAGGGGCAGGCTGACGGCGATCAGCAGGACGACCTGGATCAGGCCGCTCGCGAGTTTCCCGAGGACGATCTGGAGGCTCGTGATCGGGGTCGTCATCAGGACCCCGAGCGTCCGCCGCCGCACCTCCTCGCCGATCGAGCCGGAGAGCATGACGATGCTGATCAGCGGCAGCACGAGGAACTGAAACCACAGGACCACCGAGACGATCACCGTGCCCGCCTCGGCCATCTGCGACGCGCGGTACGAGGCCGCGCTGCCGCCGAACATCGCCACCCGGATCCACACCATCGCCACGAATCCCGCCAGGAGCACGAGGTAGGCGAAGCGCAGGACGTAGTTCCGCCGCCGCCGGCTGGCGACGCGCAGTTCCTTGTCGAGGATCGGCCCGGCGATCCAGCGGACGACGTCGCCTCGCGTGACCAGCCGCAGGACCCCGCGCATCATGACGCCGCCTCACAAGGCCCGCCAGCGGACGAGCACGGCCGCCAGCACCGCGAACACCCATCCCGCGAACATGTACACGACCATCGTCGCCAGGAAGGCGATCGTCGTCGGGCCGACGCCGGTCTCGCGCACCGGCGCCGGCCACCAGTAGAGGAGGTCGCCCAGGGCCTTGGCCGCATCTGCCGGCCGCACCGTGTGCTCGGTGGCGACGATCGCCTGCGCCATCGGGTTGATGCACAGGGGCCATTCGCCGAGATCGTCCGACCCGGAGAGCACCTCGCCGACCAACATGGCGATGAGGGGCAGCACGGCCCAGAGGGCCAGGGCCAGCCCCAGGTTCATCACGACCGCGACGGTCGTCCGGCGAACGCACACCCCGAAGAACAGGCCCGTCCCGGTCAGGAAGACGACCACGCCGGCCGAGATCACGGCCAGGTGGAACGGCACGATGGGATGGATGCACCCGAGCAGAACGAACAGGACCACGTGCAGGGCCAGGAGGAACCAGACCGGCGCGGCCCTGCGGAAGACGCCGACGGCCTTGCCCAGGAGGATCTCGCCGCTCGAGAGCGTCGTGCACAGGAGCAGCGGCCAAGTGCCCGCCTCCTTCTCGGCGGTGATGCCCGAGGCCGCCAGGACCGTGGTCGCCAGGATGCCCAGGCCCGTAAGAATCAGCACGTAGACGATGTGGGTGTCGTTGTCGTGGGCCAGGTCGCGCCAGGCGATCACGTAGGTGACGAGGAGCAGGCCGAGCGTCGCCGCAGCGACCCGCCACGCCCGCCGCCGTGAGTCCGTCAGGCTCGTGCGGACCTCGCGCCAGACGACCGGCGACCCCGTGATGCGCCGGATGGCGCCGGCCGGGGCGGCGGGCGCGGCCGGGCCCAACCGGACGGCCCGGCGCGCCGCGCGCCGGTCGGCCGGCGTCTCGCCCGCGATCTGGGCGAGCGCAACCCGCCGCACCTTCACCACGCACACCGCCAGCAGGACCGCCGACGCGCCGGCCATCGCCAGGCAGTGCATGGGCCACGGGTAAGCCACGAACGGGGTCCGGGCCGAGAACATCTGCTCCGTGGCGACGGCCATGGCGGCGTACGGGTTCAGCCAGCCGACGATGGAGTTGGCGAACTGCACCTCCGACCAGTCGCCCAGCATCACGCAGGCCCAGGGGAACACGAAGAACAGGACGAGCATCGTCACGACGGCCTGGAGGAAGACCCAGTAGGACCGGCGGCTCCCGATCGAGAAGTACAGGCTCAGCGACCCGGCAAAGAGGGTCGTCGTCAGCGTGATGCACAGGCCCGACGCCACGAATTCCCACGGCACCCCCCCGAACACCCGGACCACGACCAGCAGGGGCAGGCTGACGGCCAGCAGGAGCCCCAGTTGCAGCAGGCCGCTCAGGAGTTTCCCGACGACGATCTGGAATCCGGAGACAGGGGTCGTCATCAGGACGCCGAGCGTGCGGCGGTGGACCTCCTCGCTGACGGCGGTCGAGAGGACCAAGAGGGCCAGGAGTTGCATCGTGACGAACTGGAACCACACGATGACGGCGGTGATGCTGCGGCCGGCTTCGGCCATCTGCGTGACGCGCCAGGCCGCCGATCCGCCGTAGCGGACTTCCTCGACCCAGACCAGCACGACGAAGGCGGTCAGGAGCGCGAGGTACGCGCACCGCAGGACGAAGTTCCGCCGGCGCCGGCTCGCCACGCGCAGTTCCTTGTCGAGGATCGGCCCTGCCAGGGCGCGGACCCACTCGGTCGGCAGGAGCCACGCCGGCACTTGCACGCGTGCGGGCATCGGGTTCCGGTCCTCCGTGCGGGCCGCTACTGGACCTTGCCCTCGGTCAGCGTAAGGAACGCGTCGTCGAGTTTGAGTTCCTCGGGCATCACGGCGACGACTTCGAAGCCTCCCCGCACAAGCGTGGAGGCGATCAGGCCGTCGGCCTTCTGTCCCTCGGCAAAGGTGACGGCAATGGCGTCGCCCACCTGCTGGACCGAGGCGATCCCGGGCAGGGCCGACAGGGCCTGGACGGCCTCCTCGGTGCGGTCGGCGACGCGAACGCGGACCTTGCCGTGCACGCCCAGGCGCTGGCGGATCTCGGCCAGGGTGCCGCTGAAGACCAGGCGGCCGCGCTCGATGATGCCGAAGTGGTCGCACAGTTCGGCCAGTTCCGAGAGGATGTGGCTGGAGATCATGATGGTCTTGCCCATGCGTTTGAGTTCCCGGAGGAGTTCGCGGATCTCGATCCGCGCCCGCGGGTCCAGGCCGCTCGCAGGCTCGTCGAGGATGAGGACCTTCGGGTCGTGGATGAGGACGCGCGCCAGGCCGAGCCGCTGCTGCATGCCGCGCGACAGGCTGTCGACGAGCGAGGTCCGCTTGCCGCCCAGGTCCGTCAGTTCCAGCACGCCCTCGACGATGGGCTTGCGCTTGAAACTCGGGATGCCGTAGGCCGCCGCGAAGAACTCCAGGTACTCGAACACCTTCAGATCGTCGTAGACGCCCATGAAGTCGGGCATGTAGCCGACCAGCCGCCGCACCTTCCCGCCCTGGGTCGCCACGTCCAGGCCGTCGATGCGGGCGCCGCCGCGCGTCGGCGCCAGCAGGGTCGCCAGGATCCGCATGGTCGTCGTCTTGCCCGCGCCGTTGGGCCCGATGAAGCCGAAGATGTCGCCCGCCTGGATCGCGAGGTCGAGGTCCACCAGCGCCGCCAGGGACCCGTAGTACTTGGAGAGTTTGATCGTCTCGATCATGGCCCGGCCCCTTCCGTCGCCCCCTGCGTGCGGGGCGTCACCACCACCCTGACGAGCCACCGGTTGACCGCCTCGGCGCGGCGCCCCGCCAGCCGGTAAGGGGGCGGCGCACCGTCGTACTCGACGCACACGACGGCGTCCCCGCGGGCGAGGTAGGCCTCGATGGCGCGGGTCCGCGGGTAGATGCCGCCTGCTAGGTAGACCGTCAGCCAGTTGGCGAGCACGCCGCCAGCATGCGGCTCTTCGCCCAAGGGCAAGTCGTAGACCCAGGGACCCGGGGCGCCATCCGCAAGGCCAATGCCCACTGGCGTCCCCTCGACGTCATGCTTATCGCCTGCCCCGACGCGCCCGACCGCCAGGCCGCGGCCCTTACCGAGATAGACGCACCCGCGGAGGATCGGCCGGTCGGAGCGGTTCTCGATCCGGGCGCGGGCCCGGTCGCCCTCGACCTCGACCTCGGCGCGCAGGGGCGCGCCCTCCGCGGGCCCCTCGGTCATCATGCACTGCATGGACCAGATGCTGACGGGCACGTCGACCGGCAGGTTGCCGCCGTCCTCCTGGACGCAGACGAACTGCCGCCGGAAGCCGCCCTCCTGCTGGTAGGCATAGAGGTAGTCACTCGCCAGCGGCGACACGGCCGACCACCACTGGCGCGGGCCGAGGCCGTCGAGCCGGTAGGCGTCGCTCGCCGGGGCAAACAGGCCGCTGTAGCAGCACGACCAGCCGCCGGGCCCGTCCTGGACGATGTCGGTCACCGTGACGGCGCGGACCTGGGCCGGCCCGCTCCGCATCGCCGCCACGCCGTAGTACGCGCCCGCGGAGAACAGGCCGATGTAGGCGGCAAAGGTCAGCCACGTCAGGGGCAGCCGATCGTAGCGCTTCAGGACCAGGTAATCGACCGGCCCGATGACCACCGCCAGGCCCACCAGCAGGAGGACCACCCAGCCGATGCTGATGGGCTGCATCTCGGGGATGTCGAGGAGGTAGTCGAGGACCGCCGTGGTGCCGCGCCCCGTCTCGTCCATCTCGTACGTGTAGTACTGCCTGTCCTTCTCCTCGAGGGCGCCGGCCTCGAGGGTCCGCCGGTCCAGGAGCGGCGCGGCTTGGGCGATCCAGAAGGGCGCGAGGTTCTCCCGCTGCCGCCCGCCCAGGGCGGCCGGGTCGAACGCGAGGAGGCCGACGCGGCCGAAGCCGAACGGCCCCGACGCAGACGCCGCCTCCTCCGTGCCGCACGGCGCCGCCTGCCACCGCGCATCCCCCCCGCCCTCCAGCGACCAGGCCGTGACGGCGTCCGTGTCCGTCTCGGCGCAGCCCCAGGCGGCCAGGGCCTCGCGCGAGACGCCCAGGCGCCGGGCCGGTCCGATCCGGTAGGGCACCATCGCGGCCAGCGGGTGGTTGGCGGGGAGCGGGTGCGTGCCCAGGATCAGGAGCAGCCGCCCGCCGCCGGACACCCAGTCGACGATGGCCCGCGATTGCTCGGGCCTCAGGGCCGACCACTCCAGGTCGTACAGCACCAGCAGGTCGAGGCTGGCGTAGGCCGTCCAGTCCCACGGGAGATACCGCGGCATTTTCTCCTTGACGAAGACCTGGCCTACGGGCCGCTCCTTCTCCGCTTCATCCCCGACGGCCTGGGGCGCGGCCGGTCCCATGCGGTAGTGGGACGCCGTCATGCCCTGGCTGTGGGCCCCTTTCGCCAGGTGCGTGAGGCCGAAGGTGTTGCGGCCGGCCGTGCCGATCAGGAGGTCCGCGCCGGTCACCACCGTGATGGCCTGGCGTGAGTTCCGGTAGTCCCAGAGCGTATAACCCCGACCCCAGCAGGTGCGGCCGCGCGCGTCGTGGATGGCCACGCCGCACTCGGGGGCGCCGAAGGCAAACTTCGTCACGACGGGCCGGTAGTAGGGCTCGCCGCGCGTCAGGACGAACGGGTGGCGGATGGTCATGGTGGCGCCGGTGCCCTGGAGGTTGCTCACGGTCAGGACGCCGTCGAAGTGCTCGTCGAGCGAGGCCTGGATGCCGATCTCGACCGGCGTCCACTCCATCGGCCGCACGCACCCCTGCCAGCCGAACTGGACGTCGACGTTGAAGGGGTCCTTCGCCTCGGCGGCCAGGGCGGCCGAGGCAACGGCCAGCACGATGGCCAGGACGTATCCCGCCAGTCTCATCGATCGGTCCCCCGCGCGCGGGCGCGGACGCTAGATCCGCACCTTGGCCGCATAAACATACCACTCGATCAGCACGAAGACCAGCCCCAGGGCGACCAGGAGCGGCCAGACCTCGCGGTTGGCCCGGCCCGGCTCGCTCCGCTCGGCCTCGACGACCTGGCCGGTGAAGGCCAGTTCGGCGGCCGGCCGGATGTCGCTCTCGTCGGCGTCCAGGAGGTTGACGGCGAAGCACGCCTCGGGCTCGCCCGGGACGGCCAGGCGGTAGACGCCCGCCCGGCCGGTCCTGGCGTAGCGGAACCGGCCGGCGGGGTCGGCCGCCAGCCGCTCGCCCGCGATGCCGGGCCCGCTCAGGACGCCCTCGGCCGCCCCGGCCCGCCGGGCAAGCGTGATGGGCTGGCCGACCTCCAGGCCCGCGCCCTCGTCGCCGGCGGCCTCGCTCCCGAAGAACGTCACGACGTTCTGGAGGAACATGACGAGGCCGGGGTCGAAGGGCCAGTTGGTCTCCAGCAGGTCGAACCCGGCCAGGAGGAAGACGTCGCCGCCGCGCCGCACCAGCGCGAGGGCGGGCGATTGGCCGAACTCGGCCAGGACGACGGCGTCGCGAGGCAGGCGGAGTTCGCGGCACCGGGCCGCGAAGAAGTTCTCCAGGTTCACGAAGGTCATCGCCGGATGCTTCGCCTGCCAGTCGACGATCACCTGGTTCTTGAGTTCCTTGCCGGCCGACGCGCCGGACTCGGCCGGCGGGTCGCCGAAGACGAGGTAGCCCGCGCGCGGCAGCCGCGGCGGCGCGTGGCGGTCGAGGACGATCAGGCCGTACGGCCGCGCGACGCTCATCGTCTCGAAGTCCATCGCGTCGAACTCGGCCGGCGTGCACACGTCCAGCCGCGCCAGGGGCACCGCCCGGAGGGCGGACCGGAGCGGCTCGTTCCCCGCGGTCACCAAGAGGCCGCTCAGGCGCCGGGGCGGCGTGATGACGGCCCAGGCGGCGTTGTCGGCCGCGAGCGCGTCCGCGTGCGCCGCCCGGACCTCCACGACGCCGCCCTCGGGGTAGGTCATGAGGAACGAGACGGCGGCGTGCCCGGGCTTGCCCCGCCGGCCGCGCTCCGGCTCGCCCCGGGGCGGCACGTCCACGGCGCGGACGGCCCGGACCGTGCCGCCGATGGCCAACTGGACGTCGCACGAGACGGCCGCGGCGCCGTAGTTCGCCAGGTCGGCGAAGACGTGGAGTTTGTCGGGCTGCTCGTACGACCGCCGGGCCTGCATGGCGACCAGGCCGACGTTCTCGGAGGACTTGCCGACGGCGTGGTAGACGAGTTCGCCGGGGCCGACGACGACGCGGTCGAGGTCGGCGATGCGGCCGTCGCTCACCAGTTCCAGCCGCGCCGGCGCCTGGGCCGTCCGGTTGTTCGTGTCGGACCCGGCCGGCGTGGCGAACGCGCGGGCGACCAAGAGAGCCTCGCCCAGGCGCGAGCGGCCGTCGGTCGGCTCGATCGCGTCGATGGCCGCCTTCAACTGGCCCTTGTCGCTCGTGAAGTTCGAGAGGACCTTGGCCCCCGTGTCGAAGGCGATGACCATGGCCTGGTCGGACTCGTCGGTGAAGTACCAGGTGCGCTTGGCGCGCAGGGAGTCGACCAGGGCGCGGGCCTGGCGCTTCGCGTCCTCCAGCCGCGTGGGCCCGACGTCCGACGCCGACATGCTGCGCGAGCGGTCGATCAGGATCACGTGCCGCATGGCCGGCCCGGCGGCCGAGAGGAGGACCGGCCTCGCCAGCGCCGCCAGCAGGGCCGCCAGCGCCGCCAGTTGCAGCACGAGGAGGATGTTCCGCCGCAGGCGCTGGAGCGGCGCGTTGACCTGGAGGTCCTGGACCGCCCGCTTCCACAGAAGGGTGCTGGAGATCGGCACCTCGCGGCGTTTCAGTTTGAGGAAGTAGAGCGCCAGGAGGGCCGGCACCGCGATGGCGGCCGCGATGAGCCCGGTTGTCGGAGAAAGCCAGTCCATGCCGCTGATCCTTCCCACGCGCGGTGGGTCAGGAGACCCACCGCGCCAACGCACAAGTTCGATCGTGGCGGACCACTACGCCAACAGTTGCCTCCGCCGCAGTTGTTCCAGGACGAGGCGGTCCACGGGCTGGGCGGAATCGGTCAGGACGTAGACCGCGCCGCGCCGCGTGCAGAAGTCGCGGACCGCGCCGCAGTAGGCCGCCAGCGTCCGCTCGTAATGCTTCAGGAGGGCCGCCGAGATCGTGACTTCCGACGCGTCGGCGTCCTCGACGTCGATGAGTTTCAGGTCGCCCATGAGGTCGGGCCGGCGTTCCTGGGGCGAAAGGACCTGGATGACCGCCAGGTCGTAGCGGTCGCTGACGAGCCGCTTGAGGCCCGTCTCGAAGCCCTCCTTCAAGAGGAGGTCCGACAGGATGACCGTCACGCCGGACCCGAGCCGCGCGGAGACGAGTTGGCGGCACGCCTTCTCGAAGCGCGAGACGCCCTCGGCCTCGAGCGCCAGGAGGAACTCGGCCATGCGCCCCAGGTAGTTGCGGCCGCGCATGTTCTCGAGGCGCCCCACGAGGCCGTCGGCGAACGCGCTCAGGCTGACGCGGTTCTGGTTCACGAGGCCGACGTAGGCGAGCGCCGCCGCCAGGCGCTTCAGCATGAGGTCCTTCGGCGGGTCGCCCGTGGCGGTCGACGCGCTCGTGTCCACGAGGATGTGCAGGCTGAGGTCCTGCTCCTCGAGGAAGAGTTTGAGGAAGAGTTGGTCGAGCCGGCCGAAGACGTTCCAGTCGATGAAGCGGATGTCGTCGCCGTGGACGTAGCCGCGATGGTCGGCGAACTCGACACTCTGGCCGCGCTTCTTCGAGCGCCGCTCGCCTCGCAGTTTGCCGCGCAGGATCTTGCGGCTGAGGACGTCCAGGGCGTCCAGCCGGGCCATGAAGCGGCTGTCCAAAAGGTCCGTCAGCCGCGTCGGTCGCGTTGTCCGGGGCGCCTGCGTCATGACCCGCTCTCGACCTCCTCGGCGACGCGCGGGACCTGGGCCAGGACGTCGCGCAGGAGGTCGTCGTTGTCGACGCCCTCGGCCTGGCCCTCGAAGTTCAGGAGGATGCGGTGCCGCAGGGCCGGCAGGTACACCGCCGCCACGTCATCGAAACTCACGTGATACCGCGCGTCGAGCATCGCGCGGACCTTGGCGCCGAGGATGACGGCCTGGACGCCGCGCGGGCTCGCGCCGTAGCGGACGAACCGGGTGGTCTTCTCGCCGGCGAACTCGCCGCCGGGGTGCGTCGCCAGGACGAGGCGAATGGCGTAGTCCGTCACGTGCGGCGCGACGACGACGCGCTGGACCAGTTGCCGCGCGTCGAGGATCTGCGCGCCGTCGATCACCGGCCGCGCCTCGGGGTTGTGCCCGGCGGTCGTGCGGTCGAGGATCGTGGCGAGTTCCTCGCGGCTCGAGTAGGGCACGAGGACCTTGAACATGAACCGGTCCACTTGCGCCTCGGGCAGCGGGTAGGTCCCCTCCTGCTCGATCGGGTTCTGCGTCGCCAGGACGACGAACGGCTCGGGCAGCGTGTACGTGACGCCGCCGACGCTGACGGAATGCTCCTGCATGGCCTCGAGCATGGCGGACTGGGTCTTCGGCGTCGCGCGGTTGATCTCGTCGGCCAGGATGCACTGGTTGAAGATCGGCCCCGGCTGGAACTGGAACTGGCGGCGGCCCGTCTGCGGGTCCTCGACCACGAGGTTCGTCCCGACGATGTCGGCCGGCATCAGGTCGGGCGTGAACTGGATCCGCCTGAACGAGAGCGTCATCGCCGCGCTCAGGGTCCGCACGAGCAGCGTCTTCCCGAGCCCGGGCACACCCTCCAGGAGGACGTGGCCGCCGGAGAACAGGCACACGAGGACGCCCTGGACGATCTCCTGGTGGCCGACGATGACCTTGCCGATCTCCTGTTCGAGCCCCAGGAACATGGCCCGGAACTGCTGGCACTTTTCTTCGACGTCCCGCGGTTGGTCAGCCATCGGCGTGTCCTTTCATCCGGCCCATCGTGCCCGATTGTCTGTACGCCCTCTCGGCCTGGCGTATTCGCCCGGCGCGGTCACGTCGCGTCCCCCGCCTGGCCGCCCCCGCCGCCCGGACCTCCCCCGCCGTCCTGACCGCCCTCGCCGCCCCTCTTACTCCGACGCTTGGCCTTGAGGAGGCGTTCCAGGTGGCTCTCGGCCTTGGGGGGCTCGGCCTTGTCGGACGGGGGCGGGGCCCGCTCCGGTTTCTCGGCGGCGCGGGCGGCGGCCTGGCGGTCGGCCTCGTCCGGCATCTCGGCGGGCGCGCCCGGCGGGGCCTCGAAGCGGCGCGCGGCCCCCGGCTCGGGCGGGCGCTGCTTCAACTGGCCGCGCACGCGCAAGGCGCGGCTGCGGAGGCGGTCGACGCTCTCCTCGGCCTTGGCCGCCCGCCCCGGCCGCAGGTG
>CAYGZE010000062.1:0-17443 GCA_964354185.1 uncultured Anaerolineales bacterium | reverse complement strand
ACGACGAGGATCGCCAGCCGGTCGAACGTGCCGAGCCGCCCCTCGGCCACGAGCGGCTGAGTGTTCACCGTCGGCGACGCTGGCACGCGGGTGAGCGTCCAGCGAGAAGAGAGGCCCGGGGGCGGGGGCGGCTCGACCTACTTCGCCGCCGCGATCCGCACGCGGCTGCGACCCTTGACGAGCGGAATCTGCCGGAGCGTCACGAGGTCGAACCCGTCGGCCGTCACCTTCCCCTCGCCGAGGACCTTCTGCGTCTGGAGGTCGGTAACGGTAAAGGCGAACGCCGCCCCGCGCGGCGTGCGGAGCTTCTGGAGCCGCCGCGGCGTCAGGTCGACGCGGCACTCGTCCTTCGGCGCGTCGTCCTTGAGGATCACCGTCATCGCCCACTCCTCAGGCGTGTCCACGACGTCTCCCGTCTCCCACGCGAGGTGCGCGTTGTAGGCCCCCTCGGGGTCGCCGTCCGTGGGCGAGACGCGGATCTCCTTCGCGTCCTTGCCCGCCTGCTTCGCCTCCCCCGCGAGGCGGGCCCTCTCGGCCTCAATCTCCTCTTTCGACTTCATCCGGCCCGTGCCGAGGTTGCCGTCCAGCGTGCCGCTGGTGAACGCCGGGAGGCTCTGGTCAGTCCGGAGGTCGAGGTCGAAGTTCGATCCGACGCGGGTCCGCGTGCCGTGGCCGCCCAGAGCCCAGTTGAAGAGGTGGGGGCGGCGGGTCTCCTGGAGCGCCCGCGCGAACGCGAAGGCCTGCGGCCAGCCGATCGCCCCGTCGTCCTTGCCGTTCGACGCGATGATGAATCCCGTCTCGGCCTTGACGTGCTGCCGCAGCCACCACACGTCCGAGAACCAGTCCCACGGCGAGGTGCGGCCATCTTCCATTGTGATGGCGGCGTCGCGCGGGCCATACGACTGCTCGTAGGAGCCGGAGAACTGGGGGCTCATCGCCGGAACGTGGACGCCGACCCACGCGTTGCACCAGGCCACGCGGTCGCCGAAGCGGATGGCGAACATCGGCGCGCCGGACCCGCCCATCGAGTTGCCCGCCGTAAAGACCCGCGTCAGGTCCAGTTTCCGCCAGTGCTTCCGCGCCGGCTCGGGGGCCTCGGCGTGCTGGCGCGCCGCCCAGTCGAGGAAGCCGAACATCCGCGTCATGGAGAACGGGCGCACGCAGCCGTCGCCGAACGTCCTGGCCGTCCCGCGGCGCTCGTGGTACCCCGTCCACCAGTCGTAAGGCACCTGGTTCGAGGCGATGAGGACGGCGCCGCGGTGGGCGTTGTACCACCACCCGTAGCCGCCGTTGAGGCTGCCGCCCCAGCAGTGCAGGTGAAGGCCGACGGGGGCGGGCTCGGCCCGCCAGGCGTGTTCCCGCGCCTCGCCCGGGGGCTTCTCCGGCAAGGGCTCGTCCCCCATGGCTACGAGGTAGTCGATGGGATTACCGGGCACGCTGCTGTGGGGCCCCGACTCCCAACGCGTGTAGATGAGACGCGTCAGGGGCCCCCGGCGATAGTGCCACTCCTTTGGCTGCTCGATCCACTGGAGCACCGGCTCGCCCAGGCCGACGGTCTCCTCGACGGGCTCGGCGGGCGCGCTGGAGGCGTCGAGCGTGGCGAAGTCCTCCTGGCCGCCCACGGCCACGCTGACAGCGTAGCAGGCCCGGCTGGCCTGCGCCGGGTTGTGGGCGTAGATGCCCGTCCCCCAGGGCACGGGCTCCCCGAGGTCGGTCACACGGTACCGGAGCGGCGGCTTCTTGTCGGTGTCGTCCTGCCAGTAGCCGTCGTCCCAAGCCGTGAGGAAGCCGCACTCACCCACGAGAGCCGCCTTGGCGATCGTGCGGTCGGTGATCGGCTCCGGCCCGCGCCAGATGCGGAACGTAACGTCGGGGTGGGCCTTCCGGAACCCGTCGCGGAACTGCTTCACGTCCTTCCCCGTCTGGAAGTCGGGGAAGTCCGCGAGTTTCGGCTCGGTGAAGACGAGGAGCGACTGGCCCTTGCGATGCGTGACCTTGAGGCCGCTTGCCTTCGGGATGGCAGCCTTCGGCTTGGCGGCCGAGTGCGACACCTCGAGGCGCGCGACGCCGGCGAGGGTGACCTCGACCTTAAGGCGCAGGGGCTCGCCCGCCCGGACGGCCTCCGCAACGGCCTCCCGCGCATCGAGACCGCGGAACCACGGCGGGACGAAGGTGAGTTTGCGGTCCGGCCTCCTCTCGGGGTAGACGAGCGTCGGCTCCATCGGGGCCCGCCCGAACTGGGGCAGGTCGCGGAGGATCAACTCGGCCCTGAAGATCTCCGCATCCTTCGGCACGCCCGAGAGGTCCACCGTGAGGCGTTTCTGCTTCGCGTCGAACTCCAGCGCGCCGGGGAACGTACCCGTGTCGTCGGCCGTGAAGGTGACCGTCCCGGCCGCCCGGGCCGCAGTCAAGGCCCAGAGGAGAGACGCCGTCAGCGACAGGATCGGAAGGGTGCGCCGGACGTGCACGACTCCCTCCTTTCGCGCGAGGAGACCGGGGGGCCCCCTTACTCTAACGCAACCCGCCGCGTGCTGCACCGGGTAATCCGGCACACTGCTGGCCGAACCCTAAGCCCGCCCGCCGCGGGATCCGGGTGGGGGGATGGCGCTCGTCCGCCACCTTGCATGCCGGCACACGCACCTGTCCCCTGGCCCGCCCGCCATACGCCGCGGTTACCCGTTGCACCGCCGCCCGGAAACGGTACATTGGGACTCGGCGGGGGTTCCCGCTCGGGGCGTCGGGCACCGGTGGAAGGAGGGCGGGTGCTCCGCACCCGCGCGGTTCGAGCAAGGAGGAGGCGGCCATGAGAACGTCCGGGCGGTCCCGCGGATGTGCGCTGTGGGGGATGAGCCGGCGTCAGTTCCTGAAGGCGGGTTGCGCGACCTGCGCGGGCGCCTTGGGCGCGTGGGCGGCTCCGCGCCTGCTCCGCGCTGAGGAGAAGGGCGGCAAGACGCGCGTCCGGATCGTCTACGCCCTGCACGCGCCGAAGCAGGCGGGCCCCGACTGGCCCAACAAGGGCTTCGACTTCGTCCCGGTCATGGAACGGATCAACGGCGAGTTGGCCAAGCGGTGCCCGGCTTTCGAGTTCCTCACGTCGATGGCCCAGGGCCCCGACCAAGCCAAGAAGATCCTCGAGGAGGACAAGGCCGCCCCGGTCGACGGCTACCTTGTCTACCAGATGAACTGCTGGAACCAGGTGGTGCAGACCATGGCCGGCTCGGGCAGGCCCGTCCTCTACGCGGATTTCCAGTACGCGGGTAGCGGCGGCTTCCTGGTCTACACGGCCGCGTTCCTCCGCGCGAAGACGCCCAACGTGGGCTTTGTGGCCTCGTCGAACATCGAGGACCTAGCGGCGGCGGTCCAGGGCTTCGAGGCGGCGAAGAGGAGCGGCTCCGCGGCCGACTTCGCGGCCGCTGCCGCCCGCGTGCGCGCCCAGCGGACCCCAAAGCCCGGCGACCTCATGTGCAAGCCCGACCCGCTCAAGACTCTTTCTCCGGAGGAATGCCTGCGGCGGATGAAGGAGTCGAAGATCCTCGCCGTCAGCGACCACGCCCCCGGGCCCGCCGCGCCGATCATGGGCATCCCCCTGGAGAACGTGTCCTTCGCCGAGGTCAACGACGCCTGGAAGGCCGCCGACAAGGACCAGGCGCGGGAGGTCGCCGACCGCTGGCAGAAGACGGCGGCGTCCGTGGTCGAGGTGTCGCGCGAGACGCTCGAGACGTCGGCTGCCATGTACCTGGGCATGAAGGCAGTGCTCCAGAAGCACGCAGCCAACGCCATCACGATCAACTGCCTCGGCGGGTTCTACGGAGGGCACATCCACGCCTATCCATGCCTCGGATTCCACGAACTGAACAACGAGGGGCTCGTGGGGGGCTGCGAGTGCGACGTGCGGTCCACGGCGACCATGACGGCGTTCACCACCCTCACCCAGGGCCGGCCCGGCTACATCTCCGATCCGGTCCTCGACACCGCCAAGCGCCAGATCATCTACGCTCACTGCGTGGCCGCGAACAAGGTCTTCGGGCCCAAGGGCGAGGCGAACCCGTTCCACATCCTCACCCACTCCGAGGACCGCCAGGGCGCGTCGGTCCGTTCCGTCCTGCCGCCCGGTTACCTCACGACGACGCTCGAAATCCGGCAGGACCGCCAGGAGATTCTCTTCCACCAGGCCAAGGCCGTCGGGAACGACCCGGACGACCGCGCGTGCCGCACGAAACTCTGCGCCGAGCCCCTGGGCGACATCGAGAAGCTCTTCACCGAGTGGGACCAGTGGGGCTGGCACCGGGTCACGTTCTACGGCAACCTCAAGGAGCCCGTCCATGCCCTCGCCGACGCGATGGGCTGGAAGGTCGTGCCGGAGGCGTAGGCGGGTCCGGCGGGTCCCGGAAGCGCGGGCGGTCCGTACGGCAAAGAGCGCGGGCAGATCAGTCACCCGCCGGGGCCCCCGAGCCCTTCGGGGCGCCGCCCGCGGCCTCCGCAATGTCGTAGCACGTGAGCGCGTCGCCGTGGCGGATGTAGAGCCGGCCGTTGGCGACGACCGGATGGGCCCAGTGCGGGCCGTCGCCCTCGGTGACCTTGAACGTGCTCACGACCTCGCACTTCTCGGGCGTGGGGCGGACGAGGCCCACGACGCCGTCCTCGGAGTAGCAGTACAGCATGCCGTCCGCGAAGATGACCGACCCGCCCTTGCCCACGCAGGGGTCCTCCCAGGCCACGCGGCCGCTCTTCAGATCGACGCATGTCCACTTCGTTCCAAGCGTCTGGTGGCTGGAGGCGTAGGCGTACCCGTCGACCACCACCGCCTGGCCGTGAACCGGGTCCTGCTTGGGCTGCTCCCAGAGCGGCCTGACGCCACGGGCGTCGTCGGCAATCGCGAGGCCGACGGCGCCCTTGCCGTAGCCGCTCGTCACGTACAGGAGGCCCTCGCAGTAGATCGGCGTCACGCAATGGTTCTGCCGGAAGTTCCTGTACGGATGCTGCCAGAGCACCTGGCCGTCGCGCGGAGAGAAGGCGACCACGGCGCTGTCCGTCATGGTCACGATCAGGCGCGTCTGGCGGTGCTCCACGAGGACCGGCGAGCAGAAACTCGATTTGTGGCCGAGGGCCGGGCTAGTCCAGACAGGGCGGCCGGTCTTGCGGTCCAGGGCCACCATCGTGGCCTTCTTGCCGCACGGCGTCACTAGGACGTTCTCCCCGTCCACCAGGAGGCTCTCGGCGAAGCCCCACTTGACCTGCGGGGCCTCGTACTGGTCGAACACCTTGGCCGACCAGACCGGGTTCCCGCCGGCGGCGTCGAAGCACGCGACGTTGCCCACGCCGCTGGCAACGTAGACGAAGCCGCCCGAGACGGTGAGGATGCTCCGCGCGCCCGGATGCGACTCGGCCCACTCGGAGCCGTAGCGGGCCTCCCACTTGGGCGCGCCGTCCACCGTGTAGGCCCGGAGCACCCCCTCGCTGCCGACCAGCCCCGTCACGTAGACCAGCCCGCCGGCCACGGAGACGTGGCTGTACCCCTTGCCGACGCCTTGCACGCTCCAGAGGCGCCGGGGTCCGCCCTCGGGCCACTGGGCCAGCAGGCCCCTCTCGGCCGACTTGCCGTCGCGGTTGGGACCCCGGAACTGGGGCCAGTCGTCCGCAGCGACGGGAGACGGCGCGCCGAGGGCCAGCGCGGCCGTTAGGAGGACCAGGAGGAGGACCGGGAGGTCGGATGTCTTCCGTGGCATCGTGTGCGCTCCAGGAGGTTCGAGGGCATCTCAGTATACGGCGAAACCCGCGACGGGAAACCCGGAATTCCTGTCCCGGACGCTGCCCATGCCGTCGGAGTCGGGGCGACCCTTGGCGCGGGCTTGGCACGCGCTCGGGAGCGCGCCATCCTGGGTCATGCGCGGCGCGCGGCGGGCGGACTGATCATCTGCCGGTCGGGCCGGGTTGAAGGCAATGAAAGGCTGTGGAGGAGCCTGCACCTCCTCGCACAGCCTTCTTCTCTTGGCCCAGCCACGCCCGCCAGTAGCGGAGCGGCAATGGCGACGTTCGCGGGAACGATGCTGGCGAAGTACGAGAGGCTTCTTCACCGGAGACAAACGGTTGCCTTCCCGATCAGTATGGGAATCCCTGAGGGCACGACCTTGCCGCCCGGAACGCAGAAAGGTCCGACGACTTGTCCCGGTCGAACCCGCTTACCGCCCAAGGGGCGGACGAACCGGCCCAAGTCAATCACGTTCGCCTCATGTTGTTCGTCCACTGTGGCTGGCGTGATGAACTCGTGCACTAGGAAAATGGCCGGCGTCGCCTGATGCTCCCTGGCCTCGATGAGCGTGCCGACCACGGCGGTCAGGAGTTGGTAGCGAAGGGCGGCAAGCACTTCCGCCTTTCGGCCGAAGAGGGCTTGGCAGGGCTCGGCGATACGCTCCGGAGCGCGGGAGCAAGTTCCCCAAGGCCGAGGCCTACCCCACCTCCAAGCTTGAGCTGGGGAAGCTCCCGTCCGCCGCGGCGAACGAGCCGTGGGCCGACGGGGCGGGCTGCCCAAGGGCCCTCTGCTCCGGCCCCGCCGCCCCTGGACCTCTCCCTTTACCGCACGCTCAGCCGTGTGCCAAAGCCGTTGACGTTGAACACGGGATGCACAGGTCGCCCGAACGAACAGTCGCAGGTGTCTGTCAGATTCCGAGCCAAGCTTGTCGAGCGCTGGCAGCGGGCGTCTGGGCCCAGGACCCTGGTGGGGCACGGCGCCTTCGGGCCAATCGCTGCGCGCCATGCGGACTTTGACCTTCATCTTCTACAGCAGAATGGCCAGCAGCATGGCCTTGTCGGTCGCGTTGGCGACGCGGGTCCGCAACGTGCCCTCGACGCCGGCATATGAGCCCCGATAGCTGACCAGCATGATCTCGTCACGGACAAAGCGAAAAGCCTCTTGCGGCGTCTTGAGGTTCGTGGCCGCCTCACCGGCTGTGAGGCCTGGCCACTCAAGTTCGGTCCTCAATTCATGCAAGGCGGCGGCGACCTCCGCGGGTGGCGGCGTGTCGGCTGCAAGGGACGTACCGGCAGCAAGCAGAACGATCAACAGGACATATGCCTCCTTCGTCGGGAGATCCTCCTCATGAGTCGCTGATAGGCAGCATCCTGCAACGCCTCAGACTCCATTCTAGCTCGGCGTCGCATTCCAGCAACTGCCTTACGTCTCTTGTCTGTCCCGCTCTGCGCGCATCGGCCAGGAAAGAGATGAGGGCCAAGCGTCGATGCTCTCATCACCTCGCTGCGCTTGGCCTTGAGTTCCGAACCCGTCAGCCGGCTATCGGAGATCACCGCCGCCGACACCCGTTACTCACCCCGCAGGCCCTGGACCGAGTTTTCGGGACGCGCAGGATCAAGGGGCGCCACGAGGCGCTGGGCAACATGATGCCGCGTGGTGTATACTGCGGCCGTGGGGAAGGCATCCCGCGCTGTCGCCCGAGACACGTGCAAAGGATGCCAGCGCGGCGGGGGCGGAGGAGGAGGAAGGGAACGCGAGCGGATGACCGGCCGAACGCCAAGCCGCGCCGACGTCGACCGCCTGGTCCGGGACAAGGGCGTCGTGGCGGCCGGCAACGCATGCCAGGTCGCCGGGATCCTGTACACGTACCGGTGCACGATCGCCTGCCGCCACTGCTGCTTCGGGAGTTCCACGGCCCGGCCCGACGTGCGGATGACGACGGGGCAGGTGGTGCGCCACCTGCGGTCGTTGCACGCACTGGGTCGCGTGGTACACATCGCCGGCGGCGAATGCATGATGTACTGGGCCGACCTTCGCGCGGCCCTGGCGGCGGCCCGGGCCGAGGGCCTCGCCCCGCACTTCGTCGAGACGAATGCCTCGTTTGCCGTCAGTGACGAGGTCGCCAGCCAACGCGTGAAGGATCTGCTGGGCCTTGGCGTCATCGGGCTCCTCGTAAGCGCCGACCCCTATCACCAGGCGTTCGTGCCGCCGGAGCACGTGATCCGCCTCCGCCGCATCGCGCGCGAGGCGATGGGGCCGGAGAACATCTGGACCACCGACGAGCCGGACGAACGCATCCGCGAGTTCGCCGAGATCGCCCGCGACGCGCTGCGGCTGCGCAAGCACGTTCGCGCCTATCCGCCGATGATGGTCGGCACGGCCCAGCGGACGCTGGCGCCGCACCTGGACGCCCGCCCCGTCGGGCAACTTGGCTTCGACGTAGGCTGGCGGCGGCGCCATACGGGATGGGACTGCGCGCTGGAGTTCGACGCGGAGACGATGTGGGAGGTCCACGTCGACCCGTACGACAACATCCAGACGAACTGCGGCGTCATCCTCGGCAGCGCCGCCCGCACCAGCCCCGTGGAGCTCCTGCGACGCGGCCCCGGCAGCGCGAACGAACTCGTCGCGCTCCTCTGCCGCGAGGGGCCCGTGGGTCTGGCGCGCCTGGCCCGCGCGCGGCACGGGTACGCGATTCCGGAGCGGGCCCGCACGAAGTGCGACCTGTGCTACCAGGTCCGCAAGTTTCTGAGACCGCACTATCCGGAGATCCTGGGACCGGACGAGGTGTACGCATCATGACGCGACTCTGCGCGGCGGGTCAGGAGACCCGCCGCGCAAGATGAAAGCGTTCGACATGGGCCAAGGCCGTGAGCTCTCACCGTCTGTCGGCACCGTGCAGGCCCGTCACCGGGACGAGGTGGCGGCGCTGTACGCCGGCCGCCGCCCGGAGCGGGTCGTGGCGATCCGCGGCCGGTTCTACGGGGCCGCCCACGGCCTGGGCGGGACGAACGAGCCCGACATGCTCCGCCGGCCCGAGGCGTGGCTGGCGGACGTGCTGGCGGACCTCGACCGCAGCGCCCAGGAGCTGGCCGACCCGGATACCTTCCGCCCCGCCGCCATCGAGATCGACGCCCTGGGGACCCACTTCATCGACGCCCTCCTGGGGGCCCACGTGATGCTCCGTGGGGGCCAGTACTGGACGGAGACGCTGAGCGATCCGCTGGAATCGCTCCGCCCGCCCGAACCGTCCCGCTGCCCGCTTCTTCAGGACGCCCTCCGCCTCGCGCGGCTGGCGACCGAGGCGGCGCGGGGCCGCGGCCTGGTGCTGGCCCTGCCGGTCCTGAGCTGCCCGACCAACATCGCCATCAACCTCTACGGCCAGGAGTTCCTGCTGTGGCTCCTGGACCGGCCGAGTGCCGCGCGGCACGTGTTGCGGGTCGTGACGGACACGATTCTGCTGGCGACGCGCGAGCTCGCGGCGGTTGTGCCCGAGGACATACGCCGCGGGAGCGTCGTCGCGGACCGGTACGCGCCGCCGGGCCACGGCCTGCTCGACGGCTGCGCGACGCAGCTCATCTCGGCCGCGCACTACCGCGACTTCGTCGCCCCGCTCGACAAGGAGGTGCTGGGCGCTTACCCGCGCGGCGGCATGATCCACCTGTGCGGCGCGTCGGCCCAGCACATCCCGACGTGGCGCCGGATGGCGGCCCTGCGGGCGGTGCAGCTCAACGATCGCGCGGCCGACGACGCCGAGGCGTACCTGGCGGGGCTGCGGCCCGACCAGGTCGTCTACTTCGCACCGACCGCGCGCGTGCCGGCGGCCAGGTTCCTGGAGCTGGCCGGTGACCGGCCCGTCGTGTTCCAGGCCGAGCGCAGAGCCTTGCCTGCCGCGCAAAAGCGGGGATGATAGTGCAGGCGTCCGTCGAGGTTCTTTGTTCTCCCCTCTCCCCCTTTGGGTGAGGGGGGATGCCCGGCCAGGTGAACGTCCCCCGTCACCCGGCCTTCGGCCACCCTCTCCCACGAGGGGAGAGGGTGCTTCAGCGGCCGGCGGACGAGAGAGGTCAGATGGGAGATTTCGGTATGAACCGACTGGCACAATGGAGCGCGGCCGTGGTCGCCAGCTTAGTCGTGGCCTCTTCCCTGGTGGGCTGCGGCGGGACGGATGAAGGCGCCAAGACCATTCACGTTACGCGGAATATCGGCGGCCGCGAGGGTTTCCGCAGGCACTTCGAGGCATGGAAGGCCCGGTTCGAGAAGGCCAACCCGGGCTGGAAGATGCAGCTCATCGACCTGGGCAACGCCGAGGGGGAGCAGTACTACAAGTCCCGGATTGCCACCAACGACCTGCCGGAGGTCGTCATGACCTGGCAACTCACGAACTTCCTGGCGGACGGCGGCCACCTCGTTCCGCTGCCGGACGAGTTCTACGAGAAGGTCGGCCTTCCATTGCCGCCGCCTTACAAGGGAAAGCGGTACACGAGCCAGAGCGGCATGCAGATTCAGGGCATCGTGGTCAACAAGAGGATGTGGGCGGACGCCGGAGTCTTGGAGGCGCCGACCACGTGGGACGACTTCGTGGCCGCGCTCAAGAAGATCAAGGCCAAGGGCTATGCCCCCCTCGTTTACGGGGGCCGGGAGTGGTCCGCCGGACAGCCGCTCTTCTATGCCATTGCGACGAACCTGTACGACCTCGAGCCCGATCCGTCGAAGCCCTCGTGGACGAAGCGCATGGACGCAGGGCAGGTGCGTTTCGCGTCGAGCCCCGTGGCGCGGAGGATTCTCGAGCGGATGATCGAACTCGTGGACAACTTCGTCGTCAAGGGCGCCTTGAGCGACGGCTACAACGAGGAGCAGCGCGACTTCTACGGCGGCAAAGGTGCCGCCTGGATGATGGGTTGCTGGCTCGGCGGCGACATCGAGCCGAACCAGGTCGATTTCGAGATGGAGTACTGGCCGGTGCCGTCGATGACGGACCGGCCGCCAAAGTTCATCCTGACCTCCGGCATGCAGAACGGGTGGGCGATCACCACAAGCGCCAAGGGGGAGAAGCTCGCCAAGGCGCGGGCCGTCCTCGACGCCTTCTACGACCCGCAGGTTTACCAGTTCTTCCTCAACGGCGAGAGCCAGTTCAAGGAGGCCCGGAAGGCTCCCATCGAAGGACCGAAGAGCCCCTGGCCGCCGGCCCAGAGGCTCTATGACAACATGGCGGCCAACCTGGCGAAGTACGGGACCACCGTGGGCTTCCACATCGGGCTGGAGGACATGCCGCCCCCGGCGTTCATCATGACCCTGGCGCGGGTCATGCAGGAAATCCTCTCGGGCAACCGCGACGTTGACCGGCTCCTCCAGATGATGGACGACGATTGGGCCAGCGCGCGGAAAGGGATGTGACGAGCGTGTCGGAGGCCGCCGTCCAATCGGGCCGTCGTCGGGCGAATCGCGCGGCCGCCGTTCGCGCGATGTTCGCGTCGCTGGTCCTCTGCGGGCCGGCTGTCGTCCTGTATGCCGCGTTCATCGTTCTGCCCGCGATCCTCGGCTTCGCCTACAGCCTGACCGACTGGACAGGCTGGACGCGGTCGCCGACCTATGTCGGCCTGGCGAACTTCCGCGAACTCCTGGGCGACACGCGGCTGCTCGCCGCCGTCAAGTTCACGCTGTTCGAGACGCTGCTCCTGGTTCTCTTCTTCACCTTCGGCTCCATGACCCTGGCGGTCCTCCTGGACAGGCTGCGGCGACTGAAGGGCCTGATCCGCGCGCTCTTCTTCTACCCGTACATCCTGAGCATCCTCGTCAGCGCCCTCCTGTTCCAGTACCTGGCGAACTACCGCGAGGGGGCCGTTAACACGGTCCTCCGCTCGATCGGCCTGGGGGCGGCGGCCCAGGACTGGATGGGCGACCCCGCCCTCGTGCCCTACTTCATCTTCGCTCTGGTGGTATGGAGCGGGCTGGGCTTCTTCTCAACGCTCTACCTGGCGGCCCTTCAGACCGTCCCCAACGAACTCTACGAAGCGGCGGCCATCGACGGGGCGGGGCCGCTCTCGGTCTTCGCGCGGATCCAGTTTCCGATGCTTATCCCGACCCTTACGACAAACTCCGTGCTGGCCCTGATCACGGGGGTCAACCTCTTCTCGCAGATCGTCGTGACGACCCAGGGCGGGCCGGGCTATCGCACCTTCACGGTCGGCTACTACATCTACTGGCTGGGCGTCCTCAACAACCGGCAGGGGTATGCATCGGCCGTTTCGTTCGTCACGTTTGCCGCCCTCGTCGGCGTGGCGGCCGCCCAAGTGGCCGTCTTGAGGCGGAAGGCGGTGCAACTGTGAGCCACGCGCCCCACAGGCCGCGGTGGCCTGTCCTCGAAGCCGTCATGCTCGTGGCGGGCCTGGCGTTCGTGTCCCCGTGCTTCCTCGCGGCCCTCAACTCCGTGAAGACGTTGCCCGAGATCGTCCGGTCGCCGACGGCCTTACCCGAGCGCCTGGCGATCGAGAACTACGAGTACGTGTTCACCGGCGTCCAACTCGCCTGGCCCATGGTCAACAGCTTCCTCATGTGCGCCGCCGTGATCGGGTGCCTCGTCACCGTCGCGCCGATGGCCGCCTGGTCGCTGATGCGGCGGCGGATGGCCACGGGCCGGGGCCTGAGGCTCCTCTTCCTGGCGGGGGTGACGGTTCCGTTCCAGATCATCATGGTGCCGCTCCTTCAGGAGTTCCGCCTGCTGGGCATCCAGTTCACCTATCTGGCGCTCCTGCTCCACCACGTCTCCTGGGGATTGCCGCTCTGCATCTTCATCTACAGCGGCTTCATGGCGTCCATCCCGAAGGAGATCGAGGAGGCCGCCGCCATCGACGGGTGCGGCCCCATCGCCACCTATTGGCGGATCATCTTCCCGCTCCTTACGCCTTGCACGATCACGGTCGTGATCTTCTGGGGCCTGTGGATCTGGAACGATTTCATGCAGGCGTTCATCATCATGGGATCGGCCAAGGGCCAACTCGTCTTCGTACAACTGTGGCGGTTCCTCTCCGACCAGTATGTCAAGAACTGGAATTACATCTTCGCGGGCGTGGTGGTGTTGTCGGTCCCGGTGACGGTGCTGTACGTGGTCATGCAGCGCCGTTTCGTCAAAGGGCTGACGGCTGGCGCGCTCAAGTAGACCCGGCGACTCGCCCTCGCCGCCCGTCCTCGGGCCGGTGATGATTGCCACAGGTGGTGTGGGGGTGAAGACTCGGTCGGGATTGGCCCCGGCGGCCATTCACTCCAATGCCGCCTTGATCGCCTTGACCTGCTTCACCTGGTCCTCCGCCAGCGACCCGATCGGCCCCTTGGCGGGGCCCCAGTTGGGCCCCATGTCCAGGGTGACGACGCCTCCACGGGCGACCACGGCCTTCACCCAGGCCGCCCACTTCTCGGCGGGGAAGCGCGTGTCTCTGTGAGACCACATGGAGCCCAGGTACGTCAGCGCATGCCACTGCGATCCTTCGAGCCAGCGCGAGGCGGGAATCTCAGCGAACGGCTCGTTCAACTCTCCCGCCGTGTAATCCTCGGCCTTCGTGTAGTGAATGACCTTGACGCCCGGGTTGAAGGTCACAATGGCGTTCGGGTTGCCGTGCCTGGCGGCCTTGGCATAGACCTGGGCGATCGCCTCGTTGAACTGGATGTGCTCATAGCCGCCGTCGAACCACCATCCCGCCACCTTGTCCTTGTAGCGGTCGGACCACTCCTGGATCACCTGGGCCCACTTGCTGGCGAATTCGACGTCAATTGGCTGGTCCTTAGCCCCCTCGGGCAGCCCGAACGCCTTCTGCGCGCGACGGTCCTGGTTGGGCGTCTGGCACGGCAGATAGAGCATGAGCCGGATGCCCTTCGGCTTCAGCGCCTTGTAGAGGTCCAAGGGCAAGTCCCGCTTGGCACACCGCTCACCCGGCGCGTAGCCGGTGTACTTGTCGTAGGTGGCGTTTGGCGAGATGAAGTAACCGGAGTTCTGCCCCAGGGTGATGAAGAAGTACTTCGCCCCGAGCATCTCCAGTTGCCCGGCCAGCGCCTCGACGTCGAAGCCATTCACCAGGGCCAGGCCCTTGGCATCGGCCGGCAGGAAATGCATGAAGACGCCGTAGCGTGCGTCCTTGAACCAATCGGTGTTCATGTTGTTCGGCTCCGCCAGGCTGGGCGTGGCTGATGCCAGAAGGCAACTCAGCACAAGCCCGAACAATCTGATCTTCGTGGGATGCATGCGCCATCACCTTTCGCTGCCAAGAGACGAAGCCCGATAGGCAGGTTCGAGCCCGGCCTTGTCCACGATGGCCTTCGCCTCGGGGGCCGTGGGGTCGCCGCCGAAGCAGTTGTCGCGCCAGGTGTGCCAGTCATGGGAGCACTGGTTGAACCGGACCGCCTCAGCACTCGTGCGATAGATGACGTTCGACTCGAACAGGAACCCCTTGCTCCCCTCGTCGATGAACATGCCGTTGTTGGGCGCGGCCTGGGCGAACCGGCTGCGGTGCACGTCGTGGATATGGTTGCCGCGGATGACCGTGCCGGGCTGAAGGCCCAACGTGTAGATGCCGCCGCCGTCGCCCAGGCGGTTCATCACGTCATAGATGTGGTTGCGCTCGATGAGGTTGTTCTTGACCGGCGTGGGCTGCGGGTTCCACTGCCACCCGACCGAGATTCCCGTGTACGGCAGGTCGTGCACGAGGTTGTGCGCGACGACGATGCCCTCGGCATACCCGACCCAGATGCCGACCGCGCCGGCGTAGTCGGTGCCGCAGGCATGGACGTGGTTGTTGGCCACGCGGATGGCGCGGGGCACCTCGGCCTCGTCCTTGGGTCCTCCGACCTGGATGCCGTTGCCGCTCGCGTCGGTGATACGGTTGCCCTGGATGACGACCTTGCGGCAGCGATTGGTGACCTCGATGCCGCACCCGCCGACGCGCCTAACCGCGCCATCCTCGACGCTGCACCCCTCGGCGCCTTCGAAGCGCACGGCGGCCTCGATGAAGCCCCAGACCTTGTCGTAACTCGTCTCCGTATACGTGCTGCCCGTCACGAAGTGGCAGGCCTGGATGCCGAGGTACCCGCCGGGCGGCGGCGTCCAGTCGGCGTGCTCGAATGAGAGGCCGCGGAAGTGCAGGTTGCGCACGGGCGCGTCGGGCTTGCCTTTGACCTCCACGAGGCGCGTGAGTTTCGGGGCAACCACGTCTGCCTTGGCTATGTCCTGGCCGGGCAGCGGCCAGTAGGCCACGAGGCCCGTCGAACGGTCGAGATACCACTCGCCAGGCTGGTCGAGCATTTCGGCCGCGTTCTCGAGGTAGACCCACCGGCCGCCCCCCGGCGCGATCGCCTCGTGCGGGACCGCGTGCGGCCCGGCCATCCGGGCGATGCCCGTTGCGGGGTCAACCTCCTGGAACCGCTTGCGCGTGATCTCCCAGTTGCCGAAGACGACGGCCTCGACGTCGCCGAGGTTCCGCCACGCCCTGAGTTGGCCCGCCGCGAACTGGAAGGTGTGCTGCTTCAAGTCCTTGGGAAGCTCGGCGCCCTTGAGTTGCCAGCAAGGCGGGTCGGCGTCCTGGTTGGGCATTCGCGCACGGACGGCCCGCCGCCCGTCGACGAAGAGTTGGCGGGGATACCACTGGCCTTCCTTCACGCCGGCAACGTCGGCGACCCAGCACTCGCCGTCGCCGCGCCGCCAGCCGGTGATCCTGCGGCCGCCGCTCACGATGGCCTTCTCGCCCTTCGCTGCCGCGTAGGTGACGGAGTGCTGCTCGGTGCCACCATCTGAAGGGCCGAACACGAGCGTTTCGGCGAGTTTATACGTTCCGCCGCGAATCAGAATGAGGATATCGCTCTTGAGCCCGGCGGATGCGCGCTCGCGTACGGCATCGCGGGCCCGGGCGAGGGTGGCAAACGGCTTGTCGGGCGTTCCAGGATTGGTGTCCGCGCCGGTCGGGGCGACGTAAAAATCCGGCTTGGCGGCACTCTCGGCAGCGAAGGAAACCGCTGATGTCGCCAGAAGCATGAACACGGTGAGGGCAGTCCGAATCATGGCCTCTAACTCCTGACCCGACATCCCCCAGATGACCGCCCGCTGACGACCGCCGCCAGCAGTGTCCGCGATTCTACTGCGTTTGGGAGTTTCGACAAGCCGGTTCCCCATGCCTCAGACGCCTGCTGTGCCACCGGAGGGCTGCGAGTCCGACGTCCGCACCTTCAGGCTGACGCCCCGAAGGCAGCCCTCTGCCCCGCAGGATGGAGTTCGGCGCGGATATCGAAACGGAGGGTGCAACCAGGGAGCAACGGCATGTATCAATCTGCCGTGTTTTGCCGCATTTTGCCGCGCGGCCCTCGCCCTGCAAGGGCCGTGACGCGGGAGTGCGTCGGGTCCAGCGCATGGCTAGACGGCCGAGTCCGTTGTCGGGAGGCTGACAAACCCCCAATGAAAAGCCCCTTGGCGAAGAAACGCGACGAGCCGTAGGGCGCGTCGTTCAGGAGTTAGTCGGTCCTCGGCTGAAGCGACCGTCGTTCCGGAGATGCCGTTGCCGAGGTTGAGGTCGACCATGACGCACCCCACAAGAAGCTGGGCGCGAGCCGATTGAAGTGCATCTGCAAGCGCGGCCGCCTCTGCCGGCGTCCACAGCCAGCCACGATCCTCGCACCAAGGATCTTCCTTGTTGACCGAGAGGTGACCGTATCTCCTGAGGATATGCTCCCAGTCACCAGAGGGCACTGCGACCACGCGGGCGTCATTCCGTAGCGACGCCCAAAGGCCACGACGTTCCATCGCTTTGTGCTCCATGACCATCCGTCTAACGTTCACGGTGACGGTTTCGGCGCGCTGGCGACGAACACCGTCCGGCGTGTTGTTGGCCAGTTCTTTCAGCAGGTCCCCGGATCGTGAATCCACTCGGTCATCCAGAGCACTTTGCACTTGGGACACCGATATGTCACTCGCTTCTGGTCGTCGGTATTCCAGTCCAGTGCTCGGAACCTTCGTGAACACTGCGGACATCGAAGACGACCCTTTGTTGCGAGGAGAACGCATGACCATGTCCACAGTCCGGCCACAGGGACGGCAATCCAGACAGTCGAACGGCCAAAGGCTCCCATGGCGAGAGCGATTGTGGAAAGGAAGGCGGCCAAGCCAAGCCACGGCGCGAGATTGTGAGCCTTGGACTGTGGTTGGTCATGTGGCCACTTCCGGACTTCAAGTTCCGAGTCTTCCGTCATCTTCCCCTTGGCCAACAATGTTCAGGCCGATCCGCCTAACGCCCAAGCCGGGTTTGGGGTGCCGCATAGGACGCCCACGAAGACGGGGGCGGCACCAGCCTAACCCGCGCCTCGACGGAGGGGGGCGACGGCAGCACCTTCCTCAGCCGTCGAGAGTCCAGCCGGCCCGGTACTTGCGGGAGAGGAACTCGTTGGCTTCGGGGCAGTTGGTGACGCGGCCGGTGGCGCCGTCATACTCCAGTTTCTTGCCGACGCGGTACGCCACCAAGCCGAGGAGCAGTTGCTCAATCATGTTGCCGCTGTACTCGAAGTCGCAGGCCGTCTTGAGGCTGGGGTTCTTGCAGGCGTCGATCCACTGTTTCTGGAAGTGGCCCAACGGCGGCAGCACCGCGTCCTTGGCACGCACTTTGTAGTATGTCAGGTCGGAATCGTCGCCGAACGGCAGCAGGATGCGCGAACCGAAGTCGCAGA